>JANYBJ010000010.1 GCA_025360845.1 bacterium
CGAAGGCGTCGGACTCTACCGTTCGGAGTACCTGTGGCTGACGATGGACCGCGAGCCGACCGAAGAGGAGCAGACGCACGCCTATACGGCTGCGGCACGCGCCCTTCCAGAAGGTCAGCCGGTCACGATCCGCGCGCTGGACATTGGCGGCGACAAGATGACCAAGGGCGCGTCGGCGTCCTCGCATAAAGAGGCCAATCCTTTTCTTGGCAACCGTTCGATCCGCTATTTGCTCCGCAACCCGGACGTGTTCAGAAGGCAAGTGCGTGCGATTCTGAGGGCCAGCGTGCGCGGTAACGTGCAGCTCATGTATCCCATGATCTCGACCATCGAAGAGTTGCGTGCCGCAAACATCGAGGTGCGGACCTGCATGAACGAGATGAAGGCCGAAGGGATCCCTTTTAACGAGCAGATCAAGCGGGGCGTGATGATCGAGATTCCCGCCGCGGCGCTGATCGCTGACGCGCTTGCCAACGAGTCGGACTTTTTCTCGATCGGCACCAATGATCTGATCCAATACACGCTCGCCGTCGACCGCCTCAACGAGACGGTCGCGCGTCTGTACCAGCCCACGCATCCGGCCGTGTTGCAGTTGATCGCCCTGACCGTCAAGGCCGCCCACGAGCATGCCCTCAAGGTGTCCATCTGCGGCGAGACGGCGGCCGACCCCGTGATGGCGGTCCTGCTGGTCGGCATGGGCGTGGATGAGCTCAGCATGTCGCCCAACCTCATCCCGCTCGTCAAAAAAATCATCAGCCAGATCGCTTTCGCGGACGCACAAGTATTGGCCGAAACGGTGCGGCGCATGACCAATGCGCCGGCGGACAAGATTTACGCCTATTGCCGGAATCAGGTGATGAAGCTCGCTCCGGATCTTTTGTATCTGCAATAAATGAATGGGGGAAACGGCCATGGCAAGAGGCGCGTTGGTGTTGGGCCTGTCGGCCTTGATGAGCCTGAACGCCCAAGAGTCGGTGACCATCCGTCCTTCGGATGATGGGCGCCCGCTGGTCAATCCCGGCATGGGCTGGACCATGCATTTCTATTCCAATGTCCCGCAGAACTACGGTTCGCGGCTGGAGCCGTCCGACGCGCTGGCGTGGTTTCCCGGCTGCTCGACGGTCTATCTGCGTCTGCCCTGGGCCTTTATCGAGCCGGCAGAGGGCGTGTTCAACTGGGCCGCGCTCGACACCCCCGCTCAACGCTGGCTCGCACGCGGCTGCCAGGTGGCGTTCCGCATCACCTGTTCAGAGAACTGGCTGCGTTTTGCCACGCCGGAGTGGGTCAAGCAGGCGGGCGCCAAAGGCGTCTTCTACGAGTTCGGCAAGGGCCCCTCCGAACAAGGAACGTGTTGGGACCCCGATTTCGTCGATCCGGTCTTTCTCGCCAAGCTGGAGAACTTTCTCAAGGCCATGGCCGCGCGGTATGACGGCCGTCCCGAGGTCGCCTTCATCGATATCGGCACCTACGGGATGTGGGGCGAGGGACACACGTTCATGAGCAGCCAGGTGCCGCAGGAGAAAATGAACGGGGACGTGAAGCGGCACATCGACCTGCATGTGAAGCTGTTTCCGCGCTCGCTGCTCTGCATCAGCGACGACGTCTCCGGCCACAATAACGTCTCCGGCGTGTATCCCTTGCTCGACTACGCCCGCGAGAAGGGCGTGACTCTTCGGGACGACAGCATTCTCGTCCAGCCTCCGCCGAACTCGTGGTACCACGCCGATCAGGCGCAGAGGTGCTGGCCCACGCTGCCGGTGATTCTGGAACACGAGCACTATGGCGGCTCGGTTGAGCGCAAGGCGTGGGATCCCGAGCTGCTGCTCAAATCGGTGGAGGATTACCATGCGAGTTTCATGTCCATCCACTGGTGGCCTCAGGAGCTGCTGGAAAAGAACCGTGAGATCATTGACCGGATCAGCCGACGCCTGGGTTACCGCATCCAGTTGCGCGAACTCGTGCTGCCGAAAGAAGCGAAGGTCGGCGAGGGGTTCGAGGTGAACTGGACCTGGGCGAACGCGGGCGTCGCGCCCTGTTACGGCGGCGGCTTCCCGGCGCTCACGCTCAAGGACGAGAAGGGCGGCCTCGTGGCCGTGCTTTCCGACGAGACCTTCGACGTGCGGCAGTTGCCGGTCGCCGCGCCGGACGCCGCCACGCCGGTGGCCCACCGCAGCCGCTTCCGCGCCGGTTTGACCGCGCCGGCCACCAAGCCCGGCGATTACGATGTCTTTGTTTCGGTCGGCAAGCGCGACGGCTCGCCGGTGCTTGCTCTGCCGCTGCCGGGCGATGACGGCTCGCGCCGCTATAAGGTGGGACGCATGACGCTGCGCTAAGGTGCTGTTTTTAGCGGCTTGCCCATGATTTATAAAATTCATTTTTTAACAACTTTCTAAAGTCTATTTTATTTTCTGTTGCACGCATGGTAGACCCTTTGATACGCTTTGAGCCAATAAGGAACTGTGCGTTATGGTCGCCCGGCCACTCTATCTCGATAAACTCCGCCGCTTGAGAGGCAAGCGCCTCATCAAGGTTGTATCCGGCATTCGCCGCTGCGGGAAGTCGACGCTGCTGGAGTTGTTCCAGCAGTCTTTGCGTGACGAAGGCGTACACGCCTCTCGCATTATAGCCATCAATCTGGAAGAGGGTGATTACCTTGACGTGACGGATCACCGGGCACTCTACGCGCTCGTCAACTCCAGGCTTGTTTCGGGCGGCACGAACTACGTGTTCTTGGATGAGGTGCAGCGGATCGAAGGCTTTGAGAAAGCCGTGGACAGCCTGTATGTGAAGAAGAACGTCGACCTCTATATCACGGGGTCAAACGCGGGTCTGCTCTCCGGCGAGCTTGCCACGCTCCTTTCCGGCCGGTACGCCGAAATCGACATGCTGCCGTTCTCCTTCAAAGAGTACCTGGCTGCCCGCGGTAAGCCGGACAGCGTAGCCCGAGCCTACACCGAGTACCTGCAGCAGGGCTCCTTTCCGTACCTCGTCACCGAGATTGGCAATGACCGTCCGACGATCCGCGATTACCTGTCGGGTATATACAATACGGTTCTCCTGAAGGACGTCGTCCAGCGTGCGGGGGTCAAGGACGTAGCCATGCTGGAGAGCGTCGTTCGCTTCATGTTCGACAACATCGGTAATCTGACCTCGATACAGGGCATCAGCAACGCGCTCACGTCGGCGGGGCGCAAGACGACGGCTCCGACGATTGACGGCTATCTCCGGGCGCTCTGCGACGCGTTCATTCTGTATCGCGCCAACCGCTATGACGTCAAAGGCAAGGCGTATCTCAAAACAGGGGCTAAGTTCTACGCGGTTGACCTTGCCCTCCGGCCTTTTCTCCTTGGAAACAGGCCGGGCGACGTTGGGCACATTCTGGAGAACATCATCTACCTTGAACTGCTCCGAAGAGGGCATCATGTCTTCGTCGGGAAAGTCGGAACATCCGAAATCGATTTCGTCACCATCGAAGGCGGAGAACGTACCTATTATCAGGTGGCCGCCTCTGTCCGCGAACAGAAAACCCTTGAGCGTGAACTCGCCGCGCTTCAGGCCGTACCCGACAACCACCCCAAGTTTCTGCTCACGCTCGATGACGACCCGCCCGCCAACTACGAAGGCATCCGCCAAATGAACGCGCTCGCTTTTCTTTTGCAAGAATAGGGACGTGGAATATCATACGGTAAAGCGGTTTTGCGGAGTGCTTCTATGTTTTGAGGCTGGCAGACTCGAGGTAATTCTACTACCATTTCCGGCAATTCATGTTCTATTCGATCATACAAGAAAGAACCCGCATTTGGGTCAACTCGCCAACCTGTCCGGTTGCGCCGCTTCTGGCCTACATCCGCCAGCGGGCAAAGCTACGCGAAACGCAGATCGCCGCCATCGAAACCTATCTTTTTCTCAAGATCGAAGGCCAGGGACGCTCTTTGGCGACGCTCTTTTCAAAAGGGTTCTTCAACCGTGATGAAGATCTCGGACGACTCCATATCAGCCAGATCGCCCGAGACCGTTTCACAGCCGACCCGGCCGCGCTCGCCCTTTTTCAACTTTGTTCCATGCTCGAACAGGCGAAGGGCAGCAAGAATCGCGGCCTTGCGGACGCTTTTGAACACCATCTAACCGAGCACCCCGACGCCGACGGCTTCTCCGCCGCGATTCACGATATTTTTTACAAGGCCGATTACGCCGACTACCTTTTCTCGCTCCCCATGGGCGCGGGGAAAACGTTCCTCATGGCGGCGTTCATCTACCTCGATCTCTATTTCGCGATCAATGAACCCGAGAACCCGGCCTTCGCCCGCAATTTCATTGTGCTCGCCCCTTCCGGTCTCAAGAGTTCCATTATCCCCAGCCTGCGCACGATCGAGCACTTCGACCCTTCGTGGGTGCTTCCCGAGCCAGCCGCCTCCAATATCCGCAAGCTGATCAAGTTCGAGGTTCTCGACCAGCCCAAGTCCGCCAAGAAGAGCAACCGCGCCCGCAACCCCAACGCGCAGAAGGTCGCGGCGCACATGCCCTTCGAAGACCTCACCGGCCTCGTGCTTGTCGTGAATGCCGAGAAGGTGATCCTTGACCGCGTGGAAGTCGATTCCAATATGCAGTTGGTCGAGCGTAACGACGAGGAGAAGGAGCGCCTCGCCAACGAGCTGCGTCACCTCATCGGCAAGATCCCCCGCCTCCAGGTCTTTATCGACGAAGTCCAGCGGGCCGCGAGTGGTGACATCAAGCTCCGCGCCGTTGTCAACGGCTGGTGCCACGCCGGACAGATCAGCGCCGTTCTCGGTTTCTCCGGAACGCCCTACCACGACACGCCCCGCACAGTCAAGGCCGACCCCGTTGCGCTCCAGTCCGCCACCATTGCCAACACGGTCTATTACTACCCGCTGGCCACCGCCATTGCCGAATTTCTCAAAAAGCCGAAACTGGAAGTCGCTGCCGGGCTTGAATCTATCGAGATCGTGCGCACCGGCGTGGAGCGCTTCATGCGCGAGTACGGCACTAAGTCCTACGCCAACGGCGCCTGCGCCAAACTCGCCGTCTACTGCGGTTCAATCGCCCGCCTAGAGGAAGAGGTCTACCCGCTTCTGGTCGGCGACCTGGGCATTCCGGCTGACCGTATCCTCAAATTCCATCAGGGCAACAAGACCCATCACATCGCGAAAACCGCAGCCGCCGAGTTCGCTCTGCTTGACGAGTCCGCCTCGCGCAAGCAGATTGTCCTTCTCGTGCAGATCGGCAAGGAAGGCTGGGACTGCCGCAGCCTTACCGGCGTGATCCTCTCGCAGGAGGGCGACTGCCCCAAGAACATGGTGCTCCAGACCTCCTGCCGCTGCCTGCGTCAGGTCGACGGTTTGCCGGACGAAACCGCGCTCATCCTCCTGAACGAAGCCAACGCCAAGGTGCTCGACAAGCAGCTCGCCGAAGAGCAGAACACCAGCATCAAGGAACTCAACGAGATCCGCTCGGCCGCGCCCGCGCCGTCCGTGCCCCGCGTCTCGCGCATGGAACATCTCAAACTCCCGCCCGTCAAATTCTACCAGCTCCGGATCAAATACCTCACCACCAAGACAGGCGATGACCCTGATACGCCTGGCTCGCTGACCGCGCTCAATCCGGACAGCACCGCCTTCAAATCCGCGGCAACCGTCACAACGCGCTACCTGGACGCGCGCCACGCCAACGACAATCACGCGTTCGGCCTCGTACGCGACACCGACATCGTCACCGAGCAGTTCGGCGGTCTCGCTTCCTTCTCGTCATGGCTGAACGAGATTGTCCGCGAAAGCATCGGCGATCTCACCGCGGCCGCGCTGAGCCCTTACCGTTCCCAGCTCCACACACTTTTCCTGCGTATCACCTACACCGAGCGCGGCCAGCGCCGCTACAACACCCTTTTCGACCAGTCATCCATCCGTTCCGCCATACGCATGGCCTTCCGTGTCCACCGCGAACTGCATTGCCACGAAGAGGTCATCGAGCAAGCAGCCTCGCTGCTCTTGGTGAACAAACTCAAGGACATTCCGCTTCATCCTTTGCTCTGGCCGGATCAGGAGAAATGCCGCTCCATCCTGCTGGCCGATTCCCGTCCCAACGCTCAACCCGTCGATCCCTCCCTTCTGGAGCAGAAGAAGAGTGAACTCAGAGCCATCGCTGCCGACCTCGGGAACCCCGACCTCGCAGACGCGATGATCCGTCAGATGCTCGCCGCCGAAGCCCTCCGCGCTGGCAGCCTCGAAACCAAAGACCGCACGCTCCATTACCTGCCCTACGATTTCAGGCAGAGCGGTTTCGAGCGCGGCTTCATCGAGCGCGTCCTTCCGCTTTCCGACTTTAAGAATGCGGGACTTGAAATCTACTATAACGGCGAACGCCACCTCACCGAGTTCAAGATCGACTGCTACGCCCGGCGCGGCCGCGCCTGGCGGAGGATCGGTTTCTACACCCCGGATTTTCTCCTCATCCGCCGCGACGCAAACCGCGACATCCGCAAGGTGCTCATCCTCGAAACCAAAGGCTTGGGCTTCGCCGAACAGACCGCCTTCACGGACCGCCGAAATTTCATGGAGAACGATTTCATCCGCCTCAACAATGAAAAGTTCGGCTATCAGCGCTTTGACTTTCTCATGCTGCGCGACGACGTCCCCATGCCCCAGAACCTCGTAACGCTCGCCGCCCGCATCCAAACCTTTTTCTCGGAGGATTGACCTATGCTCACTCGCATTGAAGCCTTAAATTACCGTTGTCTGCGGGACATCTCGGTGCCGCTTTCGCGGTTCCATGTGCTGGTCGGCCCCAACGCCTCCGGCAAGACCACGTTTCTCGATGTGATCGGCTTCATGCGCGATATTGTGACCGAGGATATAGACGCTGCGCTCGAGAAACGCACGCAAAACCCCGTCGAGTTGTTGTTTGGGCGGAAAGGTGAACGCTTTGAACTGGCTGTCGAGGCGATGATTCCTCATGCGCTGCATGAGAGAAAGAACGGGGCAACGACCAATCACTTCGATACGATCCGTTATGAAGTCGCAATCGGTTTTGACGAAACTCAGCGGCAATTCGAATTTAAGGCCGAGCGGTGTCTGCTCAAGATTGCAAACAAAACAACGTCTACCCTACATAGTGAGTTTCCATCGCCATGCCACTCGCGCAAGAGTTTGAACCACATGGATCGGCAAGTCGGTGAGAAAGTTGTCATCAAGAAGAACCCTGATGGAAATGACAGCTTTAATAACGAATTCACGCACACCCCGAGTAAAGGGTGGGCACCCTCCTTTAAGTTGGGCGCTCACAAATCCGCATTGCGATTCCTGCCTGCGGACGAGGACGTGGCTCCGGCGACACTCTGGTTTCGACAACTCATCACAACTGGAATCCAGCCCGTCATGTTGAACAGCCTTGCGCTCAGAAATCCTTCTCCGCCTTCCAAAGCCAGCGGATTCCTCCCTGACGGATCCAATCTGCCTTGGGTGATCGCACGATTTCGAACAGAACGCCCAGACGCCTTTCACAACTGGATCGACCATTTGCGTACGGCCTTGCCCGACCTTGTGGATATTGAAGTTGTTGAAAAGCCATGGGATCGACACGCATACCTGATCTACCATTACGGGGCCGAACTGAAAATTCCCTCTTGGTTCGTTTCCGACGGTACGCTGCGATTGACCGCCTTGACGCTTCCTGCCTATCTAGGCTCCTTGGACGGCGTCTACCTGATCGAAGAGCCGGAAAACGGCATCCATCCAAACGCCGTCTCAACTGCATTTGATTCATTATCATCGGTCTATACCGCTCAGGTTCTCATCGCGACTCATTCCACGGTCCTGCTTAATGCCGCTAAACTTGACAATGTTTTATGTTTTGCAAAACGTGCGGACGGCTCGACCGACATTGTGGCGGGTTGTGACCACCCGGCGTTGCGCGACTGGAACAACAACGTTGACCTTGGCTCACTGCTTGCGGCGGGGGTGCTCGGATGAAAGACCTTGTCGTCAGGGCGGCCGATAAGGACCTTAAGTTCGCCGTTGCCACTTTGCTCGAAAAGCGAACCGAGGCTCTCGGCATCCGAAGAATCACCTGTGACGTTCTGATCGATGATAGACATGACGCGTCTTGTTGTCGTGAAGGCGTACGTTTCCTAAATGTATTTGCAAAACAATACCGGCATGCGCTTCTGATGTTCGATTACGAAGGTTGTGGCAAAGAGCATCTTAGTTCGGCGTCAGACATAGAGAACGAGATTCACAATCAGTTTCTTGGTGTTCCGTGGGGGTCACGTGCAAAGGCGATTGTGCTTCAGCCGGAATTGGAGAATTGGGTGTGGAGTGATTCTCCGCATGTTTCAAGAATAGTCGGATGGGACGACACGCAATCTTCGCTTACCGCCTGGCTCATACAGGAAGGTCGGCTCGCTCAGGGGCAGACAAAACCGCCGCGCCCCAAAGAGGCCTTTGACGCCGCACTGCACGCCGCTGGCCAACCGCATAGCGCAAGCCTGTTCGGCCGCCTCGCGGAGAACGTCAGTTTCCGGCGCTGTACCGACCCTTCTTTCGACAAGTTCTGTCAGATCCTGCGCGATTGGTTCCCCAGAGAGGATTGATTTTATGCCCGTTGACTACATTCCCTATTTTCCCCAGCCCATCGAGGGCCAGGCCGTGCTCGACAACTTCGTCCGCACCCGCCGCCTGCTCACCTACCGCGACAGCGACAAGGTCCTGCGCCGCATCGCCCGCGGCATGCCCAGCTACGAACTCGACACGCTGGAGACCGTCGGCCAGCCGCCCGAGAAGAATCCCAACCTGCTGATCCGCGGCGAGTGCCTCTCCGCGTGCGCGTACCTCAAGGCCCAGGGCATCGAGGTCGACCTCGTCTACATCGATCCGCCCTTCGCCTCAGGCGCGGATTACGCCAAGAAAATCTACGTGCGCCGCAATCCCAAGGTCGCCGCCGCCTTAGCGAAGGCCGAAGAGGAACTCCCCGACGACCAGCTCCGCGCCTTCGACGAGAAGATGTACGGCGACATCTGGACCAAGGAGGACTACCTCAACTGGATGTACGAAAACCTCATGGCCATCAAAGCCGTCATGTCCGAGAACGCCAGCATCTACGTCCACCTCGACTGGCATATCGGTCATTACGTCAAAGTGTTGATGGACGAGGTGTTCGGGGAACAGAATTTTAAGAACGAAATCATCTGGCACTACCCAGGGCGTGAGATGCATGTCACGAACAAGTACAACGCCAAACACGACACAATCTATTTCTACAGCAGGGCGGAAGGTGAGTGTGTCAATATGGCGGCCATCGCGACTCCTTATGACAAGGATGACCGTATTAAGTCTTTAAGACGCAAAGTTCACAAGGACGAAGACGGCCGTGAGTGGGTATGGGAGACACGGGGCCAAGCCGCTGGGCAAGAGTCGTACAAACGGTATCTTGATGAAATAATTGAAGATGGAAAAGCTGTCAGCGATGTGTGGGCTGATTTACAGTTTTTGCGCGGAAACGATCCCGAGAGAACCGATTATGCAACACAAAAACCAGAACCACTTCTTGAGCGAGTTATTAAGGCATCATCTGTAGAAGGTTCTGTTGTCGCCGACTTCTTCGGGGGCAGCGGTGTAACCGCCGCTGTTGCCAACCGGCTGGGGCGCAGTTTCATCCATGCGGATGTCGGCATCAACTCGATCCAGACCGCCCGAGACCGCTTGCAGGCCGCAGGTGCCTCGTTCAACGTGCTGGACGTGCGGGACGGCGTAGCGCTGTTCCGCAACCCGGTGCAGACCATGGATAAGCTGCGCTCGCTGATAACGGGCCTGCGCCTCGACGAGGCCGAACTCGGCTCCTTCTGGGCGGGCGCGTTCAACGACAGCCGCCTCGGCCTTGTGCCCGTCTACCTGCCCGACCTCAAGGACCACACCACCAAGGTGCTCGACATCCCGCTCATCAACACCATTCTCAACGTCGCCATGCCCGACCTGCCGGACAAGGTCAAGAAGATCGTGGTCTACTATGTGGACATCGACGACCGCGCGGCGGTCGATGCGTTCATCAAAGAGAACGCCTCGCCCGACTGCGCGGTCGAGTTGCGCGATCTCAAAGAGCTGCTCTCCGAGGTGGTTCTTGCCGACGAGGCCCGCGTCTCCGTCAGCGCGGAGAACGTCATCACCTTCGAGAGTTTCCACAGCGACCGGCTCCAGCAGAAGATCGCCGCCTACAACGACAAGCACGGGCTTAACTGTTACCCCAACGGCGAACTGTTTGACGCGCTCGACCAGCCGCCCGAGCCCAAGCCGGTCAAAGGCTTCAAGCCCATCGAGATCAGCGAGGACGGGCTTGAACTCATCGAGTGGGTCAGCGCCGACTGCACCGCCGCCGAAGGCCCGTGGCACAGCGACGCCGAGATCAAGATCGACAAGCGCGGTCTCGTGAGCCGCGACGGCAAGAAGTCCAAAGACTTTTGGGACGCCACGCTCGCTTGCCCCAAGCCGCCCAAGCGCGTGAAGATCCGTTCCATCGCAGGCGACGAGACCACGATTGATTGCAAATGAGACGATAAGAGCGTTGAGGTGTGTCCGCAGATGAACGCAGATTGAGTCGGTATCTGCGGCAATCTGTGTAATCTGCGGACAAAAATGATCGGAGAAGTTCATGAAACAGAGTCTGTTTTTCGGAGTTCTATTTTCTGCCGCCGCAGCGTGCGCGGCGGACATCCAGTCGGTGCGTGCGGTTGACCCGCGCAACCTCGCGAACGGCTTGCACATCCCCTGCAAGAACTACTGCGACCAGCCGTATGTGGTGGTCACCTCCAACGGCATGTGGGTGTGTACGCTTACGACCGGCAAAGGGCTTGAAGGGCAGCCCGGGCAGCATGTGGTTTCGACCGTCAGCGCCGATCAGGGCAAGACGTGGTCGGAGCCGGTCGACATCGAGTCCGAGACCGGGCCCGAGGCCTCTTGGGTGACGCCCCTCATCACGCCTTACGGCCGTATCTATGCCTTCTACACCTTCAACGGCGACAACATCGTGACGCTGCCCAGCTCCGACAAGCGCGTACGCGCCGACACCCACGGCTGGTACGCCTTCCGCTACTCGGACGACGGCGGCGCGACGTGGTCCGCGCAGCGGTACCGCATCCCGGTCCGCGTCACGGATGTGGACCGCGGCAACCCCTGGCACGGCGAGGTCTGCCACTTCTGGGGCATCGACAAGCCCAAGGTCAAGGACGGCAAGGTCTATTTCGCCTTCACCAAACTCGGCAAATTTTTCATGCTGGACGGCGAGGGCTGGGTGGTCGAGTCGGACAACCTGCTCACAGAGCGCGACCCCGACAAACTCGCTTTCAAGCTGTTGCCCGAAGGCGAAAAGGGCATCCGCAGCCCCGCACTCGGCAGCGTGCAGGAGGAGCACAACCTGGTGCCGCTTGCCAAGAGCGACCTCTTCTGCGCGTTCCGTCTGGAAGGCGGCACGCCGGGCCAGAGCTATAGCCGCGACAACGGCGTCACCTGGTCGCAGCCCGAGCCGATGACTTACGGTCCCGGCAAGCGGGTGCTCAAGACTCCGCGTGCGTGTCCCAAGCTTTTCAAAACATCCGATGGCAAGTATCTCTTCTGGTATCACAACCACGGAGGCAAGCAGTGGTCCGGGCGCAACCCGGCGTTCCTTTCGGGCGGCGTCCTTAAAGACGACGGCTTCATCTATTGGTCGGAGCCCGAGATCGTGCTGTTCGATCCCACGCCCTCGATCCGCATGAGCTATCCCGACCTGATCGAACAGGACGGAAAATTCTGGATCACCGAGACGCAGAAGAGCGTGGCGCGCGCGCATCCGCTCGACCGCGCCCTGCTCGACGGCCTTTGGAATCAGGCCGCCGCCACCAATGTCTGCCAGAAGAGCCTGATCCTCGAAAAGACCAACGCGGGCGACGCTCCGTCGCGCCCTGCGGTGCCGAAAGAGTTCGGCGATCTCACGCAGGGCGGTTTCACCGTGGAGCTGTGGACGAAACTCGACGCGGCCGCGCCGGGGCAGACGCTGTTCAGCACGCTGGAGAAGAACGGGCAGGGGGTGCGGGTGATGACGGCCGAGGTCGCGGGGCAGCCGACATTTGAGATCGAACTGTGCGACGGCGGCCGCGTGGCCTCGTGGCACAGCGACCCTGGCGTGGTTCAAGCCGGCAAACTGCAGCATGTGGTGTTCGTGTGCGACTTCTCGGCGGCGGTGATCTCGGTGATCGCGGACGGCGTGTTCCTCGACGGCGGCGCGATGCGCCCATACGGCTGGGGCCGCATCCCGCTGGAGATGGGGGACATCAAGGGATCCTATCAGGCCTTGGTCGCACCAGCGGTCAAAGGCCTGCGCCTCTACGGCCGCCCCTTGCGCACCTCCGAAGCGGTCGCCAACTTCCGCGCCGGCGCGCTGTGACAGACGGTGGCGCTTCGTGTGCCTGCCGATCAGCACCTTTGCGACTGAGGCGGCGGCGCGCTAGCGACGTGCGCGAAAAGGCCGGCTTGGGCTCCCTAGGGTGTCCTTGCCCGCACTCTAAAGAACTGCCGAGCCACGCAGGGCACCGAATCCGTCCATGCGGACCGGCTAACCCACCACTGCGAAGTGGGTTGAACTTGCGACCAATCGCCGGTCAAGAGATCTGTGCAGGACTCGACTGCGTAAGTTAAGTTAGTTCTGTCTGCCTGCCATCGCAGGCACAGATTCTCCGCAGACCTTTCAATCCCCGTGATCCACACATTGGCATTGAGGGTGCCGACGCGAAGGCCGTTGCCGTTGCTGGTGACCCAGACTTCATAGGGGTTGTAGGGGTTGAAGAAAATGCGCTGCGGCTGGCGGAACGGGTAGCCGGTGACCGGCTGGAAGGCCGGCGTGGCCGCGTTGATGTTGGTCGAGCACCACAGGCCTTGGACATGGGAGGCGACATACAGTTCATCGGGGTGTAACGGATTGAACGTGCACGAACTGACGGTGTCGTTGGTGAAAACTTTGTCCCACGTCAGTCCGCGGTTGGCCGTTTTGTAAAGCCCGCCCAGCCCCATCGGGTTGGGGTAGCCGTTGGTGCCCAGCCCCCAGCCGTTCCAGACGCCGGCATACCAGCGGTTCTGGCCGGGGTCGAACGGGTCTAGGACGACGTCCTGAGTCCAGTAGACCATGCCCGTGGCGCTGCGGTCCACCCAGGCATTCGGGTCACCTGCCAGGGCGGCGGTGAGGTTGGTGCACAGGAAGACGCCTGAGCTGGAAGTGAAGCGACTGCTGGTCGTGATGCCGGCGCCGTAACCGACGAGAAGGCTGCCGTCATCGAGAACATGGATGTTGTACGGATGGCCCCGGGTGCGCGGGTGGGCGGAAAGGCTCTGCCAGGATGCTGCGGCGCCTGCCAGCAGGTTCGTGGCGAGCCAGACAGCGCCGTTGGTGCTGTCCACGGTGGCAACATACATCCGGCTGGGATGGTTCGGGTCGATGGCCATCCACACCGCCGGTTCGCCCAAGTCCTTGAACAGGGTCCAGGTCTTGCCCGCATCGGCCGAAGAATAGATCCGGCCGGGCAGCGGGTCCACGTTGGCGTCGGAGCTGTTGTATACCCCGTTTGGGGTCCAGAGCCCGGGCAAGACGGCGTAGAGAATGTTGGTTGTCGGGTTCGGAAGAATCTGCCACACGTCATTAAAGAGATTGCTGTTGGGCGTCAAGGTGTAGTCGAACGCCCAACTCGCGCCGCCATCGCTACTGCGGATCAGGCGGATGTCGGAAAAGGCCGCGAGCAGGTTGGTCGGGCTCGTCCAGTGCACCCACCAGCAGGCCGTCGGTTCGAGACCGTTGCCGTGGTACGCCTTGTCCAGCGGGACGAGCGCGTTGGTCGGGTTCAAATCGGAGGGCTCGACATAGAGCGAGACCCAGCTTGCCCCGCCATTGGTGGTCAGGCAGGTCAGCCCGCCTTGGTCGGAGCGCGCGACACGGTCGGCGTTGTTGGGGTCCACGGCAAGGCCGTGCGGCGGACTGTAGTTGACCGGAGGATAGAGAGGGTTATCGCCGCCCCATCCCGTGGCAATGTTGGCGTTGAAATGGATGTTGAACACGCTGGTCCAACTGGATCCGCCATTTGTTGTTCTGAAGACGGAATTGTTGTCCGGAAAACGGGAGCCGCGTTTGCGTGCCCCCACATAGGCCGTGGCGATATCGCGGCGGGCCGTTGCGACGAGGACGGGACTGTCGTTGGCGGTGAAGCCGTTGGTGAGGGTGCTCCATCCCGGATCGCCCCAATTCATCGCGTATACGCGATTGTAGTCCGTGCCGGTCGGTATGCCGTCAGGAATAGCCACGCCGGACGGTGCTGTGGCGCAGTAGAACCTCGTCGTGCCTGCCTGTACAGCGCCGGAAAACGAGAAAAAGAAGGTGTCAGGAGCAATGCCGGGTGTGCCAGTATTATAGAAAGACGCACCGTTGTTGACGGAGACGAGCAAGCCGGCGCTACAGGCGACAAAGATGTTTGCTCCGTCAAAGAACGCGCCCGCCAAGCGATTGGTCGGAGCGGTGGAGATTAAAGCGAACGTGCTGCCGCCGTCGGCTGTGAAATAGACATTGCTCCAGGTGCCGACGACCAGACGGTTGGTTGTCTGGGGGTCAGCCAAAACCCGATAGGCCGCTCCGTACGGCCATTTCGATGCTCCAAACCGTGTCCACGTCAACCCGCCATCGAGACTGCAGGACGGCGCCTGGCGGTTGGCGCCGGTGCCTCCGGGCTGGAAATAGTCCAACACGTACAGCACCAGCGGGGAACTTGTAAACTGGACCTCCGTCGAGTGGAATGCCTGGATCTGGCGGAAATCGACCGTGCTCCAGGAAGCGCCCAGGTCGGTCGTGTGAAAGAGCTCGCCCATGTCACAGGCGAGGTAGAGCTCGTCCGGGTTGAACGGGCTGAAGGCCGGCGCGAAGGTCGCGCCACCCGCACCCGCCCCGCGAGAGAGCCATTGCGTTGGCGTCGCGCTGTCAGCCCGCAGGCACAGCCCAATTAGGATCGCCACCCCAAGCAGGGGAGTGCGGTTCAAGGCCTGTTGTTTTGCGCCAACAAGGGTATGCCTTTTCATTGTTCAGCGTCGAGTGCTTTTCTCTCGCACAAGCTCAATAGTCCTTGTCGTCGGGCTGCTCGACGGTCTTGAGCAGACGTTGGACCAGATCGGTGGTGGCGATGCCTTCCGAGTCGGCCGCGAAGTTCGCAAGGATGCGGTGACGCAGTACGGGCACGGCGGCCTTGACCACGTCGGCGCAGCTCACATGGATGCGGCCCTCGAGCACCGCGCGTGCCTTGGCGGCGAGCACAAGGAACTGGCCCGCACGCGGCCCGGCGCCGTTCGAGACGTACTTCTTGATGAAGTCCGGGCTCTTCTCGTCATGCGGACGCGTGGCGCGCACGAGGCGCACGGCGTACTTGATGACGTGGTCGGAGACGGGGATCTTGCGCACCACGGCCTGAAGCTGGAGCAGCTCTTCTTTGGTGATGACCTTCTGGGGCGTCTGGCTCTGGGCGACGGTGGTCGACTTGACCACAATCTCCTCCTCGTCCTCTTTCGGATAGTCCACCCAGAGGTTGAACATGAAGCGGTCCTGCTGGGCTTCCGGCAGCGGATAGGTGCCCTCCTGCTCGATGGGGTTCTGCGTGGCGAGCACGAAGAAAGGCGCGTCGAGCTTGAAGGTCTGGTTGCCGACCGTGACGCACTTCTCCTGCATGGCCTCAAGCAGCGAGGCCTGGGTCTTGGGCGGCGTGCGGTTGATTTCGTCCGCGAGCAGCATGTTGGTGAAGATCGGGCCCTTGATGAAGCGGAAGCTCTTCTTGTCGGTCAGCGGGTCGTGCTCGAGGATCTCCGTGCCGGTGATGTCGGTGGGCATCAGGTCGGGCGTGAACTGCACGCGCTTGAAATCCATGTCCAGCACCTTGGCGATGGTGGAGCAGAGCATGGTCTTGGCCATGCCGGGCATGCCGACGAGCAAGCCGTGACCACCGGCGATGATGACCATCAGGACCTGGTCGATGACATCGACTTGGCCGATGATGACCTTGGCGATCTCGTCGCGGATCTTATCCGAGCGAACGGACATGGCTTTGACAAGCTTGAGGTCCTCTTCGGAAGCGCCTTGCACCTTCAGGTTGTGCTTGGATTTCTTGTCGCCGGACTTTTCCTGTTTCGGCGCGGGTTCGCGGGTCACTGCGGCGGCCGTTTCAGCCGGCTCGTCAGAGAACAGCAGCACGATCTGATCGCCGAGGATGATCTGTGCTCCGCTCGCGAGCACGGCCTGCTTGGTCGCCTGGCCGTTCACGCGGGTGCCGTTCGAGCTGCCGAGGTCTTCGAGCACCCATCCCTGTTCGGTCGGGGAGAGCTGCGCATGATGACCTGAAATCGAATCTGCGGGAATGCAGATGGAGCAGTCGTCGTTTCTGCCGATCAGGTAGGTTTGAGACCGGTCGAGTTCGGTCAGCACCTGATCGCCTTCAGGCTGTTGGATGAATAGTTTGGCCATGTTTTTTTGTCCTTTGTGAAGAAGGGGGTTAAGTTGGGGCGAAGGAGCATTCGCTCTTACGGTTTCTTGGGTTCGGGTGGAGGGGTGTTCGGTACGGGATCGGAAACGAGTTTGATTGCGCCGACATCTTTGACAGAGGTCGAGACGCGGACGCCTTGGAGGGCTCTGCAGAAGTAGCCGGGAATCGCGCCTTTGGTGTCGGGCGGCCCGACTTCTTGACGTGTGATTTCGCGTGTTTTCTTCAGCTCCCAATGGGTGCCGAGCTTGGAGGTGCCGACGCTCTCCATGAGGCAGAGCTTGATGGCACGGATCTGGATGGAGGTCATCACTTCGGCACTCTGAAGCGTCACGGGCAACGTGCGCACCTCTTGTTCGAGCACGCGGGCCTTGCCGAATGAGCCGGTCTGGCCCTCGATGCGGTGCTGGTTTTTCACATTGAAAAAGGGGTTGGACTCTTTGAGCTTGGCCTTGATGGAGGTGATATCCGGTTCGGTCAGGGACTGCTCTTCGCGATTGAGGAGAAGACCCTCATAAAAGCAGTTGTCACAGAGCACGAAGAGGTCGTACTTGCCGGGGGGAAGGCCGTTGAACGAGAAGGTGTTGTCGCTGCCCAGGCTTGCCAGATACACCTGGTTGGTCATGTCCTTGTTCACGTTGCGGGCGTTCTTGGCGGAGGTTCCGCCCTCGACATCGTCCAGCGAGGTGAGGTTGGGGAACTTCTCCGGCATGGCGAGGACGCCGAGCACTTCCGAGGGCGCGTCTGCGAGGCTGCCCTTGATGCCGCCGCCGGCGTTGGGGTCCGGCTTGGTATAGAGGTTGCCGCTGACTTGCGTCTTGCTGTAAGGCGACATGTTGCCGGGGTTGATCTTGACGCCGGCGAATACGGCCGACGCGGCCACAACGCCTGCGAGAGCGGTCACCGCGAGACGTTTTTTGAGTGGGAGGGTCATGGTGCCAGCACCTCTTTCATTTCGGCTTCGAACGGATGGCCGGGGAACCGCTTGAGGAAGTCCTCGGCGACCTCTCGCATCCGTTTTTTATCACTGATCTTCTGGAGGCAGTCGATCTCCAGTTTCATGGCGTCGGCCAACTGGGCGCTCATGGTGACGATTTTGCGGTAGGCGTCGAGCGCGTTGATGGCGCGACGGTAATCCTCGACGTGGGCATAGATCTTGGCCTCGGCCAACGGAAATTCGCCGGAGAGCTTGGACTGCGGCGACTCGTTCTCCCAGTCGTTCAGCTTCTGGAACGCTTCCGGGACGGCGTCCTGCGTGAGGAAGCTCGTGATGGTGGCGAACATCGAGGTGTCGTGAACGGTGTAGACTTTCCAGTCGTCGGCTTTCTTCTGAGAGGTGAGCGTCTGCAGCTTCGGGCGTTTGGCGGCCGCCTTATTCACGGCGTTGGTGCCTTCGGCTTCCTTGTCCTTGCGCTTGCGCGGGCCGACGTAGGCCAGGCGGCCTCCGGTCATGCCAAGCTTGTTGCGGCTGCGGTAACGCTCCTCCGCGTCTTTGTAGAACTTGGTGGCCGCATCGACATTGCCAAGGGCGCGCTCGACATCGCCTTGGCGCAACGCCGCTATCTGAGTCTGGTCAGGGGCGATGGCGGTTTCTTTCAAGAAGGCAACATCGCGCTTCGCTGCCGCCACGTCGTTCACATCGAAAAGGTCGGCGCACACGCGCTCATCTTTCCAACGGAATTTGCGGGCAGAGTTCTTATCGTTTGTCTCAAACTTGGTGATCCAGTCGAGCAACAATTTGTCGTTACGCTGGAGGCGCAGCGTTTCGATGAACCGGTCTTCGAGCGCCCAGCGCTGTTCCGGAGGGATTTTCTGGACGGTCTCGAAGCTGCGCGTGAAGATCTCGGAGAGGATCGGGCCTGCGCGATAAGGCTCGAGCAGCTCGATGAGGATGGCCCAATAGTCGGCGACCCAGTCTGCGCAGGGGTCGGCACTCTTGGGAACCGCGCGGATCATGTTGTAGAGCGCCTTGCGGAAGTTCATGCGGTCGCCCGGGTTGTCGAGCGAGAGTTCTGTCGGGGTCCACGGGCAGCTGAGGCGGGCGGAGGTGCGGGCAACGCCGGCGGAGTTGGAGACGGCGAGCGTGACGGGGAAGGAAATGGCATCCGCATCGCCGGGGACAAGCCACTCGACGAGGGGTTCGTTGATGCGCTTGTTCTTTCCGAACTCCCAGGTGACGGAGAGCGAGTTGTCGGTCGGCTGGACGCCCGAATAGGAGAGGGTGAACAAGGTGAGCGGCTGCTGGCTGATCCAGAAATAGCCGTTGGGTTCGCTCGTTCCGCGGATAGCGCCGCCTACACGCCCGTCCTTGAAGGCGATCTTGGAGATTGCGGCTGAACCCGATTTGGCGTAATCGCTGCCGGAGATCAAGACCGGGACCGGGCCTTCGGTGATGTCTTTGCGGCGCCAGGTCAGTTGCGCCTCTTGGGCTCCTCGAACCTCGAAGTGGTAGTAGTCGATGCGGTGCAGCCCGGCTTCCAGATCGGCGTAGGCGCCGTGCTGCCCCTTCGTGCCGCCTTCACGCGTGTGGATGCCGGGCCAACTGGCGATCATTTTGCCGTCGATAGAGAACTCCGAACCCTCGTCCGAGACGGTCGCGAAATAGATCTTTTCGGGCTTGGTCAGCAGGATGCATCCGACATACCAGGAAGAGAAATCGTCGTCCGGTCCGAACGGGTTGACCATGCTGCCGATGCACTCCCAGGTGTTGAAGGCGGCGCCCTGGGCCGGCGGGTACTCGGTGGCCATGCGCTTGGCGGTCTCAAGGCTGGCGTTGCCGTTCTTGGTATAGAGCAGCACGCTGGGCTTGAGACGGGGGTTGGCCGGTTTGGGCGGCGGGCTGGCCGAGCCGGTGATGTATATCTGGGCGGTCTCGCCGCTCTCGGGTTGGGCGAAGAGCACGCCGAGCCCGTCGGACTGGAGATAGCCGACAATCAGGTGTTCCAGCGGCTTCCCCTGCGCGTCGCGCACGTCGGGGACGGGATACTTGCCGGGCAAGAGTCCGCCGTCCGGGATTTTGACGAACACGCCGAGGTCTTTATGGTCTGGCACGCGTTGGACGCGCACGTCCACGCGGAGTGTGGCGCCGGGGACGGCCCAGTCGTTCTGGGCGGATGCGGAGAGGCCTGCGAACGCGCAAAGGATAAAGGCTGTGCAAAGTTTTTTCATCGTTCATTCATGCGGATTTCGGTGCGATCCGCGCGACCTTACTTCATGTCACCAATGGCTTTGAAATAGTCGGAAACCATTTCGCGGTATTCGGCAGGGGCCTCGTCCGGCGAAGCCGCCACGGCCTCGTCTCCGGCCTCGGTGTTGCTGGTAGCGCCCATGTCGCTGCTGCTGATGCCGTTTTCAAGCGAGGTGTAGGTTGTCGACAGGGACTGCATCGCCCGCTTGTGGAGTTCGGCGATCATGGCAGGCGAGGCATTCTGCTTCTGCATGACCTCGAGCTGCTTGCTGAAGGCGATGTACTTCTTGAGATCGTAGGTGCGGAGGTTGTTGAGCTGGGCCTGAGCGTAAACAGCCTCGGCGTTGCGGGTCATCTGGGCGCGGGTGTTCTCGGCCTTGGCTTCGTCGACCTTGGAGTCGCGGCGTGTGGCGCCCTCGCCGCCCTCCATGCCTTTGTCCTGCGAGTAGCCGGAGTTCTTGCCGCCGCCGGTGGCCACCGCGTCGGAATGGCCTTCCTCTTCGACATCGCCGGACTGGTTGGAGTCTTGCGTCCTGCGTTTGTCGATGTTCTTGTCACCCGCGTTGACCTTGCCGGATTTGGCCATGACCTCGCCGTCGGACATGCCGGCTCGTCCGACCTGCGAGCGTCCGTCCTGATCCTTGTGTTCAGGACGTTCATTGCCCGACTTTCCTGAGGCCCCGAAGGAGGTGAACTCGCCTTCGGCGATGCCCCAGCCCGAGTCCGGGTTGGCGTCGCCCTGATTGGTGGTGGAGTCGTCGGCCTCCTTCTGCTTCTCCTCCTCCTGGTCCATCAGATCGCCGACGATGTCCTGCAACTCTTCGGGCATGGTGACCTGACCGATCGGCCCCTTCATCTCTTCCTTGTCGATTTGCTCGGTGTTGCGCTTGACGTTGTCGGCTTTGGCCATGAGCCACATCTCCATCTCGTCGGCTTTCTGCCCGGTCTTGGCGAGCGTATCGAGGATCCAGTCCTCTTTCTGAAGGCCAAGCTCGGTCACGGCGTTGGTGCCGGAGCCCTCCTCCTGCTTCATCTCCTCGTAGGTTTGGAAAGTGTCGGTGACCAGTTCGTTGACGGAGTCCAACTCGGGCAGCGCCTGGAGGTCGGTGGCGACCTTCAGCATGGCTTGGGCCATGTTGGCCTTGAGTTCCACGACCTCTTCGAGCAGGTCTTCGCTGATCTTCTCGGTCTTGTCGCCCTGGCTGCCGGTTTCGCGCAGCGCATCGACCACCTGGGACTGGAGATCATGCAGCTTTTTGATCGACTGCTTGGCGTCCTTGATGATCGCGACCGCATCCTCGGTCTTCTCCTTGGTGTCGGTCTCGCGCCACTCCTTGAGGAAGTCCATGAGGAGGGCAATCCCGTTGGTGACGGTGTTCTGCGGCGGCACCGAGTCGGCGAATTTAGGGGAGTCCAGCACTTCCGCGATGTTGACCATCGCGGGGTGGAGTTTGAGTTCGACCGCCTTGGCCGCGATCTTGGTCATGAGCTTGCCGTACTCCGCATCGTCGCGGTCCTGCTTGGCCTCGGAGTTGCAGAACCCGATCATGGCCTCCATGTCCTGCGCAAGGTTGTCCTCACGGTCGACGATGGCTTTCGGCAGATCGGTCTTACGCTCGGCCGTCTTCAAGGTGACAGTGAGATTCGCGACTTGCCCTTTAAGGATGCCCTCCAGCATGGCGAGTACGCCGGCGGCGGCCTTCGAGAGCTCGCCCTTGCTCATGTTGTCATCGGCTTGGGCCAGAAGGCGCAAGACGGTGTTTTGGGCGTTAACCGCAAATTTCGCGTTGTCGGTCCGGGCTTCGGCCGCGCCGGTCGACATGCGTGTGAGGCGCGTGACGGCTTCCGGCAACGGCCCTTGCAGGGCTTTGTCGAGTGCGACACGGGCCGTGCCGACGGCGGCATCCTTGGTCTTCAGCAGCGTGGCGGCATACGTGCGGATTTCGGCCTGTTTCTCCGCGAGCTCTTTCCAGGGCTGCTCGTCGAAGGTCGGCAGGCCGGCCTGCAGGCGCGTGGTTGCCGTGAGAGCGGCTCGCTGCCGCGCCACCAGTTCGCCGAGGGTCTTGCGGGCTTCGGCGCGCTGCTGGTTCTCGTTGTTGAGCTGTGAAGAGACGGTGGTCATTTCGAATTTGATGAGCGGGCTCACGGTGCGGTTGGGGGCTCCCACCGTGCTGTTGTCGCAGGCGACGATACGGAGTGCGGAGGAAAGGTCGATGTCTTCCATCTTGCCGTCCCACGTCACGTTGAACGTCTTGAACCCTTTCATGTCCCACTCTTTCAGGACGGTGCCGTCGGCGGTGGGTTTGGCGCCTTTGTCGACACGCTCGAGGCGCACCACCCCCAAGCCGTAATCGTCGGTGACCTCGAACTGAACCACGGGAATGGCGTTGGGCGGCAGGACGGCTTTGTTGCCCGCAGGCGTCACCAGCCGGATGCCGGGCGCGCGGTCCTCCCGTATCTCGAAGCGGATGGGGATGCGCATCTCCAGCCCCAGGCTGTCCTTGGCGGTGACTTGGAGGAGCCCGCCCTCGTCGATCACGGCCGAGCCCGACCAGCAAGCCTTGTCGGCTCCGGGGGAAAGAACGAGACTGGTTTTTTCGAAGGCGACCTCGGAGGCGACGACCGGACGGTTGCACGTGGCTTGGAAAGTGACCTCCGAGTGGACGGGGATGGAGACCGAGTTGGTGAGCGCGTCGAAGGTGTGCGGCGCGAGCGCGGTGTAGCCGGGAGGCGTGACCTTGATTTGCAGGCCGGTGAGGGCCAGCGGCGGCACGGTGTTCACGGTGTATTTGTCGGTCGGGTAAGCGTCGCCGACCTTGAACCGGTAGGCAAGCGAGGTGGCGATCTTCGAGACGCGGTAGGTGAACTCCTCCTCAGCGCCGGAGGCTTTGAACTGGCCCACGCGGATGGTGGAGCGTTTGTCGTCGGAAGGATAGAGGTCGAGGTCGATGAACTGGCCCGCCCGCCCGGTGGCTTTTACGACGAGGTTGATGCCGTCGCCCTGGACGATGGTCTTGTTCTCCGGGGTCACCGCGAGAACGGTGGCGAAGGTGGGCGGCGAGAGGCGCGAGAAGGGATTGGCCACGCGCTGCATGGCGACGGTCCAGGCGTTGCCGAGCACGAAGGCGGGCACGATGAGAGCGAGCAGTGCGGCTGCCACGGCACCCGCGCCGCGCTTGCGGAGCTTCTGGTTCTTAATCTCGTCGAGCGGCAGAGAGGCGAACCCCGGCACGCCCTCGCTGAGGTAGGTTTTAAGCCAGGAGGACTGCGAGGATTCGTTCGCGAAGAGCACGCGGTTGATCAGATGGTTGTCGAGCTGCGGGAACTTTTTTTCGAGGAAGGCGGCGACGCCGGCGGGCGAGCGCTTGTGGTTGAAAACGTTGATCAGCCAGACGACAACGGCGACCGCGAGAACGAGCAAGGTGACCGACAGCGCGATCCTCCCGTAAAAACGCGGACGCAGCCACATGTCCAGCGCGGTCAGCGCGACCCAGGCGGACAGCAGGGCCGCACAGGCGAAGATCATATACTCGACCGTGTGCCACCGGTTGATCTTGCTGTTGATGCTGTTCAGCTCATGATCTAAGTTTGACATGACCGTCTCCTTCTGTCCGAATTAAACCCCGTGTTCATGGTTGGGACGCCTCGGGGAGGCGTCTGCGGCGCGTTCGGGGAACGCGCCCTACCCCTCGTCAGGGCTGTCACTTCTTCTTGTCGGTCTGCTTGACCGGTTTGGGCCCGCTGATCGGAACGAATTTCTTGTCTTCGCCCGACTTGCTGTCGGACCACGATTTTCCATCGAACCCTTTGGTGTCGGCGGCGCCGGTGATCTTCACCTCATCCGCCAGACCGTTCTCCTCGATCTTCACGTCATCCACGTAGAGGTACCCGGTGGTTGCGGCATCGAGAGCCATGATCTTGAGCATCAGCCACTCGCAATTCTCCAGGTGGCTCTGCTGGAGCACCGTACGGCCCGGGTCAGGGATGACGTATTCGACGCGCTTCCACTGGGAGGGCACGTTCGAGAACTCGCCGGTCTCGGCGTTGTTGAAGTAAATCGCATGGAATCTGACCTCCTCCCGAAGGTCGCCGAACGCGGGGTCGTTGCTCTTGACGGCTTTGGGATGCCACCGGTAGGCGATGGGGTAAATCCGGCAGGCGGGGCCCTTGCCGCCTTTGGCGCCCACCGAGCGCGCGGAGAGCGAGATCTTATACTTTTTCTTCGGGTCGAAACGGATCGGGGCCGAGTAGACTTGTACACCCTGGTTTTGGCAGACGTTGAGGTCGGTGACGTCGAGGCGCAGCACATGTCCACGCATCGACGACTTGTCGTCGATCACCGAGACATAGGTGTGGTTTTTCATGTACCACTTGTTGTTGTCAAACACGTAAAGCCAGTGGTTCAGAGGGTCGTTGGTGTCACTGAAATGGCCGTTCTGGATCAGGGTTGGCGTTTCCTTTGTGGCGGGCGCGGCCCAGCCTGCCGTGCAACACAGCAGGGCGGCGACGGTCACAAATGAGCGGATGACATGCATGGCTGACACTTCCTTCAAGGTACAGACGTTTCTCACGACATGTTTCTTAGTTTTCTGGTTATCCATTCTATCGCTAAAAGGGAGATTAAACAAGCGAGGACGCCGACGTTCTGCCACAGCGAGCGGTACTCGAGCTTGCGCTCGCGGCGTTCGCTGACGCGCAAATCCTGAAGCGCAGAGTCGAGTTCGTCCAGCGTTCCGTACCGTCCTCCGCTGGAACGCGCCAACGCCTTGAGCATCTTCTCGTTGATGGGCTTGAGCACCAGCTCCTGCGAGGTCGCCCGCACCGTGAAGAGGCAAGGGGCGGACACCACCTTCTTGCCGTCGATCTCCACGGTGGCGACGGCCTTGTAGTTGCCGGGCTCGCCGGGCACGAATTCGGCCACATAGCCGGGGATCTCCGCGCCGCCCGCGGCCTGGATGTTGCGCCCGGCCATGGCGAGGGGGATCACGCGGTCAGAGGGCGTCGTGATGTCGCAGGCCACCTTCCACGTTTTGCGCGTCTCGGTGGGCGGGATGACGAGGCGGCTCTGCAGGATGGCGGGGTCGCCGACCGCGATGGTGCCGGCGTCGGTGAAGAGTTCGAGGTGGTACTTGTCGAGGTCGCCTTCGGAGGGCGACATCCACTGGATGATCTGGCGCCAGAACTTGGGGTACGGCTTGTCGTCGCCGGGCTGCATCACCCAGCGCCAGAGCGAGTCGGTCAGCACGGCGAGCACTTTGCCCTGGCCGTAGACGCGCGAAACGAGGATGGGCTGGCGGCCGTTGTCGGTTTGGGCGTCGGCGAGGGCGAAGGCTCCGGCGGAGAGGGTCACGCCGGTGAAGACCGAGAGCACGGGCGGCAGCTCGGCCGGCATCTCCTGGTTGTTCGCGAGCGCGGGGTGGGCGCGGCCTTCGGCGGTCCACGCCACGCTGAACTTGCCCTCGACTGCGGGCGCGCCGGCGCGGGTGAAGGGCAGCAGCTTGCTCAGCTCGGTCTTGCTGATGCCGTTGTCGCCCCAGAGTTTCTGGCCGCCCAGAAGGATCAGGCTGCCGCCCTTCTCCACGAACTCGAGGATCGTCCGGCAGTGTTCCGGCGAGATGGCCTCGGAATCGAAATCGCCGAGGATGATGATCTTGTTGAGGCGGAGCTGGTCCAGCGTGAGGTCGAACGTGAGCCCCTGGCGGTCGCCGTACGCGATCCACTCCTTGGTGCCGGACACCTTGCGGTTCGGCAGTTGGAAAAAGGCGAGCGGGGTGATGTCCTTGTTGGCGAAAAGGGCGCGGGAGAGATGCTTGCTTTCGAAGCGGGGGACGTCCTCCAGGAAGAGCACGCGGTTTTTGGCGTCCAGGACATCCACGGCGACAACCATCTCGTTGTCGTTCGTCTGGACCTCGCCCGGCAGCAACGGGATGCGCACGGTGTATGTTTCGGTGGCGACCTCGGGGTGCGGCAGCTTGAACTGCACATCCCGGCTGCCCCCTTCCGGAGGCAACTGGACCGCGATCTTCTCCATCTCTTTGCCCGCCTTGAGCAGGATCACCGGGAAGGGCTCGCCCTTGCCGCCCTGGCCCGCGATGGTGACCGTCATGGCGGTGTCCCAGCCGACGATGGCGCGGCGCGGCGTGTCCACGTTTTCCACGCGCATGTCGGGCTTGTCGTCAGGAATCCCGGGCTTTTCGAGCTGGGCCACATAGAGCGGCGAGGGCCAGCTTGTCTCGGCCCAGGTGTCTTTCTTTTCGCGCGTGTCGATGCCGTCCGTAAGCACCAGCACGCCTGCCAGTTCCTGCCCGCGCAGACGCTCGAAGAGCCGGTTCAGGCTGAGGTTGATGTGCGAAGACTTGCCTTCGGGCTTTAAGGCTTTGATCTGGTCAAAGGCGACCGGCGTGTCGAGGTCGGCGTGGAAGGGATAGACTTCGAGCATGCATTTGGCGCGGAGGGCTTTGGACCAGGACTTGTCGAGCATCGCCATCGCCGCCTCCCAGCGGGTGCGCCCGGCGGTCGCGTCGGCGCTCTGGGACATGGAGCCGGAGATGTCGAGCAGGACGATGAAGCGCGGTTTGACGATCTCGGTGAGGGCGCTCTTTTTGCCCGGCAGCAGCAGCACCCAGAAGAGGCACAGCAGGAAAAGCACGCGCAGGCCGACGAGCGCGAATCCGGTCGCGTCGCGCGGCAGGTAACGCCAGACGGCATAAGCCACGGCAAGCAGCGACACCAGCAAGGCGAGCACCAGGAAGGTGCCCGGGACGCTGTGTTCAAAAATCCATTCGGCGGTTGGCATAAGAGAATCGAGGTTTCAGGGTTCGGGGTTCAGTGCAGGGGCGGAGCTGCGTGTCCGCCCCTCTGTTCAAGAGGTGATCACCTTTCCGGCCAGGTCGACGGTCAGCTTTTCGGTTGCCCCGGTCCGGGTGCGCAGGGCGCGGTTGGCGACCCACCATTCAAGCAGCGACAACAGCAGGGCGATCCAAAGGAAAATTTCGGCGAGCGAGCGGCCGTTACGGTATTCGTCGATGAGGCGCTTCAGCTCCTCGGGGTCTTTCGCTGTCAGGAACTTTTTGAAACCGGTCCACTCGGTCAGCTCTTGCGGCGTGACGGGCGCCAGGCGCGACTCGAAACGGTCGGTGTTGACGGCCATAACCGGTTCGGGTTGCGCGGCTCCGGCCTTGGCGCGCGTGTAGATGCCGGGCTCGGTCAGATTCTCGATGAAAAACGTCCGGTTGCCGTTGTCCTTGATGGAGAGCTGGGCGCCGGAGGGCGCGGAGATGACATCGTCTTCGCGGTAGTTCGGGATGGCTTCATTCACCGGGATATTGGAGCCCTGCACCAGGTGGGGCGGCTGGACCGAGGCCCCCGCGCCTTGACGGATGAGCTGATGCACGACCGGCACGAAGAAGGCGGTGAGCGGGAAGGTGCTCCAGTCGCGGTTGGCGGCGATCGAGAACATGAAGACCCGCCCGCGTCCGACCGCCCGTCCGGTCATGAACGGCACGCCGTCTCCGGCAGTCACGAGCACGGCCGCATTCTCCTGAAGCTCGCCGAAGGTCAGAACGCGCTTGAGCGCGACGGTCGGCACGGTGCCCGGCGGCAGCGAGAGGTTGAAGTTGACCACCTGGTCTTTCTGGTTCGGAATGCGCTTGAGCTGGCGGGCGGCCTGTTCGACCGGGACCTCTTCTGTGCCTTTGGGCTGGGCGGGAAGGATCTTCATTTCGGCATAGGCGGCGATGTCCGCGCGGTCGCCGGGGAAGACGATAACCACGCCGCCGGTCTTGGCGTACTCTTCAATGCGCAGGGTGGATTGGCCCGGGAGCGGAAAGGCGTCGCACAGGAAGAGCGCCTGATAGTCGCGCAGGTCCACGGTCGCCAATTCCGCCGCATCGATCTGTTTCACGCTGTCGTCCGCGGCGCCGGGAGCAAGGGCGGCCTTGAGGTAGCGCGTGGCCTCTTGAGGTCCGGCGATGAGGACGGGCAGTTGCTTTCGTACCCGCAGCAGGAAAAGGAACTCGTCATCCACGGGCAGGGCGTCCTGCGGGGTGGAGATCTTGGCGACATGGACGCCAGGCTCGAGGCCGCCGATGGCGAATTCGAGCGACGACTCGGTGTCGGCCTCGGTCGTGATCCCGCGCCGGCCGCGCTCCTGCCCGTCGACCTCGACCGCGACCGTGATCTGCTTGGCCGGGCCCGTACGGCCCACGCGGACGTTGAGTCGTGCGCTCTGGCCGGCGAGCAAGAGCGTGGGCGTGACTTTGACGTCGGACGGGCAGGCGTTGTCCGGCTGTTGCGCGCCGGCCAAGAGCGCGAAGAACGAGACTTTGTCGCGCTGTTCCCGCGAGATTTTGGCCTTGTCGTCGCCGGCCGCCTTCTCCTCTTTCTTGGCGGCTTCGCGGAACCCCTGCCAAGGTACGGCCTGACCGTCGGTCATGATGTAGATTTCGCGTTCGCGGCGCCCCTCCTGCTGTTCGAGGGAGCGCAGGGCCAGCGCGACGGTCTCGTCCAGTTTTGAAGAGGAGGGCTGACACGTGAGCGCGCGGATCGCCTGGGTGACCGTGGCGTGTTCGGTGGTCGGCTTTTCGATCACCGGGACCGGGGTGTCGCCTGCCACGTAGACGCACACGCGGTCGCCGGACAAGAGGCCTTCGATCACGCCCGCGGCGGCTTCTTTGCAGATGTCCCAGACCTTGCCGCGGTCCAGTTCGTAGTTCATGCTGTAGGAGGCGTCAAGGACGATGGCGACATCGCGCCGCGTGCGGGTGAGCCACGAGCCGCCGGAGGTGGTGCGCAACACGGGCAAGGCGAAGGCGAAGCCGATCATCAGCAACAGCAGCGTGCGCAGCAGCCAGAGAATGAAGTTCTCGAACTTGATGCGGCTGGAAGAGCGCTTTTGGGCGGCCTTGAGGAACCGCAGGGTCGGGAACGGCGTGACCACGGTTTTGCGACGCTGGAACATGTGCAGCATCAGCGGGATCGCGGCTGCGGTCAGCGCCCACAGGAACATCGGATTTGCAAAAACTAACATGGGAAGAGGTTACACGTTGGCGAGGTTCATTTGAGGGAGGTGTCGGGGCCGGCCTCTGGGCCTGCCCTTGCCCGGGGTTATCGTGACAGGCGTTTGCGCTCCTCGAGGTAGGCGCGGACGAAGGTGTCCACGGGTTCGTCGGTCTTTACGAGGCGGTAGTCCACCTTCATCTCGGAGCAGGCCTTGCGGTAGTCTTCGATGAAGGTGCCCATCAGATCTTTGTACTCTTTGGCCATGGAGCGCGGGTCGGCGATCATGCGCTCCCCGGTCTCCAAATCCTCAAACTCCGCGCCGCGCTTGATTTCGAGGCTCAGCTCCACGGGGTCGAGCGTGTGGAAGACGATCACGTCGTGAAGGTTCTTGCGGAAATGGGCGATGGCCTTGATGATCTCGGGCTGGTCGTCCAGCAGGTCGGAGATGATCACCACCAGGGCGCGGCGGTTGATCGACTCCGCGATCTGGTGCATGACATCCGCGCCGGCGGTCCCCTTGGCGGGCTTGTAGCCTTTCAGGATCTTGAGCGCGTTGTTCAGCTCGTTGAACGAGTTTTTGCAGGGCAGCGCGGCGTCCATCTTCTCGCCGTAGATGTACATGCCGACGGCGTCGCGCGCCTTGAGCACGACATAGCCGAGGGCCGCCGCGAGGGTGCAGGCGTAGGTGAACTTGGTTTTGTGTTCGCCGGAGCTGTAGTTCATCGAGCCGCTGCGGTCAATGAGCAGGTAGACGCGGAGGTTGGTCTCGTCCTGATAGCGGCGCACGTAGTACTTGTCGGTGCGGCCCAGCACCTTCCAGTCGATGCGCTTGAGGTCGTCGCCGGGCATGTAGGAACGGTGGTCGGCAAACTCTGTGCTGGCGCCTTTCTGGGCGCTGCGATGACGGCCCGCAAGGGTCCCTTCAACCACGTAACGCGAGTTGAGGGCCAGGCGGTTCAGTTTGGCCATTTGCGCGGGGTTCAGATAAGACCCGATTCCTTCGTCGCTCATCAGCGGCTCCTTGCAGGGGGCGCGACAACCCAGAAATCGCATTCGCTGTCGACCATGAGGGCGAAGCGGTTGTCCGAGTCCAGTTTCAGAAAACGTATGCCGTTAATCAAGCCGCTTTCGGTGGCGATGCCGCGCTGGGTGCCGGTTTCGGTGACCGTCTCGAACTCCACGCTGAGAGGCTCTGCGGTTTTGCGGCCGATGATGGAGGCGCTCTTCTTGTCGCTGTAGGTGTCGAACCGAAAGGCTTTGAGATGAGTGGCTTTGCTGCCCGTGCTTTTGCTGTAAAGCGAGTAACGCTGGTTCTGGGCTTTGGTGAGTTTGCTGAACGTTTCAATCTTATAGATCCAAGGGTCATCGAAACGGTCGGTCTTGGGCGGCGCCTTGTCTTTGGGAAGGTTCAGCAGGGGCGACAGGCTCGTCGGATACTCGACGTTGTCCGCATAGTAGGTTTTGAGCGCCTTTTCCACTTTCTCAACATCGATGCGGGTCAGCCAGCGGCGGGCCATGACGTCCGCGAAACGCACGATGGGTTTGGCGGTCTTGTCGGTGGTCAATGCGCTTTCGAATATGCGGACCGCGTCGGCCTGATTGCCCTCGGCAAGCAGATGCCAGGCGGCGAGGGTCTTGACGGCAGGCAGAAAATCCCCGAGCGTGGCCGATTTGTCCATCACGCTCTGGCAGGCGGCTATCACCGCTTTGTGATCTTGCACGCCGCGCGCATGGACGGACCACACTTTCAAAAAGGCGTCTTCTTGCGGCGTGGCGGCCAGCAGCGGGGGTGTGGTAATAAAAAGTGCGGCGAGGAGGGCGGCGTGCTGTTTTGAAAAAAAGTCGAACATTGTTATTCAATCACCGGGTGCTGGAGTACATCAGGATGTTGACGCCGAGCTTGAGCGCGTCGTCCTCGAGGTAGCTGTTGCAGTACTTGTTGGGGGAGAGCTCCCAGGCGCCGGCCATGCCGATCGGGCTGTAGATGACGGCGGTGTTGCC
>JANYBJ010000015.1 GCA_025360845.1 bacterium
GGCCTCGTTCTCGTTCACCTTGACGGAGAAAACGACGCTGCCCCGGCCCGGCTTCGTGTCGGGGTTGCTGTCGATGCCGGCCGTCGCGGAGAAGGCTTTCCCAGGGGAGGGAAGCCGGATCAGGATCTTGCTGTTCGCGTGGCAGAAGACGCCGCGCCTGTACTCCTTATCGCCGAGTATCAGCGGTCTGCCGTATCTGGCCGCATTCCTGTCCACGCCGTCGTGGTTGGCGAGAACGAATAGGCCGGCCGGCCAAAGCGTTTCCGGAGAGGGAACAGAAATGTTCTGGCTCACCCAGTCGTTCTTCAGTTTCATTTCCTCCGGGCTGATCGTCGACTCCGCCGCAGCGCAACAGAGAGAGCCGAGCAGGATTGCGGCGGCCAGAAGGTCTGCGGCGGGTATGCGCTGTGAGACGTGCTGAGTCATTTCGAATTTCCTTTCTGGGTTGGCCCGCTCACTGCACGGCCGGCAGCGGCGAGGTCGGCGGGACGTAGGCGCGCACGCCGCTGACGAACATCAGGTAGTCTTTGTTCTTGCCGTGGCTCTGCGCGCTGAGGATCAGGTAGAAGCGTTGCTTTGACGCGATGTCCGGCACGAAGGGGGACGTGGCGCTCATCTGCGGCACGCCGTCGACCCACCACGCCGCCGTCTGGGTCGCCGGATCGTAGCTCGCGCCGAAGGTGTGTTTATGACTGCGGTCGAGGGGAGTCTGAGAAACGTTGTTCGGATTCTGGACATGCTGGTAGTGCGGCCAAAGGCCCTCAGAACTGTGTACGGTGCCCGTCAGGCCGGGACCGAAGCCGCCCTCGTCGACATCGAGCTCCATGAACCGTTCGAAGCCTTTCGGGTCGCTCTCGTAATGGTCCTCCTGCTTGCCGTTGTGCTCCCACGGCATCAGCCAGACCGCGGGCCAGTGGTCCGGATCGTTGTCCGAGAGCCGCACGTCGAACTCGACATAAAAGCCTCTGTCGCCCGGCAACGCGGGCAAGCGGCCGGGCGAGGAGAGGTCGCGCGGCGCGCTGACCAAGTCGCCGCCGAGCTTCAGAGCGAGGGTGCCGTCGACCGTCTGGTAGCGGTCGAGGGAGGGCGGCTTGGAGACATACCACTGGCCGCTGAACCACTTGAAGTCGCCGTCCTTGCCGGGCGCGATGTCGGCCACGCACGGGCGCTCGTCGATGATGCATTTCGTGAAGCCGAGCGCGCGAGCCCCCGGCGGAACAGGCTCTGCAACCGTCGTGCGGAAGGCGGCGCAGCCCGAGAGAAGCAGCGCCAGCCCTAAGCAGGCCAGAGGTGAGGCGAAGCGTTTGCTCATGGTGAGATCCCTAACCCTATTTCTTCGGCGCAACCAGCGCTTTCCGCACGCAGTCGCCGACGGACTTGGCCTGCGCTTTCTGGGCCTCGCCTTTGAAGTGGAAGGTGTCGCTCCAGTTGGCCTCGCGGTCTAAAGGATCCATCAGCGCGAAAAGGTCGTCGGTCGGGACGCCCTCTTCGGACATCACCCGCGCCGCGATCGCGTTCAGCTCCTTGGCCTTCTCGGTGAGCTTGGGATCTTTGAGCGGGGTCGAACTCGCCCAGACGATCTTCGCGCCCTTGCCGCGCGCCTTGATCAGCTTGATCGCGGCCCGCAGGCAGGTTTCCCAGTCCTGACGGTCACTGTCCAGACTGTGGAGCCCGTTGTTGAAGTGGACCACCGCATAGTCGCTCTCGTCGAGGAAAAAGGCCAGCGAGCGGAGGTAGCTTTTGTCGCACACGCACTTCGATGTCGCGAAGAAAGTGACGTTGGCCGTTCCGGCAAGCTCTTGGCAAACGGCGCCGCTGTACGCGTTGCAGATCGAGTCGCCGACGAGCAGGACGCGCGGCAGTTTGCTGTCGGTGGCGTTGTAGGCGTACGAGACGATCCACTCCGTGCCCTCCCGCGGATGTTCAACCCGCGTCTTGGGTTGCTCCTGTGCGAAAAGGAAACCCGTTGCGCAAAAACAACCAACCGCACATGCGAGACCGCGTTTCATTTCTGACCATCCTTTTACGTTAACCCCTAAGCTCCATGAACTGGAGTGCGGGGCATGAGTCGGCTTTTTATAAGTGTCGCGGATTGGCCGCTGTTCATCAAGCGTCTTTTCCCGTGGCTTTGCGGACGCCCGGTTTTGTGCTATCGTGTCACCCATGCGGATCTATATCGACTTCGATGACGTGTTGTGTGAAACCGCACGCCACCTCTCTGACATGGCTCGCGATCTTTTTGCACGCAACGTACCGTACGAAGCGATTTCGGTTTTTGACCTGCAACAGGCCTTCTCGCTCTCCGACGCGGAAATTAACGAACTTATGGAGCGTGCGCACCGCCCGGAGTTCCTGGCCGGCATCCCACCCGCCCCCGGCGGTCTGGAGGCCGTGCATGACTTGGAGGCACGCGGCCATGACCTCGCGATCGTCACCGGACGTCCCGCCACCAGCCACGACGGGTCCTGCTCTTGGCTCCGCAAATACGGACTCGCCCACCTCGCGGTCATCTACTTGGACAAATACGGACGCGCACCCGCCGACCCGCCGACCGGCACGCCCAAAACGCTGAGCCGAGACGAGTTCGCGACGCTCCATTTCGATGTCGCGATCGATGACTCGCCGACCGCGCTCGACCTGTTGGCGCACCGTGCGGACTGCACGGTCATTGTCTACAACCGCCCGTGGAACCAACGCTATGCGCATGCGGCCAACATGCGCCGAAGCGACTCCTGGCAGGAGATTGTAAGCCTGATCGGAGGACTTGCCTAAACCCGGCGCACCCGCAACCATCTGGGCCTTCACCGCCAAGACCACGCAAAACTTAGTGCAAGGCTTTCTTGAGATAAGGCAGATATTGTCGGGTGTAGACGATGATCGACCAGACGTTGATGATGATCAGTAGCGCCTCGATCACAAAGATCAACGCCTGGGGCAGGAAGAAGAGGTGGAGCGAGGCGTAGACATAGATCACGCAAGCCGCAGGAAAGCTCGCCGCCGTGCGGAATTTGCCCATCCAATTCGCGCGGCAGTCGGCGTCGTACAGCGCGCCCACCGAGCGCAGGAAGGTCACCCACTGGTCGCGCAGGATGTAGAGCACCGTGAAGACCAGCATCACCAGCGCGTGTACCGCCTCGTCCGGCTGCCTCCCGAGCAGCCAGAGCAGCGTCGGGAAAACCACGAGGTAAAAGACCTTGTCCATCAGCGGATCGGCCATCGCGCCGAATTTGCTGACCACGTTCCACTTGCGTGCCAACTGTCCGTCGAAAAGATCGGTCAGCGAAGCTAAAGCCAACGACACCGTGGCCGCCACCGCCAGCCACCACGCCTTAGGCGTATAGGCGTGAATGATCGCCAGCACCATGAAGAGCACCACAAACGGCACACGTCCAAAGGTGAGGGCATTGACGATCAGACGTTTTGCTTTAGCATCCATGAGACTTATCAAACCAAAAAAGGTCCGGTTTGGAAACACAAAAGTCGTTTGAAGGCGTATCACTTTCTTCTTTGTGTCCGCAAGGCTTTGTGTTTCAATGGATTCACTTCATAAATTATGGGGGCTTCTTCATGTATCACCGTTTCCGCTTCATGACAGGACTCGCTGTGTTGCTGATGACCGGCTCCGTCCTCGCGTTCAATCCGCCGACCGACACGCAAGAGCACGTCACCTTGAGTATCGAGGGCTTACCGGAAAAGGTCGCGACTGAAAAACCGCTCGTTTTTAACGTGGTGTTGAAAAATGGTGGCACACAACCGGTCAGAGGCACGGTCCATGTCGGCATGAACGACGATTGGCGGCTGACCGGCACCAACGCTTTCGCGGTTTCTGTCGAGCCCGGAAAAACATGGCAAACCGCCTGCTCCGCCTCAGCAGGCGCGCGCGTGCTGGACGCGCATTATCCCGTCCACGCGCGGTTCAGCTTCGAACGCAACAGTACGCGCCTCGAACTCCATCCCATCGCGGTCTTCCAAACGGTTCGTCCCGCTGCCCCGGTCTCGGCCCCTCAGGCGAAGGACATCGTCCTAACGCCGGGCGTCTGCCGCCTGATCCAGCTTTCATGCCGCTCGGCCGCCTGGGAGAGCAACGGACGCACCACCCTTCTGCCGCCCGGCTTCAACGGGTCGGACGATGCGAGCGGCGCCACGTTTTTCCGTGCGGACGCCGACTTCGGCGGGGTCTATCGCCGCTGCTTCAGCATCCACCCTCCTTGGAAAGGCGGCCACGGCACGCTCTGGGCCGACTATCGGCTGAAGCTGCCCGTCGAGACGCCGATCCTCCTCAGGTTCCACACCGCTGTCCGCGAGAAACGCCCTGAAGAGCAGCGCGGCAGCGACGGCGTGGAGTTCAAGGTACACTTGCAGACCGCGGACGGCCTCCGAAAGGAGCTGTTCACCCGCTTCACCGACGCCTCCACGTGGCAGCCCGCCGAAGCGGACCTCTCCGCCTATGCGGGACAGACCGTGACCCTGCGCCTCTGGAACGGTCCCGGTCCCAAGAACGACACCACCTGCGACAACGGCTTCTGGGGCGATCCGGTCCTGCGGGTCGGCGCGTTGCAGCAGCCGGTGAGCGAAGCCGCTTGGGCGGCCCGCACCGAGACCGCCCTGCGTCTGGCCCGCGAAGCCATGACCCGTAAACCCGACGCGCCGGGCGCCTTCCGGCTGAAGTTCAACAAGGAGACGTGCGGCGCAGCCGTCGTGGCCGGCGAAGAGGGGCTGACGGACGGCGTGATCGCCTTTTCCGACGGCACGCGTGACGTGGCCTTCCGCGGCTTCACGGTGGCGGTCGACGGTGAGCCGGTCGGCGGCGCACGCGACGGACAGCCGGTGCAGCGGATCGAAACCGCACGCGAAGGCGACGGCTGGGTGGTCACGCACCACGTCGGGCAGGCGCAAGGCCTGCCCCTACAGGTTCGCGCGAAAATCCGCGCCGACCACGGTGTGCTCCGCATCGCGTGGGACATGCCGGGCGCGATCCGCGACCCGCGCGGCACCCCGCGCTTCTCCACGCTCGCCCTCGGACCAGCGACCCGCAAGCCCGCCCGCATCTATCTCGGTTTCGGCGCGGTGTATGAGGAGCCCGGCAATTTCATGCTGCCGCTCGGCGGCGTCCAGCTCGGCACGCGCCACATCGGCGCGGACTACGCCGGCGGACTCAGCCTCGTGCAGGCGACCGACCTGCTTCCCGACCGGTTGGTCTGCTCACCCGGAAGCAACCTCTTCTCGCTGGAGGCGCCCCACGACGCCTGTTTCATGTTCGCCCCTTCCTCGCAGGGCGCCTATGCGGCGGCACGCGCCTACCGCGAGGTGTGCGGGTTCGAGAAGTCCCCGGGCGTGGACGGTCTGCTCGGCCGCGTCTGCCTCGACCAGTGGGGGGGCGACTACCGCGAGGCGGCCAAGAATCTCGACCGCGCCGCGAAGTACGGCCTGAACCATGCGCTCTTCGTGAAGCACGACTGGCAGCGCTGGGGCTACGACTACCGCCTGCCCGAAATCTATCCGCCCGCGGGCGGACTCGAGCCGTTCCGCGAGATGCGCGAGGCCGCGAGGCGGGCCGGGATGCTCTTCGCCCCGCACGACAACTACATCGACTTTTACCCGGACGCCGAGGGCTTCAGCTACGACCACATCGTGTTCAACGCGGACGGCACGCCGTACAAAGCCTGGTACAATCCCGGTCCCGACGCGCAGAGCTACCGCTGGCTGCCCGACGCCTTCACGCCCTGGCTCACCGCCAACATGAAGCGCATGCGTGAAGGGTTCGGCCCCGACGCGCTCTTCATCGACGTCTTCACCTCCATTCCGCCGTTCGACTACTACGACCGCAAGGGCGACTTCCACACCCGCGCCGAAACCGTGAAGGGATGGCGGGCCGCCTTCGACTCCAGCCGCCGCCTGCTCGGCCACGACGCGGCCATGATCAGCGAGTCCGGCCACGACGCGCTGATCGGCTCCATCGACGGCGTGCAGGCCGACCACTGGCGTCCATTATGTTGGCTCGGCGTGTTCAAAGACGCCGACCGCACCCCGTGGCACGACATGGTCACCCACGGCAAGATGGTGCTCTTCGCGGGCGGGCTCGGCGACCGCTACGATCCGGACCCGAAGCACGGCTACGGCAGCGACGACTATCTCTCCAACACCGTGCTGGGCGGGCGCGGGCCGATGTGCGACGGCCCCTTCTCCCGCCGCGCGGTCATGACCTACTGGCTGCAACACGACGTCTGTGACGCGCTGGCGCATGTGGAGATGGAGACGCACAGCTTCGGCGCGAGCGTGCGGCAGCAGCACACGACTTTCGGCAAAGGCGGGCAGGTGTGGGCCAACCGCGGCACCAACGTCTGGAGCGTGGCGGGCAAAACCCTGCCCGAGTACGGCTTCTACGCGCAGACCCGCAAGGCCGAGGCGGGCGTGGTGCGGCTCAACGGACACCGCGCGGGCTTCGCCAAAACGGAAGACGCCTTCTTCGCCGATGCGCGTCCGCTGACGGATCAGGAGCCCGACTGCCGCATCGAGACGCGCGTCGCGTCTGCCGCACGTCTCGGCCCGCGCGCCTTCCGCCTGACCTTCGACTGGAACATGCTCGAGCCGCTGGAGCCGGGCTACGTGCCGTTCATCCACATCGGGCACACGTCCGATTTCGACTCGGAGAGCATCGACGCCCAGGCCGGGATGGAGTTCGACCTCGCGCTCCTGACGAAGCCCGGCACCTTCCGTTCGACCGCCGATGTGCGGCTGCCCCAGGATTTCGCGCCCGGCGACTACCGGGTGCGCTACGGCGTCTTCCATCAGAAAAACGGCGACCGCGTGCCCTTGCGCGGCGCCGACGCGCAGCTCCGCCGCATCCGCGCGGGCCTCCTGCGGATCACCGCAACCGGCGACGATTACCTCCTCGAAGAGCCGCCGGCGGATAGTCCGGACGTGAACCTCGCAGGCGCGATGCTCGACTTCGGCCCGCTCGCGACCGACGGCGCGTTCCGCCTGCTGCACGACCGCAAGGCGTGGCAGCTCATTCCGCTGCCCGCAAGCCGGCCTTTCCGCGCCGAGATCCGTCTCGCGGCGTTCGGCAAAGAAGGCGCGAAGGTCAAGGCCGTCGATAAGATTGACCCCAACAATGCTTACGCGAAAGATCCCGAATGGACACAGGATGGCGAGGTGTTGCGCCTGGCCTGCGACGGCCGCTCCTTCGGGTACCGAATCGTGTTCGAATAAAGGGGAACAACTATGCGGAACTGTGTCAGCAAATTCATCTTGTCAGCCGTGTTATCATGCGCCAGCGTCGTTTTCGCGTTCAACCCGCCGACGGATAAGCAGGAGGGGGTGACGCTGAGCATCGAGGGCGTCGCGGAGAAAGTTGCGACCGACAAGCCGCTCGCCTTTACGGTCACGCTCAAGAACGAACGGTCCCAAGCGGTGGCCGGCACGGTCAGCCTCTGGCTCAACGATGACTGGCAAGTGGTCGGCACCAATGCGGTCGCCCTTTCCGCCGATCCCGGCAAGAGCGTGACGATCCCCTGCTCCGCCCAGGCACGTGGCTCGGTGCTGAGCGCGCTCTATCCGGTCCACGCCAAACTCGCGCTCGCCGTGGAGGGCAAGACCGTCGAGCTTCACCCCATCGCGATCTTCGAGGCCGAAAAGCCCGCGTCGGCGAAAGCGGCACCCGCACTGACGGAAACGGTTCTCGGCGACGGCGTGGTGCGACTCGACAGCGGCGTCTCCCGCCAGGTATTCCTTCGCCAGAAGGAGAAGGTTGCCGAATTGGGTGTGAATTACTCCGGAGCGGATGCGGCGAGCGGCACGCACATGAGCGTTGGCACGGCCATGCGCGGCGGCGTGTCGCGTGCGGGGTTCCTGGTCCACCCGCCTTACCGCGGCGATGCGGGTGTGACCTGGAACGATTTCAAACTGGCCCTGCCCGCCAACAAGCCTGCCGTACTGAAGTTCTTCACCGCCTTGCGTGACACCGGCCCGACCGAACCCGCAAGCGACGGCACGGAGTTCAAGGTCGTCGTCATCGGGGCGGACAAGGCGGAGAAAGAGCTGTTCACGCGCTTCAGCGCCAGCAAAACATGGGAGCCTGCCGCTGTGGATCTCTGCGCCTATGCGGGCCAGCACATCACCTTGCGCCTCTGGACGGGGCCCGGCCCGAAGAACGACACGACCTGCGACCAGTGCTACTGGGGCGATCCCGTGATCGCTGTCGGCGCTCTGCCGGCGCTGCCGACCGAAGCGCGGTGGCAGGCGCTGGAAGGGCAAGCCGCCGCCGCCGCCAAGCTGGCGCTGACGAAAAAGCCCAAACGCGGTACCGGCATCTTCCGCCTCGACGTCAACGGCCAGCGCTTCGGCGCGGCGGTTGTGTTGGGCGAGCAGGGATTGACCGACGGCGTGATCGCCTTTACTGACGGCACGCGCGTGCTGACCTACCGCGGCTTCGCATGCAACGTCGACGGGGCCGCTGTCGGCGGCGTCGAGAACGGCCAGCCCGTGTTGCGCGTCGAGACTTCGGACGACGGTGGCGCGTGGGCGGTGACTCACCAGGTCGCACAGTCGGCGGGCGCATTGCCGGTGCGTGCGACGATCCGCGCCGACGGCGGCGCGCTGCGCATCGCATGGGATATGCCGGGCGTCACGCGAGACACTCGCGGCACGCCGCGCTTCACGCGGCTGGGGATCGGCGCGTGCGGCCTGCCGGTCTGGCGCGCCTATGCGGGCTTCGGCAACGTGATCGAAGAGCCGGGCGCGTTCAACCTGCCGGGCGGCGGATTCACCCTCAGCACGCGCCACATCGGCGCGGACTACACCAACGGCCTCAGCCTCGTGCAGGCGTGCGACATCTTCCCCGACCAATTGACGTATTCGCCCGAGACGCGGCGCTACGCGCTGGAGACCCAGCATGACGCGGGCTTCATGTTCGTCCCCTCGGCGAAGGGCGCGTTCGACGCCGCCCGAGCCTATCGCGCGATCTGCGGCTTCAAGAAAGGCCCCGGCGTGGACGCGCTGCTGGGCCGCGTCTGCCTCGACCAGTGGGGCGGGGATTATCTGGAGGCCGCGAAAGATCTGGAAGAGGCCGCGAAATACGGCGTGACCGATGCGGTCTTCGTGAAGCACGACTGGCAGCGCTGGGGCTACGACTACCGTCTGCCGGAGATCTATCCGCCGGCCGGCGGGCTCGCGCCGTTCCTCGCGATGCGCAAGGCGGCGGAGAAGGCGGGCATGCTGTTCTGCCCGCACGACAACTACATCGACTTCTATCCGGACGCCGCGGGATACAGCTACGACCCGATCGTGTTCCAAGAAGACGGGTCTCCCACGAAGGCGTGGCTCAACGAGGGCCGCAAGGCGCAAAGCTACCGCTGGCTGCCGCACGGGGTCCGTCCCTGGCTGGAGAACAACATGCGGCTGTTGCACGACGGGTTCGGCCCCGACGCGCTCTTCATCGATGTCTTCTCCGCCATCGCGCCGTTCGATTACTATGATCGCGCTGGAACCTATTATCCGCGCACCCGCGCCGCGAAAGAGTGGCGCGACGCCTTCGACACGTGCCGTGCCATGCTGAAGAAAGGCGCGCCCATGCTGAGCGAGGCCGGCACCGACGCCCTGATCGGCTCGCTCGACGGCGGAGAGGCGGACCACTTTCCCGCACGCCGCTGGATAAAGGAGTTCAAAGACGCCGACCGCACGCCGTGGCACGACATGGCCACCCACGGCAAGATGGTGCTGCTCGCCGGCGGGCTCGGGCCGCGCTACAGCGCCGACACGTGGGAGGAGTTTGCGGGCAAACCCCAGTTCGGTTACGGCAGCGACGACTATCTCTCCAACACGGTCATGGGCGGACGCAACCCGATGTGCGACGGCCCCTTCTCGCGCCGCCCGGTGATGACCTATTGGCTGCTGCACGACGTGTGCGGCGCGCTGGCCCGCGAGGATTTTGAAACCCACGCCTTCGGCGCGTGCGTGCGTCAGCAGCACACCACCTTCAGCAAGGGCGGACAGGTCTGGGTCAACCGCGGCTCCAACGTATGGAGCGTGGCAGACGGCCAGACGCTGCCCCTGTACGGCTTTTACGCCAAGACCCGCGACGCCGAGGCGGGCATTGTGCTGATCGGCGGCCAGCGCGCGGGCTTCGCGAAATCCAAACAGTGCTTTTTCGCAGATGCGCGGCCGACACACAATCCGCTGAGCCGCATGTTGGTCGAGTCCTCCAGCGCGGGCGGCAAGTATCTCGGTGACGGCGCGTTCGAGGTCACCTTCAACTGGAATGTGCTGGACCCCTCCTTCGAGGGCTACGTGCCCTTCATCCACGTCTGTGCCGACAAAGGCAGCACAAGCAACGGCGAGACGATCACGTTTCAAGCGGAGATGAAGTCCGACCGCACGCTGTTCAAGCGGGCGGGCCGTTTCACGGCGACAGCGAACCTCGCGATACCGCCGAACATGCCGGCGGGCGAGTACAGGATTCGCTACGGACTCTTCCATCCGGGCAAGGGCGACCGGATATCGATCCGGGGGCTTGCCGACGGCGGCCAGCGCATTCGTGGCGGCATCCTGCACGTCGAGAAGAGCGGCGACCGCTTCACCGGCGGCAGCTTTGAGCTGGAGACGAACGGCGCCGATGAAAAGGCGCTGGAGCTGAACGTCGCCAAGAAGATGCTCGATTTCGGCCCGGTGGTCACGGATGGCGCATTCCGTTTACTGCATGCCGACCGGAAGGCGTGGCAGCTTATCCCGCTGCCCGGCAGCAACCCGTTCTGTGCGGAGATCAAGCTGGCGGAGTTGGGTGCGGGGCGAACGAAGGTCAAGACGGTCGAGAAAATCGATCCGTTCAACGCCACCGCGAAAGACCCGGAGTGGAATCAAGACGGAAGCCGGGTGCGCCTTTCCTGCGACGGCCAGTCGTTCGCTTACAGGCTCGTTTTCTAATAGGAGTTATCACATGATCCGAACAGGAGTTGTGTCGTCCGCGCTCGTCGTCCTCGGCTTGGCAGTCGCCTCGGCCACGCCGACTGAGAATCTCAGTTTCCGCGTCCTGCCCGCCCCGGCGAAAATGGCCGTGGACGGCAAAACCGACGACTGGGATTTGTCGGCGGGAATCTTCGCGTGCGACGACGCGGAGGCCCAGCGCGACCACTATGCCGTCTGGCTCCACGCGCAGTACGACGCGGAGTATTTCTATCTCCTCGCCCGCTGGATTGACGGCACGCCGATCAACAACCCCGGCCAAACCGTCGCCGATTACGGGTTCGCGGGCGACTGCCTGCAGTTCCGCACCCTCACCGCGGCGGGCACGCCGCAGGAGCGCGGGCAGCATTTCACCGCGTGGCGCGGGGTCGACGGCGCGGACGTGATCAAGATCGAGCAGGGCAAGGATTTCAAAGAGGGCATCGTGGAGGACGCGAAGAAAACGGACGGCGCGAGGCAGGCCTTCACGGTCAGCGCGGACGGTCAGGGCTATGTGCAGGAAATCGCGATTCCGTGGAAGCTGCTCACGCGCGACGGCCAGCCGCTCAAGGCGGGAGGCTCGCTCACGCTGACATTCGAGCCCAACTTCACCATCGGCGCAAAGGGGCGGGCCTCGGCGAAGGAGCTGTTTAAGCCCGGTCCCCCTCCCGACCGCGTCTTCACCTTCATGGCGAGCGCGTGCTGGGGCACGGCCACCCTCGAAGCCAAGGGCAATGTGAAGCCGCAGCCGGTGCGCCTCGCCGACGCGCGCGAGTTCGCCGTCAAGATGGAGAAGGGCGTGCCGGAGGTGGATTGGACGGGCCTGATCAAGACGAAGGAGCTGGCCGGCTTCAAGCCCGTTTCCTTCACGATGCCGGCGGACGGCTACCTCTCCCTGAACATCCAGAACGCCGACGGCCAGGTTGTGCGGCAACTTCTCAACGCCGCGTTTTTCACCAAGGGCAAACATACCGTGAACTGGGACGGCCTCACGACGCCGTCGTGGACGCGCCCCGGCGAGCCGGTGCCGCCCGGCGAATACCGCTGGAACGCGCTCACGCACACCGGCATCGGGCTCAAGCTGCGCGGCTGGGCCGCCAACGGCGGAGAAGCGCCGTGGGACAGCGCGGACGGCAAGGGCAACTGGGGCGGCGACCACGGCTTGCCGGTTGCCGTGGCCACGGACGAGCAGCACGTCTATTTGGGCTGGAACGGCGCGGAGGCGGGCAAGGCGGTGCTCGCGTGCGACCTCGAGGGCCGCGTCCAGTGGAGCAACAATCGCGGCGGCATGGCGGGCGTAAAAGCGCTGGCGGCCGATGCGGGCGTGCTCTACGTGCTCGGCGGCAACATCGGCGCGGACTCCGACGGGGCCAACCTCTACAAGCTGAACGCCAAAGACGGCAGCTACCTGAAGTGGGAAGGCACCGACAGCGCCGACGTGAAAATCAAAGCGCTCTGGGCGCCTGAGGCCGCAACCAAGCCAGAGAAAGCCGACAGCCTCGTTTTCAAAGCCGGCAAGCTTTGTCTCGCCTTTAACAAAGAGGAACTGCTCGCGGAGCTGGATCCCAAAACCGGGAAGCTGCTGCAGACCCAAGCCGCGCCCGGCACGAAAGACCGGAAGGACGTCGCGGAGCTGGTCACGGCGGACGGACGGGTGTTTCTCGGCCAAGGCGATCCCGACAACCAGGTGCTGGTCAAAAAAGGAAATGAAACGCTCCTGACGATTGGCCGCAAAGGCGGACGCGCGCTGCTCGGCCCCTGGCAGGCGGACGGCCTGCGCTTCATCAAGAGCATGGCCGTGGACGCGGCGGGCAAGCTCTGGGTGGTGGAGGCCGACGGCGTGCCCAAGCGCGTCAGCGTCTGGGACACGAAGACGGGCAAGCTCCTGAAGGAGTTCTTCGGCCCCAGCAGCTACGGCGCGCTCGGCGGCGCGATCTGCCCGACCGACCCGGATGTGATGGTCGGCCAAGGGTGCGAGTGGCGGCTCGATCCGCAGACCGGACGCGCCCGCTGCACGGCCGTCATCACCCGCGACGGCATGGAGAACGCGCGTTTCGGTGTGGGCGCGAACGGCCGCGTCTATCTCGCCGTCGCCGGCAACTGGGCCTTCAACACCGGGCCGCTGAGAATCTACGAGCGCCTCGGCGACGCGCAGTATCAGCTCCGCACCATGATCTTCTATGCCGACAAGGAAGGTCAAGAGCTGCCGGTCAGCGGGCACGGCGAGACCGGCAAAGCCGCGCGCACCATGGTTTGGTCAGACGCGAACGGCGACGGCCAGCGCCAAGCGGACGAGACGGCAGGGACCGACGGCGAACTGCGCTTCAGCGCATGGTACATGAGCGCCACGCCGGACCTCACCCTCTACAGCGGGACCAATCAGTTCAAGGTCGCGGGCTTCACCGCGTGCGGAGCGCCGAAATACGAATTGTCGCAGCCAACGAAGATGCCTCTCGGCGGGCTCGGCAGCGCGGACGGCCGCCTGGTCTTGTGCGGCGGCGACTACGGCGAGACGCACACGCTCCTGACCTGCGCCGAGATCGCCGCGGGACGGAAGCTGTGGACCTACCCGGACAATTTCAACGGCGTCCACGGCTCGCATAACGCCTGCCCGCAGACCGTCGGGATGATCCGCGGCTCGTTCGGCCCGTGCGGCGCGGCGAAGCTGCCGAAGCCCGTGGGCAACATCTGGGTCATCTCGACCAACGTCGGGGAGTGGCACATCCTCACCGAAGAGGGCTTCTATCTCACGAGCCTGTTCGAGGGCGACCCGATGAAAGTGAAGTGGCCGGACGCCGCCGTTCCCGGCGCGGACATGACGCACTGCCCGCCCGGCATGGGCGGCGAAGATTTCGGCGGCAGCATTGCGCAAAGCCCCGACGGCAAGCTCTATGTCCAGGCGGGCAAGACCGCGTTCTGGAATCTCGAAGTGACGGGCCTCGACAGCGTGAAGGCCCTTTCCGGCAAGGGCCTGGAGGTTTCAGACAAGGACGTGGTCCAGGCGCGGAAGCTGCGCGAGCAGCTGCTGCAGGCCGCAGTCGGCACCCGGCGCATGACCGTGAAAAAGCTCACCGCAGCCATGACCGGCGACGTCGAGAAAGACTTCGCCGGCGCGGAAGTCATCCGCTTCCAAAAGGCCGACGACGCGACGGTCCGCAGCGCCGCCGCATGGGACGGCCAGAACCTCTATCTGGCCTGGGACGTGCGCGACAAAACGCCCTGGGTGAACGGCGCGGAGCAGCCGGAGAGCCTGTATCTCGGCGGCGACACGGTGGACTTCCAGCTGGGCACAGACGCCAAGGCCGACGTGAAGCGCGACACCGCCGCGCCGGGCGATGTGCGCGTGAGCATCGGCAATTTCAAAGGCACGCCCACGGCCGTGATATTCCGCCCTGTGGCGGATAAGACAAAGGCCCGCAGCCCCAAGACCTTCAGCTCGGGCGTCGTCAAGGAATACGTCGTCGCCGACGTGCGGGTGCTGGCCGAAGCGCAGATCAAGCTCACCCAGCGCAACGACGGCTATGTGGTCGAGGCCGTCATCCCCTTTGCGGCGCTGGAGTGTACGCCCGCTGGCGGGCAAACGCTGCGCGGGGATTTCGGCGCGACCTACGGCGACCCCGCCGGCCAGCGCACGCGCCTTCGCTCCTACTGGAACAACCAGCACACCGGCATCGTGGACGACGCCGTCTTCGAGTTGATGCTGGAGCCGAAGAACTGGGGCGAGCTGATCTTTCAGTGAAGCGGCGCGTTGTTCATTGTGTCTCTTTCCGGTAGGGACGGTTCCCCGAACCGTCCGCCGGTCACCGTGTGCAATGCCCTGCGGACGCCGCGGGGATGCGTCCCTACCGTTCATTGCGGCTTTTGCCGACTGCCGATTCTTGGGTCGGCAAACAATAGCCATAAAGTCCACATTTAAATCGCGCTTGTAACGTATACCGATATCATATACAGCAAAACCATGACTGATGTGGCTACAGTACCAGACTTTGAGGGTTTCGACTGGAGCAGAGGCAATGCCGAGAAGAACTGGGAGAAGCATCGAGTGACTCCTGTGGAAGTTGAGCAGGTGTTCTTTAACTCACCTCTTTTGGCCAGCGCCGATCACGCGCATTCCCAAAGCGAAAAGCGCTTTTTTGTCCTGGGTCAGACGGACGGCGGCCGCGAGCTGTTCGTTGCGTTCGTAATACGGACCAAGCGCATACGCATAGTATCCGCCCGCGACATGCGCAGGCAGGAGCGAAGGAGTTACAGATCATGAAAAAACAAAAAGTACCAACGTTCAAGGCGGAAGATGAGGAGAGGGAGTTTTGGGCCACCCACGACTCCACGGACCTAATTGATTGGTCAAAGGCTAAGCGGACAGTCTTTCCAAATCTCAAACCCTCGACAAAAACCATTTCCTTGCGTTTGCCGGAGTCGATTATTGCGGCGCTCAAAGTGATGGCGAACAAACGCGATGTGCCTTATCAATCCTTGCTCAAGGTCTTTCTGGCCGAGCGGGTTGAGGCGGAGTTGCGTCAAGGCCGTGTAAAACCCGCATTGGTCAGCTGTAAATGAAACACGTCTCCACAATCTATCTCATTTTCTGTTCGCTCTTCTTCACCTCTACCATGCGGTCTTGCCCTTGCTTTTGTGTTGAAAATCAGTCCTTTGCATCCCAGTTTGACATGATGCCATCACATGATGTATTGTCATCAACATGAAAACGCTTGCGACAGTTGTGACCGACCGGGGTCAGGTATCGATCCCGGCAGAGATCCGGAAGCAGATGAAGCTGCTGTCCGGACAACGGATCGTTTGGGAGTTGACCTCTCTCACAGAGTGTAGAATCACGCTACCCCCCGCCAAGCGGCCTCACGGCGCGGTCGCGATGCTGGGTTACGCATCGACCTTCCGGCGTACGCGGAGGACCAAGGAGTGGATGGCCGAGCTTCGCGAGGGGGAAAAAACATGAGCTGGGTCGTAGACACCTGCCTCATTATCGACGTGCTGGAGAACGATCCCGAGTTCGGCGAACCTTCGGCTCGCCTGATCGACCGCATGTCGAAAGACGGGCTGACGCTCTGCCCGGTGAGCTATGTCGAACTCGCGCCCGCCTTTCTGGGCGACAGGCATCGGCAAAACGACTTCCTGTCGGCGATCGGGATCGATTACGCCGATCCTTGGGATTGGCCTGCCACGCAACTTGCCCATCAGGCGTGGCACCGGCAGGTGGCGCTCCGGCGCGAGAGGAAATCGGCCCGGCGACCTGTGGCTGATATCCTGATCGGCGCGTTTGCCGCTGTCCGGACAGGATTGCTTACCCGCAATCCGGACGACTTCAAGCGCGCCTTCTCCTCCCTCAGGGTCAAGACGCCCGCGTGACACATGTCGTAGGTGTATGGAGGGCTGAAGTGACCGCAAACGTTTCGAAAGGACAACCATGAAAGCTCCGGGATTCCTTCTTGCCACAACCCTTCTTATCTCGAACCTCGCTTTGCCGGTCCTTGCCCAGATGACCACGGGCTCGGACATGGAGGATTTCGCGAAGGCCTTCGGCATCGCGGCCAAGGGCTGGACCGTGCAGCAGACGGCGTGCAGCCTCGGCGCGAATGCGCTCTGGCCGGGAGAAGAGGCCGAGTTCACCTTCTTCCTCAAGCCGGGACAGCCGTTCAAGGGGCCGCTGAAGGTGGACGTGGTTCAATACGGCACCAAGGGCAAGCCCGGCGACTGGTGGAAGCCGGTCGTGTTCAAAATCGCCGACACCGGTTCCTCAGCGTTGGACGTGGACCTGCCGGCGGAGGGCGGGTTCGTGACGGTGAAGCCGAAGATCGGCGACACCTTTGGCGGCTACGCCCTCGTCTTCGATCTGGGTGAGCGCGGCCGCGAGTTCGCCTGCACCTGCGTCCGCGTGCCTGCTCCCGAGCCGGGCCGCGTCTGGCTGCCGACTTACGCGATGGATCTCGGCTGGCCGCACGAGCTGTCGCCCGTGGTCTTCAATGTCTTCAAGCGGCTCGGCGTGAAGGGCGCGCGCACCGAAGGCGGCTACAACACCATCCGCGACGCCCACGTCGATTGGGCGATGGCGAACGACCTCACGCTCATGCTCACGGTGGGCTGCGGAGGCACGCCGCGCGAACAGATGCCGCTCGGACGCGGGCGGCCCTGGCTGCGCGAGAACGGCGAGCTGATCGAAGGGAACAAGGAAGACCTGGCCTGGCTGCCTTCGTTCGATCCGGAGTTCAAACGCTATCTCAAGGAGGTGCTCATGCAGCACGGCTGGCCCAAAGGCCCCGTCAACGCGGTCGAGCTGTGGAACGAGCCTTGGGAAGGCCTCTCCATCTCGGGCTGGGCCGCCGACATTCCGCGCTACCGCGAACTCTACAAGGTCATGGCCGAGGCCGTCCTCGAAGCGCGTCAGGAAGCCGGAGTGAAGGTGCTCATCGGCGGCGCCTGCTCCTCGGCGAACACCCGCGACAAGCTCTTCTGCGACGGCACCGACACGTTCCTGCCGTGGCTCGATTTCGTGAGCATCCACTACCAGCCGCTGGCCGCCGACCCCGCGCTGGAGCCCACATGGATGAACCGCCAGGGTGAATACGGCCGCGTGAAGGTGTGGGACACCGAAAGCTGGGTGGCCAACTCGGACGACCGCGTGGCGGGGGTGCTCGCCTCCATGCGTGCGATGGGACAGGACCGCACGGCGGGCATCTATGCCGGCAACGTGTTCACGTCGCAGAAGCCGACGATCAGCGGCAAGGAATACGCCGTGGCGCAGGTCTGGGCCGCGGGCGCGGCGGTGGCGGGCTGCCAGAAATTCATCGGCCAACGGGCCTTCAGGGAGATCCTGTTCAAGAACGGCTTGCCGTGGGTCTTTGTCTTCGACGGCTTGCCCGGTCTGGTCGGCGGCGAGCGCACGGGGCCCGTCAATCCCGACGACGGCACCGTGGTCGTCGTCGGCGACCTCGCCTCCAGCTACGACCGGAACCTCACGCTCTTCCGCTCGGTGGGTCTGGCCGCGAACGCGCAGATGGAACTCCCCGATGGCAACGGCCAGTTCGCGCTTCACGATTTCTACGCGAACCCGGTTCCGGCGAAGGCCGGCAAAATCGCCGTGCCGCTGAATGACCGGGGCTATTTCGTGAGGTCCGGCGGCCGCCCCGGCTCGTTCAAGAAGCTGCTCGCGGCTCTTGCCGAGGCGAAGGTCACAGGCCTGGAGCCGGTGGAGATCGTGGCGCACGATTTCACCGCGCCTATTTCGGCGAAACCCGCCGTGAAGGTCAAGGTCACCAACGTCCTCAACCGGCGCGTGAGCGGTCGCTTCAGCGTACATGTGGCTGGTTTGGACATGCTGCCAGCCGAACAGACGCTGGCCCTTGAAGCCCACGAGACACGCATCCTCAACGTCGCCGTGGCCAAAGGCACTCCCGCGCCCGACAACACCTACAAGCTGCTCGCCACGTTCGACGGCGGCGCGGACGGCACGAAGAAGCACGCCGAAATGATACACGTGAACGTCATCGCCAAACGCACCGTGGCTGTGGACGGCAACTTGGACGACTGGCGCGGGGTCATCCCGCAGACCGATGCCAAGACGGTGGGCGCGAACCAGGCCGAGAAGGCGTACCTGCCGTTCCAAAACTGGGATCGCCCAAGCGGCGGCGGGGCGGTCACGGCTTGGCTGGCGTACGACGAGAGGTTTTTTTACTTCGCCGCCGAGGTGCCGCAGATGGACGGGCTTATCCGTTACGAGACGCGCAACGACGACGATTTCTTCTACCCGGCGAAAGTCACGGACAAGGGCAAGGAGCTGACCTGGCCCGAGGGCGTGCGCCGCTTCTCCTACCGCAAGGATTTCGACGTGCCGTCCGGCAACGGCAAGCACAACGTGCAGATCGCCTTCAACGCGGTCCCGCCGGAGGAGAAGCCGCATCTCCAGTTTCCCGCCGGGACCATGCCGCGCTTCTGCGCCTATTTCGACACGGACTACGAGTTCGCGCTGAACAAGGTGGGCGAGGCCAGCGGCGGCGGCACGGAAATCTTTTGCCTCCAGCGGCCAGGCATGACGCGCAAGCACTTCTTCCCGCGCCAGCCCAAGGCGCCGGTGGACGGCGGGCCGGTGAAGGGCGAGGCGAAGCTCGCGGTGAAAGACAACGTCGTCGAGTGCGCGCTGCCGTGGAGCGAGCTGCCGGAAGTCAAGAAGCGCCTCGACGCGGGCCAGACGGTGAAGTTCAGCTTCCGCGTGAACAACGGCGGCGACGCCTTCGAGCTGGCCGCCGGCCGCAGCGCATCCAAGCAGAACCCGCTGACCTTCCACAACGACTGGGCCACCCACTGGTCCAATGAACTTGAGTTTGGCTTTGAACGTTGAGATAACCGCTCGGTTTAGGCCCACGAGGTGTCGACCTTCATCCGGTGTTGCTTCAGGTGAAGGGTCGCGCCTTTGATGATGACCTTTTCGTCTTCGCGACGCAGATCCAGCGGCTCGCCGATCCACACGGTCCAACCCCGTGTTGCGGCACGCGCGTACAGGTGTTCAAGCGTATCGGTGAAGCGCTCCTGTCCGCGCCAGAACGGCAAGGGGCCGAGCCTGTAGATCAGCGGCGCGGGGGTTACGGATTTGAGTGCGGGGCCGTAATCGTTGAATCCCGCCTGCGGCACGCCGTAAAACCCGTCGCGTGTCAAAGGCCCCCCGCCCGCCCCGTTTGAAAGCGACACCTCCGGGGACTCGACCTCCTCTTCCTCTTGCAGCGCCGCTTCGCCGAGCAGGTCCGCCCGGGTGATTCCCCTCAACTCCAACAGCAGGAGCGGGTTCTTGGTGATCGCCTCGCCGAGGAGGTAATAGACCGCCGCCAAATGCTTGCACGGATTCGCGTAGTCCGGGCAGGAGCAGCGGCTGGCGAGGTCGTTCTCGCGTTTCGGAAAGAGCGGACAACCCGCGGCCTTGAAGAGTGCCTCGACCTCGAAGGGGAAGTCCGAAACCAACAGCCGCGCGATCACCATGGGCCGCAGCCTCAACGCCTGGATCAAGCGGGCCTTGACCTCGTCCGCCACCGAGCGGAAACAGATGACGCTCTCGTACGGCTCTTTGTTCGACCCCTGCACCGCCGCCACCACCTGACCTGGACGAATGGAAAGCGAAGAGACCTGGCCGGAGACCGCATAGTTGCGCCCCCTACCCAGCCGCGCTCCGAGACGGAAATTCTCGAGGACTTCCGTCCAGCGGCGGCTCCACCACACGCGCAGGTTTCCCGCGTGCGGATTCTGCGCGCGGATGCCACCCTTGACGTTCAGCGGCGTCCGTTGCGCATATCTTTTTTTCTTACCCATGTCGGCTTTTCCACCATCCGTCGGATTTCGGGTCCTTGCTGTCGGGCTCCTCATTCTCGTCTGTCACCGCCTCGGACGACAGACTCAGAATCTCCCGAAGCTCCGCATTTGAAAGCTCCGTCAAGAACGTCTCGCCGCTGGTGACGATCTCGGACGCAAGCTGGGTTTTTCTCTCGATCATCGCGTCGATCCGGTCTTCCAGCGTGCCGCCGCAAATGAATTTATGCACCATCACGTTCTTTGTCTGGCCGATGCGGAACGCGCGGTCCGTGGCCTGGTTCTCGACCGCCGGATTCCACCACCGGTCATAGTGGAACACATGGCTGGCGCGGGTCAGATTCAAGCCTGTGCCGCCTGCCTTCAGCGAGAGGATGAACGCAAGCGGTTGCGTGGACTCCTGGAACTCCTGCACCAGCCGGTCGCGCTCTTTGCGCGGAACCCCGCCGTGCAGGAACGGCATGTCGCACGCGAAGGCCTGGCACAGGTGGCGCTTCAACAAGGTCCCCATCGCGGCGTACTGTGTGAAGACCAGCGCGCTCTCGCCGCGAGCGAAGGTCTCTTCGAGCATCTCTTCCAGACGGGCGAGTTTGCCGGACCGCTTGGACAGCCGCTGCGTTTGGCTGAGATAGTGTGCGGGATGGTTGCAGACCTGCTTGAGACGCGTCAGCACCGCCAGGATCAGGCCGCGCCGCGAGAGGCCCTCGCAAAGCTCCACTTCGCGGTTGAACTCGGCCAGCACCTCCTCATAGAGCTTCGCCTGTTCGAGCGTGAGCGGACAGAACACTTTGCCCTCCACCTTTTCCGGCAGATCCGCGATGATCTGCTTATCGGTTTTCAGGCGGCGCAGGATAAAGGGCGTGGTGACGCGCCTCAGCCGCGAGCGTGCTCCGGGGTCGGTCCCCGACTGAATCGGGCGGAAGAACTTATCGCGGAACACCGCCCTCTTGCCTAACATGCCGGGATTGAGAAAATCCATGATCGACCAAATGTCGCCGACATGGTTCTCCATCGGCGTGCCGGTGAGCGCGATCCGGTAATCGGCCTGCAAGGCGCGGGCGGCCTGGGCCTGATGGGTGTCGGGATTCTTGATGTTTTGCGCCTCGTCGAGCAGGATGCCCGCCCAGGTCACCTTGCGCAAATTAACATAATCGCGATAGAGCAGGTGATAACTGGTGATCACTACGTCGACCTGTTTCGCCTCGCGTGTGAACGAGTCCCCAAGCCACCGCTCGGGACCGTGATGCAGCAGGCATCGCAGGTTCGGAGAGAAACGCTGGGCTTCGCGCAGCCAGTTGCCCAGGACCGACATCGGCCCGACCAATAAAACCGGACGCTTCTCGCCGCGCGCCTTCTCGTGCAACAGAAACGCCAGCGCCTGGATCGTTTTGCCGAGTCCCATGTCATCCGCAAGGCAGGCGCCGAAGCCCCACGCCCGTAAAAAGACCAGCCAACTGAAACCGCGCACCTGATAGGGACGCAACTCCCCGCAGAAATGCTCCGGCGTCTGCAGCACCTCGAAAGGCTGTTCGCCGCACAGCCGCTTGAGAAACGGGTCCAGCCACCCGCCGCCCCGCACCTGCGTCACATCCAGGCCGTAATGCCCGCCTCCCGCTCCGAGCGCCAGCCGCACCACATCGAGCGCCGAGTGCGTGTCGACGGTCTTGCGCTGCCACACGCGCAGCGCGTCCTGAATCTGCCGCATGTCCACCTGAATCCACTGTCCGCGAAAAAAGACCAGCGGCGACTGCGGCTTCAACAGAAGCTCCAGCTCCTCCGGCGTGATCTTCTCGCCGTTGAGCATCACCGACCATGTGACGTCCACTTTTTCTTCCAGGCTGTGGACACCCTCCGACGCCGACTGATGGGGCTGGACATCCGCCTCCAAGGAGAGGGCGTGTGTCGCGCCTGACCGCCACCACGGAGGCAGGCAGACGTTGTAACCCGAAGCCTCCAGCAAAGCGGCCGAGACCGTCAGAAAAGCATAGGCCTCCTGCGTGGTCAAGTGGCAGCTCAAGCCGCCGCAGGCGTGCGGTTCCGCACGCTCGAGCGGCGTATAGAGCATCGCCGCCTGTCCGAGCGAAAGCATCTGACGGGCACCGAGATCCGAGAACGCGCGCGCCGATCCTCCCTGCGCGAAACTCACTTGCAACGACCACGGCCCTTCGGGTTGTTCAGGGGCTTTCAAATGAAAAAGGATAGCCGCGTCGTCTGTCTTGCCGCTTTCAACAGGAAGCCTCCAGCGCTTCAGATTTTTGCGCAACGCCTCCAGCTCACTCGGAGCCTCCCAGCGAACCCCCCTTGTCTCGCCGCGTAACGCCGAGAACCACGCATCATGGGCGCTGTAATGCTTGCCGTGCTCCGCATGGGCGCGCGAGAGCGTCGTCACCACGCTGAACCGCACAAGTCGGTCGACCGTCTCTTCCAAGAACAAACGGACGACGCCGAGCCGGTCCCGTCCGTCTGCGGCAGACGGCGGCACGCGTGCGGCCAGACTCCGTACGCGAGGCTTTTCCGCGCCGTCGATGACAGGATGCCAGCACGCCTCGTACGCGCTCTCCGACACCTTGCGGAGGTCCGGAAGAAAACAGCCACGCGCCACCAGCGCTCCCGCATAACGGAACAGCCCGGAGAAGGCGAGCAGGTCTTCGCCGGCGAACACCCCGTCCGCCAGACGCTTTTCCTGACAGCGTCCCAGCAGCGCAAAGGCCGTTCTCCACGCGAGTTCGACCCCTGTCATCCGCCACGGATGAAGGAATACGGAATGTTCTTCTCTCCCCCCCGCTTCGAAAAGGAAGGGATGTGACGAAAGCGGCCTGAGGCCTCGGCTATCCTTGCTTGTCGGCAACAGCATCGTAACCGGCACAACCAGTTGTCCGCTCTCCTCTCCCCAGAGGAGCGCTTTCAGGATGGCGAGAAGATCACTTTTTCCGACACCAAAGGGCGATTCGTCTGCGCGCTCCTCCGCACCTTTCGGGTGGAGGTCCGTTGCCGAAGCCTCCTGTTCGCCCCAAACGCAGAGTCTGCCGTTGCGCCAACATGTGTGCAGAATAGTCATCGCCAAACGCGCATTATACCGCGTGGCTTCGGTTTGAAACAACCGTTAAGCGCAGACGGAAACAAAAAAACGGGGTCGAGCCCCGTTTTCATTCGTTCTGCTCCCCCCTGCTCCTTACGCTCACTTGTTCGCGGAGGGACGGTTCGTCTGTGACGCGCTGCGTTCCCGCTCTTCGCGGTCGAGCCGCGCCGCGCGATCCTCGAGTCGTTTTTTTCCTTCGGCACTGAGTATCTCCGAAGCCTTTTCCCGCTGGGCCGCGGTCAGGTTGTCGCGAATCACGATCAATCGTTGCGTGGCCAGTTTGGCCTGTTCGGTGCGGTACTGTCCAATACGCTCGATAATCTTCATGATCTCATCCACGTTGGCACCGGGCTCGGACAGGACCTTCTTGGCGATCTCAGCCTGCTCCAACGCAGCCTTGTTGATATCCTCCTCAAGTTTGCTCGCCTTCGTGTCGAGCGCATCGAATTCGGCCTTCAGTTTAGCCGCCTGTTCTCCCTGGATGCCGACTTTGTCCATGAACTCTTTGGTCAGCACATGTTTCCCCACCCAATTCCCGCGATTCAGGGAGCGTGACATGCGTGGCTGCTCATGCGTGCTCTGCGGCGGCTGCCCAAAGGCGGCGGCTGCCAAAACGACGAGACCTATAATAAAACGGCTTGTCATATTTCCACTCCTCAAAACGGGTCAGATGGCTGTGTATCTGAGGTTGGAAACGGTCCCGTGCCTTTTTTATTGCTCTCTGTTTATAATTTGCCCGCTTTTGATTTTTCAAGCTCCTCCTAGAGACCCGTGGCCCATTCAGCCCCTTTTTCAAAAGAAAGTACTCTGATACAGCACGCAGCGCTGGATCAAAAGGGATTAAACGGATCTCCGGGTGGCTCTTGACGCTTGAATTATAGTGTTATAACCATCTTATTATAAAATGATTACAACTTTTTTAATTTTTCACTTTACAGATTTTCGCCACCTGTGTCCCTGTTAGCGTCTTGTTAACAACTTTTCACTCCGCTCTTTTTTCCCCTTTCAGCATGAGGGTTATTTTGGCGTAACTTCCTAAAACAAACGGGGTTAACACCCCCTATCCGGGCTGTTGATAACCTGTTCACCGATTGATAATTTTTTGCTCTTGTGCGGGAGAGGCAAATTATGGTTCAACTGTATCACCGATTTTTAGGGTTTCTCTTTTTTATTTCACCTGTTTATTGTGAGTTTTATGAATGCTCCCGAATTGTGGTCAAAAGCCTGCGAGCACCTGAAAGGTGTTCTCAACAGCGATGTGTACGCTCGTTGGATCGAGATTATCAAGCCGATCGCCATTCAAGACAGCCTCTTCGTTTTGAATGTGGATAACGACTTTTGCCAGACTTGGCTGGAAGACAATTATCAAGGCTTCATTATCGATGCCCTGCGTTCAGCAGGCGCGCCGGTTGAGCTGGGTATCCGTTTCGTTGTTAAAACGTTCGATGCCTCGGCGGATCCATCGGCGGAGTCCGAGGCCCATCTCAAAAAAGAGGTGAAGCCCGCGCAAGCGGTCAAGCGGCGTCCCAAGTCGAACGGAGCGAGCCATCAGAGTCCGCTCAATCCAAATTTCACCTTTGAGAATTTCGTCACGGGCCCTTCCAACAGTTTCGCGCATGCAGCCGCGCTGGGCGTATCGCAGTCTCCGGGCCGTGCCTACAATCCTCTCTTCATTTACGGACAAACCGGTATCGGTAAAACCCACTTGATGCAAGCCGTGGGTCACCGCGTCTTGCAGTCGCCCGGCACAAGCGTGAGCTATGTTTCCTCTGAAACGCTGCTTAACGAATACGTGGAGGCTTTAAAGAACCGCACCACCATTGAATTTCGCAACAAGTACCGTAATATCGATGTGCTCTTGGTCGACGATATTCAGTTTCTCGCCGGAAAGAACAGCCTGCAAGAAGAGTTTTTCCACACGTTCAACGTGCTGTACGACGCTCACAAGCAGATCATCATGACCAGTGATCTGCCGCCCCGTGAACTCTCGGGGCTCGAGCCTCGTTTGGTCTCCCGCTTCGAGTGGGGTCTCGTGACCGAGATCGAATCGCCTGATTTCGAGACGCGCCTCGCTATTCTCCGCTATAAGCAGTCCTTCACCAAAGTTCAGTTGCCAGATGAACTGTTGACCTTCATCGCAGACAATATCAAGTCTAACGTGCGTGGGCTGGAGGGAGCGCTGACCCGTGCCGTCTCCTTCGCCTCGCTCAACCATCAGATGACCCTGACGCTGGATATGCTGCGTAACCTGCTGAAGGATCAGTTGAACGATGAGCGGCAGAAGGATCTTTCGTTCGACGACATTCAGCGCATGGTCGCCGATTATTTCGATTTACGCCTGACCGACATGTCGAGCAAACGACGACCGCGGTCGGTTTCCGCACCACGCCAGGTCGCCATGTTCTTATGCCGTAAACTCACCCGTTCGTCACTTCCGGAAATAGCCAACTCCTTTGGAAAGACCCATGCGACCGTGGTTCACGGTTGCAAAACGATCCAAGACCGTATCCAAGTGGAAACCGATTTGCGCGACGCCGTTCGTGAAATCACACGCAAGTTGGGGCGTGATCCCCAGTCTTTCCAAATCTGATCCTCTTCAACAACCTGTAGGCAACCTTATGACAGCCCGTTCATGTTTTTTCAGTTTCACTCCGCTTGTCAACAGCGTCTCTCAAAGGGGAGGGAGTGATGGTCCTTCGTCTTCCGGTTATGAACATTCTTTTAAGGGATGTACTAAAACCACATCCCTCATGACAACAACAAGTTATGACGTTATCAACAGATTATTCAACCTCTATTATTACGACTAATCATACTTTACTTTAATAGCCGTAATAGTCTAAACTATTCGCTTCACATGTGCGTGTGAGGCGGAACCAAACGAATCATTCACTGAGGAGTTGCGGAAATGAAGTTTTCCATCGTCCGGACAAAGTTTCTTGATGGCTTGCAGACGGTTCAAAACGTGGTGACCGCAAAAGGGTCATTGCAGATTCTCTCAAACGCATTGATCCATGCGGAAGGGAATAGGCTTTGCATTACAACGTCGGATCTCGATATTTCCGAACGGTGTTTCGTCGACTGCGAAGTGGAACAGCCAGGAAGCACGACTTTGCCGATCCGCAGGCTGGCCAGCATCATCCGTGAGTTGGATGAAGGCAAGATTCTGGTCGAGGTTAACGACGATGACGTGGCCGTGGTTCAGAGCGGCTCCGCCTATTTCAAAATTGTGGGTTTGCCCACACGCGATTTTCCGCCTGTCCCCGCGGCTGAAGGAAAATACTGCTACAGGATCGATCAAGGGGCGTTCAGAGAGATGCTCAGAAAAACGTCCTATGCGGTGTCGTTGGATGAGACGCGGCGGGTCCTGAACGGGGTCTTGTTGGCATTCAAAGACAACAAACTGACGATGGTGGCGACGGATGGACGACGTTTGGCGTTGGTTGAGCATGAGATCGATTTTCCGCCGGAAGCCGAAGTTGAAATGGTCCTTCCGACCAAAGCAGTCAGTGAACTCATGCGCATTCTCTGCAACGACGGGGACCTGAAGATTTACGCGCAGAAGAACCAGGTTATTTTTGAATTGGGGACCACGACCCTAAGCAGTAAGTTGATCGATGGGGTCTATCCTAACTACCGGCAGGTGATTCCCAGTTCTTGCGAAGAGCGTGTGGTGGTTGATCGAGAACTGCTGTTTTCAGCGCTGCGCCGTGTGTCAGTTGTGACGACCGATAAGTCGAATGCGACGCGCTTGACCTTCTCTGCTAACCAGTTGACGATATCGACAAATACGCCCGACGTGGGTGAGGGCCGCGATACGGTACCGGTGAAATACGTGGGTAAAGAGGTGTCGATCATCTTCAATCCCGAGTATGTCATGGATCCGTTGAAAAACATCGATGACGATGAGATATTTATTGAACTGAACGACGGACACAGTCCGGCCTTGTTGAAGTGCAGTATCCCTTTCCTGTATGTGTTGATGCCGTTGAGGATCAGCTAGCAAATAGACATAAAACGGGGTTGCTTTCGAAGGACAAATTCCGATATTATGTCACTCCGATTTTGAGAGATCCCGGCTAATGCCTCATGGTGTAACGGTAGCACAGCAGCCTCTGGAGCTGCTTGTTTAGGTTCGAATCCTAATGAGGCAACCATTATTGAAAACCCGAAAACCCGATGAACACACGGTTTTTCGGGTTTGTTCTTTTTAAGGTCAGGAGTTTCTGGACATGTCGCAAACGGTTGAGGCGCAGGATATGGGACTGGAATCCCTGCCCCGCTTGGTTGATGAACTGGGTATTACCCCGCGGCAGATCACGGCCGTCGCCCGCTTGTTGGCGGAAGGCAATACCATCCCGTTCATCGCGCGGTACCGCAAAGAAGTACACGGGGATCTGGATGAAGTTCAGATTTCCAAAATTCACGAGCGCCTCAGCTATTACAAGGAACTCGAAGAGCGGCGGTCGACCATTTTGAAGTCCATCGACGAGCAGGGAAAACTGACGGACGAGCTTAAAAACAAAATCCTTTCCTGTACCACGAAGACGACACTCGAAGACCTCTACCTCCCCTACAAACCCAAGCGCCGGACGCGGGCCATGATCGCGCGCGAAAAGGGGTTGGAGCCTTTGGCTGAGCTGATTCTTGCTCAAGGCCCAGCGCAGCCCGAAGCCGAGGCCGGCGCGTTTGTCAGCGAGGAAAAAGGTGTCGCTGATTCAGCGGCCGCCTTGGCCGGTGCGAGGGATATTGTGGCCGAGGTGATTGCTGAGAATGCGGACGTGCGCGGTCTGGTGCGGCAAGCCTTTATGGCCGACGGCATGGTCGTTTCCGAAGTGGTTGATCCCAAGCCGGCCGAACCGACCAAGTTCGAACAGTACTACGATTACAAAGAGAAGGTTTCGGCGATTCCCTCGCACCGCTTCCTGGCGATCCGGCGCGGCCAGACCGAAGGCGTTTTGCGCGTGCGGATGACCTGCGACTCCGCGCCTTTACTGCGGCGGATTGCGGAAATCTACGCGCTCAATGACAGGTCGCCTTTTGGAACGCAGTTGCGCGATGCGATCGAAGACGGGTACAAGCGGCTTCTGTCGCCGAGCGTCGAGATCGACGTGACCGTCGAGATGAAAATGAAATCGGACCGTGCGGCCGTGGAAATCTTCGCTCAGAATCTGCGGAACCTGTTGCTTCAGGCCCCGCTCGGGGAACAGAAGATCATCGGCGTCGATCCCGGACTGCGGACCGGCTGCAAGTGTGTGGCGCTGGATGCGACCGGCAAGTTTTTGGAGACTTGCACCATCTACCCGTCTCAAGGCGAGCGAAAGGAAATCGAGGCGAAGGTCGACGTCTGCAAGCTGGTTTCCAAGTACCGCCCCTATGCCATCGCCATCGGCAATGGCACGGGCGGCCGCGAAACGGAAACCTTTATACGAGGCGTGTTCAAAGAGGCCAACGTGAAGGACGTCATTGTGATCTCGGTGAACGAGTCGGGGGCTTCGGTATACAGCGCTTCCGAAGTTGCCCGCGAGGAGTTTCCGGATTTGGATCTGACGATCCGCGGCGCGATCTCCATCGGGCGCCGTCTGCAGGATCCGTTGGCGGAATTGGTGAAGATCGATCCCAAAGCCATCGGTGTGGGACAATATCAGCACGATGTGCATCAGCCGTTGCTCGTCGATAAGCTCGACGAAGTCGTGGTGAGTTGCGTGAACCACGTGGGGGTCGAGCTGAATACCGCAAGCGCGCCGCTCTTGACGCGCGTGTCTGGCATCGGCGCGACCATGGCGAAGAAGATCGTCACGTACCGCAATGAGAACGGAGCGTTCAGCAGCCGCAAGCAGCTGTCGAAAGTGCCGGGGCTCGGTCCCAAGACTTTTGAACAAGCGGCCGGCTTTCTGCGTATTCGCGGCGGGCAGCATCCGCTCGACGCGTCCGCCGTGCATCCCGAGCGTTACGCGCTGGTGGAGCAGATGGCGGCTGACTTGGGAGTGGAGCTTTCCCAACTCCTTGGGAGCGGCGAGCGGGTCGATCAGCTTCCCCTCGCGAACTACGTTTCGGAGTCGGTCGGCTTGCCGACGCTGCGCGACATCGTAGCGGAACTCAAGAAGCCGGGACGCGATCCGCGGGCGACCTTTGAAAAGCCGGCTTTCCGCGACGATGTGACTGAGTTTGACCATGTGCGTGAAGGCATGGTTTTGGAAGGCGTCGTGACGAACGTGACGGCCTTCGGCGCGTTTGTGGACATCGGCGTGCATCAGGACGGGCTGGTCCATGTGTCGGAGCTCTCGGACCGCTTCATCCGCGATCCAGCCGAGGCGGTCAAGGCCGGTGATAAGCTGAAGGTGCGTGTGCTGAGCGTAGATAAAGCGCGGCGGCGTATCGCGCTCAGCGCGAAGATGCCAGCCGCAGCGGGGCCGCGGCTGGCGGCGGCTGGCGCGAAGCACGCGCCGCGTCCGGAGAGCCGCCCGTCGGGCGGCGGGCAGCAGCAGAGCCCGCGTGAGAGCCGTCCGCCGCGCTGCGGTTTCGCGGTGAACCCGTTCTCTGGGCTTTAGGCGTGTACGAAAGGCGGTCGTTTCGGGGAAACGACCCTACCCCAAGGCGGACGCGGTAGGGACGGCTCCCCGAGCCGTCCGTTTGGTTGCCATGTCTTTTGAGACACATATTTTCTCAGACTCCCCTATCGCCGCGCTCGCTACGGCTCCTGGGCCGGCGGGCGTGTGCGTGGTCAGAATCGCGGGCCAAGGAGCTTTGGCGTTAGGCGATCGGCTCGTGCCTACGGCCGCTTGCAAGCCGTCGCAGCGTGCCGGCGGCACTTTCTTTCACGCGCCGGTGACGCATCCGCTTACGGGCGAGCGGCTCGACGACGCGGTGATTCTGGTTTACCGTGCCCCGCACAGTTATACGGGCGAGGATACGGTTGAACTCCAGGGCCATGGCGGCAGTGTTCCGTCGCGCAGATTATTGGAGGCGGCGCTTGCGGCTGGCGCGAGGCTTGCGGAACCGGGCGAGTTCACCAAGCGTGCGTTTTTGAACGGGCGGTTGGATCTGACCCAGGCCGAGGCGATCTGTGATTTCATTCAGTCGAAAACCGACCGTGCGGCGCATGTCGCACGTGCGCAGCTCGATGGCGTACTGGGCCGGGAGGTCGGCGATCTGTACGAGCGCGTCACGGCGCTTTGCGCGGAGGTCGAGCATCTGTTGGATTTCGACGAGGGCGAATTGCCCGACACCTTCCTTGCACAGTGCGGGGGGCGTTTGTCGGTGTTGGGCGGTGACTTGGAGAGGTTGGCCGCCACATGGAATGAGGGACACTTGTTGCGTGATGGCGCGTTGGTGGTGATCAGCGGGCGTCCGAATGTCGGGAAATCGTCCTTGTTGAACGCGCTGCTGGGGCGGGAGCGCGCGATCGTTTATGCGACGCCCGGTACGACGCGCGACGTGATCGAAGAAGGCTATGCGCTCAACGGGGTGCCCTTGCGCCTGGTGGACACGGCGGGCCTGCGTGAGACCGGCGATGCGATTGAGCTGGAAGGCATTGCGCGGGCAAGGGAGCTGATCCGGCAGGCAGATTTGAATATTCATCTGGTGGATCAGTCGGTTCCTAGTGATGCGCGGCTGGCGAGTGAGGTCGGCGCGTTGTCGGCAAAACGCGTCATCATCGGTCTGACGAAATGCGATCTTCGGGCGGGCGGTGTTCTTTTGCTTCCGACGGTAGTGCCGTGTGTACGGCTTTCAATGAAGACCGGTGAGGGGCTGGACGTGCTAAAGGAAGCGATGTGTCGCGCGTTGGGGCTGGACGCGGAATCTCTTGGACAGCCGGTGGTCTCGCTTCGGCAGGTGTCTGAACTGCGGCAGTCGGTGGTTCACGTCGGGTCGGCTATCGCTGCGCTGGGGGAAGGCTCAGATAAGCTGGTGATTGCGGCGGGGCACTTGCGCGAGGCCGCAGAGGCGCTGGGCCGGATTGTGGGCCGGGTCTATTCGGACGATCTGCTCGATGCCGTCTTCAGCCGCTTTTGCGTGGGCAAATGATATTCCCTAATTCTTGTGGCGAACGGTTTAAGGAAGGGTTATATTGTATTAACGGTTATTGTTGACCGGTCAAATGGTTGAGACGTGCGTTAAGCACGGATTGGAGATGGATTATGTCAGACAAGCAGATCGATATTGGTGTCGAGTTGGGCAAAGGATGGAACCTCTATAAAGCGAATATGGGGTTGCTAGTTGTTGCCGCGCTGATTGGCATGGCGGTCTCGGGTTTGACCTGCGGTATTTTAGGCGGACCGATGAGCGCGGGCCTGTTCCTGTTGGTGAGACGGCTTATTCAGAATGATCCGGTTAAGCCGCAGGCGGGTGACGTGTTCAAAGGTTTTGACTATTTCTTGCAGACGTTCCTGGTCTTTATCCTTTTAGGAGTCGCGTCCCTTGTCCTTTCCATGGTCTTGAATGTGATCCCTGTCCTTGGTCAATTGGCCAGCATGGTGGTTTCACTTTTCACCGGATCGATCATGATGTGGGCGGTGCTGTTTGTCGTCCACCAGAAACTGACGGCCATTGACGCGATCAAAAAAATCTTCGAGGGGCTCAAGTCGGGGTCGTTGATGATGCCTTTGGTGTTCAGCGTGATCGCCTGTTTTCTGAGCGGACTCGGCGTCATCGCCTGTGTTGTCGGCGTGATTTTCACAGCCCCCTTCTCTTACTGCTGTCTCGCCAACGTGTATGAAACACTGTACGGCGATGGAGGAGCGGGTGATGGAGCGGGTAATGGGATACCCGAAGCAAAAGCAGTCGAGCCCGAGGTGATTCCTCCGGCGTCTGACCTGCGTCTGTAAGTTTGAATGTCGTGTTAATCGGCGGGTGTCCCTCCCATGTGGGGGCACCCGCTTTTTTTCGCATTTATTCAGAAAAGCTCACTCGTTTACGCGAGAATAGCCGGAAACAGACCCTGTTCATAACACGTCGATAAGTGTTAATGAAAATTTCTTGCCAAGCGCCTTAACACTCCGCTCACGAAATGCTAAGTTATTGATGTTGAATGAGTTAAGATCTTTTAGGCAACCCAATTAAACGATGCTTAAGTATCGATTATTGAAAAAAGCACCTGTCGATAGATTTAAAAGCGCAAGGCGTTGTCTAGGGTGGCGTAACGAATCGTATAGGATAGGGTGAATATTTGAACTTTCCGCATTCCGGTCTTTATGATCCAAAGACGGGTGTTATAATTTGACTTTATGAATAGAACCCTAACCCCCTATTTAGAGCGTAGAGAACCCTGGGATGTGGTCGTGGTTGGTGGTGGTCATGCGGGCGCTGAAGCCGCACTGGCGGCCGCGCGTATGGGATGCGAGGTCCTGCTGGTCACCGGCTTGGCCGACGCCTTGGCCAGGATGCCCTGTAACCCTTCCATCGGCGGTCTTGCCAAATCGCATTTGGTGTACGAGTTGGATGCGTTAGGTGGTGAAATGGGGTATAACACGGATCTCTGCGGAATCCAGTTCAAGACGCTGAACGCCAGTCGAGGGCCAGCCGTGCGGGCCACGCGTGTCCAATGCGACAAGAAACAATATGCGCAGCGGATGCAACAGGTTGTCAGAATGACGGATCGTTTGACGGTTCTTGAGGATGAGGTCGTCGGTGTTGTGTGGAGCGGCACTTCAGCGGTTTCCGGTGTGACGACCGCTACACGTGGGCAGATCATCGCGAAAACCGTCGTTCTGACAACCGGAACCGCACTCAGAGGACGAATCCATATCGGCAAGGAATCTGTTTCTGGCGGCGGAGATGGACGGCCAGTTGCTGACAGTCTCTCGTTTTCCCTCCAACAGGCCGGTTTCGAGTTGCTCCGCCTGAAAACAGGAACCCCTCCCCGCCTGTTGGCGTCGAGCATCGATTGGGGAGCGACCGTCATCCAGCCGGGTGAGGAGCCCCCCTCGTTCATTGCCATGAAAACAAGAATGTTCCACATGGAACATTCGAAGCATCGCAACACCGGTGAGGGAGAGGGAGGCGAAAGGGATGTCTCAGATCAGGGCTGCGGTCCAAAGCACAAAGAATGTTCCACGTGGAACAGTTTACGTCCGTACGTCCTGAAAAATGGACAAATCCCTTGCTGGCTGACGCATACAACCGCCCAAACCCACCAGATCATACGCGAAAATCTATCCAGCAGCGCCTTATACGGGGGGTCGATAACGGGCACTGGCGTACGCTATTGTCCTTCGATCGAGGACAAGGTGGTTAAGTTCGCCGACGCCGAACGGCACCATGTGTTTCTGGAGCCAGAAGGCGTAGACGGCGGCTGGATCTATCCGAACGGCCTTTCAAACAGTCTGCCGCGCGACGTGCAAATCGCCATGGTGCGTAGCGTCCCCGGCTTGGAGCGTTCCGATTTCGTCGCGTATGCCTACGCCATCGAGTATGACAGCATTGACGCCCGGGAGTTGCGGCACACGTTAGAGAGCAAACGGTTTGCCGGGCTCTACTTTGCCGGGCAGGTGAATGGCACGACCGGGTACGAAGAAGCTGCCGCGCAAGGGTTCATGGCGGGGGCTAATGCCGCGTTACGTGTTCTGGGTCGCGAGCCGTTGACGTTGAGTCGGCAGGACGCTTATATCGGGGTCATGATCGACGATTTGGTGACAAAAGGGACGAACGAGCCGTACCGGATGTTCACTTCGCGAGCTGAGCGGCGTCTGATTCTTCGGCAAGACAACGCGCGATACAGGTTGTTGTCACAAGCCGACTCGCTAGGCGTGGCTGATGAAAATTGCAGGGCGCAGACACGTGAGTTCGAGGCTTGTATCCAACACGAGATGGATCGGCTGAAACATATGCGTGCGGATGGGATTCCCCTGGTGACTTTGCTGTCTCGCCCGGGAATGACGTATCGTGAACTGGGGCTGGGACGCGATTTGCCGGAAGAAGTGATTGAACAACTTGAGATCCGAGTGAAGTACGAGGGATATATTGCGCAGGAGGAACGCTCGGCTACGCGGGCTAAGGGTTCTGAGGCTGTGCGGATTCCGGCTTGGCTGGATTATTGGAAGATTCCTTCGTTACGCTACGAGAGCAGGGAAAAACTTACAAAGGTCAGGCCGGAAAATCTGGGTCAGGCCGGACGCGTGCCCGGAGTCAATCCTGCTGACATTGCCGTTTTGTCGCTCATCATCAAGCGGGGACACCTGTAGTGTAGTGGTGCGGTAGCCCTTTATTTAAAATGATGATAGAGGCTCTTGCAAAAAACCCTACGGACGGCGGGGGGCGGGGCGGGGGACGCCGTCCCGCCAGTGCAAATAAACGGCGGTTTTCCGCAGTCCATGGAGGGGCGGCGTCCCCGCCGACCGCTCTCGATAGGTTTATTTGCAATGGAATAGGTATTATGCGACTTGATTGACGGTCACGGGATGAGGATGCGGTAGAACCCGTTGGTGGCGGCGGAGGGGATCACGAGGGTGTTGGTGACCGTGGTCGGGGGGAAGTTGGTGAAAATCGCGTGCCAGGGACCGACGGGTGTACTGGCGCACTCAACCTGTTGCGTGCGGACAATACCGCCGATCCAAGTCAGACCCCATCTGTTTGAGACGGGCTGGAGTGCGGTGAGCATGAGGAGGGAGAGCCGGTTGGTCGGGTCGGTATCAGCAAGCCACTCCTTCCATGTCGCCATGCCGTCGTTGTCGGCGTCGGATTCAGCGGCCGCATCGAAGGCCTGTGTCCAGCCGTAGGATGCGAGCCAGTATTCAGGTACACCGTGTGTCGGCGTCAGATTCGGTGCGAAGGTGGCTGTGACGGTACGGGGTTCCATCATCGGGAGTATCAGGCGCACGTCATCGAAGCCCGCTCCGGCGGTGTCACCCAGCCATTTCAACAAGTGGTAATATGTTGATGGATAAGCAGTTAAAACAGCAGTATCCCCTTGCTGATACCAGTTGTTCGTGGGGGCGACGGTCCCGTTCGGTCCGGCGATGGCGGTCAGTTTAAAGCTGAGGTGCCAATTCCAGGTGAGGGCCGCGTTATTGGTCAGAACAAACGAGACGTTGGCGGCTGTGCCGGTGGAAGGCGTATGACCTGTGAGGGTCCACCCCCCGCAGTCGCGCCGGATACTGTCGGCGAGTTGCAGCGGCGCGACAACCGAGGCATTGATCCGTGTGCCGTAGGGGAGGGTATACATGCCGGCACCGGGCGTCGCGGTGCTGTACGGCGTAGAGATCGAGAGGGTCCAGGTGCGGTAGCCGAACCAGGCTATCACATGCTGATCTTCGGTGAGATTGGCAAAAGACAGGGTCTTGGAGACGGTTGTGAAGTCGTAAACGCCTTGTTGCGGGACGCCATTGATGGTGATGCCGTAGAGGTACGCGCCGGTGTCTGCCTGAAGGTTGACTGTGGCGCTGGCATTGCGGAAGAGGAACGAGCGGTCGGTGACCGCCGTGCCGTGCCCCGTCGCCTCGACAGAGACGAAATGTCCGCGCCTTACGGTCAGCGGAACGAGCGGTGTGGAGGTGGGATCGTTGCCGGTGACGCGCAGGCAGGCGGCTTTCTCTTCGTCGTATGCGAGGGCTGAAGGGTCGAGACGGAACGCAGCGGGAGCGGACCAGGTTTCGGGCAATATACCGCTCCATGCGCCTTGAGGAACGAGCCAGGGAGGAAGCGGTTCATCGCAGGAGAAAGGGGTGACGTTGGCAATGTACCAGCCTTCGTCAACGGTTGCGAGATCGGAGCCGAATTCGAATCGGATGATCACGTCTTGGCCTGCGAAGGCGGCCAGATCCAGCAGGACCGTCTGCCAGCCCGCGCCGGTCCCAGCAAGGCAGGGCTGATTGGCGGGGAAGGGCGACTGCTGGTTGGGTGTGATCTGGTAGGGGTAGCCGCCGACCGGCTCGATCAGCGAGAAGGTTTTGCCCCCGTCGTTCGATACGCGCAGCACCGCCCCGTCCCAGAAATGGGGGGCGGTGTCTGGCTCGGTCTTGATCCACTGGCGGAAGAGCAGGCCGCCGCCGCTGCCGACCCGGAAGGAGGGCGCGTCAAGCCGGGCGAGGCAGCCGTTGGGGTAGAGCCGGGTGACCGGGTCGCCGCAGTACCAGACGGCGTCGCCGTTCCAGGTCCGGTTGGTGTCGACGTGCCAGAGGTCGTTATCGCCGTGGTGGGCCCAGGCGCTGTTGGTCGCGGCGAAAGGCGCGGTGGCGGCCGCCACGGTGGCGGTCCAGACCAGATCGGGGCCGGCGAGGTTCGCGACGGTCAGGGAGGCGTTGGTTGGGGACGTGCTGAGTTCGAACGTGGAAAAACTTTGAGGGGTGACGCTCAGCCAAGGGATGTCGTAATCGCCGGCGACGCTGTAGACCGGTGTGACGGTGCAGAATTGCGGCTCGTAATAGCCCAACAGATCACAGGCGGAAAGGTAGTAATCGACCCGTTTCGACCCGTGTGACGGAGGGGACAAGACGCCTTCGTAGGTGTCGCCGTTGACCCAGGTCATGGCGTTGGTTTGCCACGCGGAATCATTGCGCTCGCGCCAGATCAACAAGGCCTGTTTGACAATCAGGTTATCGGAGATGAGCGCCTGAACGGTCCAAGGGCAACGCACCGTCTGGAAAGGCGAGAGAGGGGTGAGGTTGATCACGGGCGGAGTGGGTTTGCTGGCCGGATCACGCGGGTCCGTGTTGTCAAGGAACTCGCGGAGGTTGGTCCAGCCGTCTCCATCGGAGTCGTCGTTGGCCGAGACGGTGGCATTGGTGGTGCCCCAGTAACGCAACTCCCACCAGTCGCTCAACAGATTGCCGTTGGAATCGCGCCAGAAGGGGAGGTAGTCGCCGCGGGCCAGGCGAGGCCGGGCCATGAGGATGCCCGTGGCAGGGTTAGGCGAGGTGGAGCTGGCGTCTGGCCAGCGCACACCATCCACGTACCAGCCGCAGAAGGCGTAGAGGTTGGTGCCGACGAGCCCGATGTCAGCGGCGGTTTCGGTGGAGGCATAGGTATCGGCCGTATGCCAGGCGACCGTTTCGCCTAATACCGAGCCCGTGTCGGCCAGGCGGGTGCGGTTCGTGAGGGCGATTTCCGACAGCCACTGCCACGTGAGGGAGCTGGGCTGGTTGAGCAGGTAAGTGAGGGCGTTCGTAGTGCCTGAGGCGGGCACATCGCCGGTGCCGGTCCAGCCCGCGCAGGTGCGGCGCACGCCGTTGGAAAGCGCGACTGTCAAGGGAGCGCTGGCATCGTATGGTACGCCGGAGATGACGGTGTTGGTGCCGTAAGGGGGTGTGACGGTACCGAACTTCGAGGGCGAGCCGTTCACGGTCAGCGCGAGCGGTGTGCCGATATAGAAAGAAAAGGTGGAGGCAGGCGCGGTTTTCGGCAGGCGGGCGTCGTGGCCGCCGGTCAACGCCTGGAGATAGTAATGGACATAGGTGCCGGGCGCCTGGGCGGGGATGGCGGCCTGATAACCCGCGCCTCCGGTCCAGGCGGCGGTGATGGTTTGCCAGCCGCCGGTGGCGGCGGATGCGGTTCCGGTGGTCCAGAAGAGACGGGATTGACCGTTGGTCAGGGCGGACAGGCTTTGGACGAGAAACGCGGCGTTGTAAGAGGGCGTGCCGACGGTCTGGGCGGGTAACGGCGTGTGGACGAGGATCGGGGGCTCGTCGATGCCCCCGCGCACATAGAGGGCTGCGGTGCCACCGGTATAGGGGACGGCATAGCCGATCACGCGCACCTGATAAACGCCGACTTGGGCGGCTGCCACGCGAAGGGTTTCAACCGTATTGAGGATATCGCGGGCGCTGCCGCCGTTCGGGTAAAGTGTAGAGCCGTCAGGGGCTGTGACCAGCAGATCGAGATCGTTCACGCGCGTCACGCCCGCTCCGGCGGTGGCGGGGTAATCGATCCAGGCGAGGGCGACGTCGAGGGGGGTGTTACTGACGATGACGGTAACGGGGAAGGTGTTGGTGGTGCCGGCGGAAGCGTTGATTCGGTCGTAGAGGCGCACCATGCGGCCAGACGGGTGAACGGTGGCTTCGATGTCCGGCTGGCCCCAGCCCTCCACGTTATTGGGAGAAACGGCGGGAATTTCACGGGTGCTCCCTGTGCCGTACTGGCCGGGGGTGAGGGAGCGCGCGCCACCGATCAGCATGGCCTTAACAAGTGCGGCGGAAGGATTGGTGACGCCTCCGCGTTCAATGGCGTACTGACGGACGAGGGCGGCGGTACCTGCGACAAGAGGAGTGGACATGCTGGTGCCGCCGTTGAAGCTGTAGCGGGTGTTTGAGGCCAAGACTCCCCATCCGCTACCGCCGAGCGATGATTTGCACGAGATCACGTCGGTGCCGGGAGCGACGAGGTCGGGCTTGATGCGGTTGTCTTGCGTCGGGCCTCGGCTGGAGTAGGCGGCCATGCCTTGACGATAAGGGCTGAGGGTTGCGCTGTACGAAATGTAATCGGTGCGGATCGGCGCGACGGGGTACCAGGAGGGCCACTTGGTGCCCCAGAAGGAGGAGGAATAGCCGCCGCTGCCGGCAGGCCGGTCGTTCTCGGCCGCGCCGACAGCCAGCACGTTTTTGGCGACGGCGGGCGACCCGACGGACCCAAGGTCAACGATGCCGTTCGCATCGGCATCTCTTCCCGCGTTGCCGGAGGCGAAAAAAGCGAGGTGGTCGGGGTTGTCCCAGGCGAAGAGGTCGGCGGAACGGCAGTCGCTGTCGTAAGCGCCTGCGGTGTCGGAGCCCCAACTGTCCGAGTGGATGCAGGCGCCATACCCGTAGCTCTCCTGAAAAAGCGAGTAGATGTCCGTGATGCCGGTAAAGTAGCCGCCGGAGTCGACGACGGACTGATGGACGAGCTGCGCCTCGTAAGCCATGCCGCGGTAGAGGGAGGCGCTGGCTGCGCCGTTGCCGACGAGCGAGCCGGCGGTGTGGGTCCCGTGGCCGAAGGGGTCCGAGGCGTCGCCGGGACGGGCGCGGGCGATCAGCGCGAGGATATGGCCTTGAAAATCGGGATGCATCGTGGACAGGTTGCCGGTATCGAGACCGGTATCGGCGTGGCCCACGATCTGTCCTTTGCCCGTCAATTTCCAGGTCTGCCAAACGTTCGTGGTGTTCAGGTGCGTGCCGATGGCCGCCAGGTTGTTGCGCGTCGATAGTTGGACGCGCTCTTCGACCCACTGGACTTCGCCGCGGGCGGTCAGCGGACGGACCGCGCCGAGAGGAAGGATGGCGTGAACGATGCCCCAGCGCGTGCCTGCCGAAATGTCCTCGACCTCACCGCCGGCGCTGCGGACGGCGGCGGCGACAGACTCGGCATCCTCAGGTGCGAGCGTCTGGATGGTTGCGCGGATCAGCGACTCGGGCGCTTGGGAGGCGATGAGCGAGGCGAGAAACGGCTGGAGCTTGTCCGACGGCAGAAACTCCTCGGCGGCTTGTACGGCGGCGGCATTTTGCAGTTTGGCCAACGCGCCAGGCGTCAGCTCGGCCAGCAGGGCATTGTTCGGGAAATAGCCGCGCACCGTCGCTCCGAGGGACTTGAGCAGCTCGCGCGAAGCGTCATTGACCGGCGTGTTGAACTGCACGATGAAAGGCGTGGTGTCGCGCGGCGAGGGGGCCTGTTTTCCCGAGACGGCGTTCGGGAGCGTCCGCATCTCGGGGCTGATGAGCAGGCGGTTTGAGATAAGGGTCTGGCGTCCGGAAGGCAGATCGGTACGTTCGGTGAAACGCGGCGGAGTGAAGGCCCGGCGGAGCGGGGCCAGCGTCTCTTCGGTGAGTAAGACAGCCGCTGGCGTGCTTTTCTTTTGTGTGGCGGCCGCGGCTGCGGCTGGTGCCGCGGAGGGCACGCCTCCGAGGGAAGGTAAACGCGGTAAAGTCGGCTTCGGCTGGGTCTGCACGCTGGCCAGAAGACGCGCGTCGGCCTCGCCCCGTGCGGCGTCTGTGCGACGTTTATTATAAGAATGATTGACCATCCAGACCCCGAAGACGAGAAGGGTGAGGCACACACAGGCAAGCAGCTGGATTTTTGTTTTCATCGTGCGGCGAGAGCTTTTAAAGGGGTGAGGGCAGCAAAGGCACATTTCAAAGGCGAAAGAAAACGGTACTGGATTTCCCGGAGGCAGGCAAGGCGTATTCGCGCCGGTGTCGGGTGCGTTGAACGTTCACCCTCCTCTACGCCCTGAAAAGAGCGCCGAGTTTCTTGCCGAGCAGCAGGCTGCTGCCTGCGATGGTCGCTGCGAGGAAGAGCATCGCCCACACCCCGAGCGCCGAGGCCAGATAGCGGCCGATGCCCACGAGCTGGAAAAGCTCGAAAATCGTTTTGGTGATGGGATAGTACTCCATCTTCTGCGCCAACATCAGACTGTCCGAGACCTCCAGCATGCTGAAGGCGAAGGCCAGCAAGGTTCCGGCGATGAGGTTCGCCATAATCAGAGGCAGCGTGATGCGGCGCAGCGTCACGAGCGGCGACGCGCCCAGGTTGGCGCCGGCCTCTTCGAGCGTCACCGAGGTTTGCTGCAGGCCCGCCACCGCCGCACGCACCATATAGGGCAGCCGCCGCACCGCATAGGCGATCACGAGAAAGAGCGTGGGGTTGACGCGGACGTCGAGCAGCGCGGCCAGCGCGGGATGGGCCTTGACGGGCGCCAGCGTGGCCAGCGAGGTGCTGACCGAGAGGAACCCGAACGCCATCACCAGCCCGGGAACGGCCAGCGGGATCATGGCCAGGGCGTCCAGCACGCCCCGCGCGCGGATGCGCGAACGCACCGTCACCCAGGCGACGGCGACGCCGACGCCGAGGTTGAACAGCACGGCCAAGGAGGAGAAGAGCAGGCTGTTGCGGATGGCGTCGAGGGTCATGGTGTGACCCAGCGCCTCCGCATAGTTCGCGGTGGTGAACTGCGCGGGCAGGAGGGTGCGGTACCAGGAGCCGGGCACCGAGAAGCTGGTGAGGAGGACGCCCGCATGAGGGGTCAGCGCCAGCAGCGTGACCGCGGCGAACGGAAGGACCGCGAGCAGTCCGGCCGCGCCGCGCAGCTCCTTGGCCTTGTGCCCGGCAGAGGCCTTGGCCTGCATGGCGTAAGCCCTGCCGCCGAAAAGCAGGCGGCTCACGCCGTAGAGCGCGACGCTGGCGAACAGCACGACGGTGACCAGCGCGTAGGGGAAGGGGCTGGCGCTGATCTCTTTGAGCTCGTCGTAGACCTGCACGGCCGCGCAGCGCGTGTAATTCATGATGAGCGGCGTGCCGAGCTCCGTGAAGCAGGCGATGAAGACCAGCGTGCCGCCGGCGAAAAGGCCGGGCATGACCAGAGGCAGCGTGATGCGCCGGAAGCGCGTCCAGCCGTCGGCGCCGAGATTCTGCGCGGCCTCATCGAGCGCGGGGTCGATGTTGGCTAATGCGGCCGCGAAGTTGAGATAGATGATCGGATAGAAGGAGAGGGCCTGCAGGAGCACCACGCCGAGGTAGCGCGATTGGCCGAAGTCGACCGGCCCGCAGCCGAGCAGGGCGTTCAGCGCGCCGTAGGGCCCGAGCATCTGCATGAACCCGATCGCGCCCACGAAGGGCGGCAGCACCATGGGGACCAGCACCAGCGCGGTGAAGAGGCGCTGTCCGCGGAAAGCAAACGTGTGCGCCAGCCACGCCAGCGGCACGGCAAGAGCCGTCGCCAGCGCGGTGGCGCCCAGCGCGATGCGGAAGCTGTTGAAGAGGCCCTCGGCGTAGATCGGGTTCTTGAAGACGCCGACCAGATAGCGTGCGGTCAGATGCCCGTTCACATAGAACCCGCCGCTCACGACCGTGAGGACGGGCCAGACGAGCAGCAGGCCGAACACGCCTGCCAACAGGCCGAACAACAGCCAGGCTGTGCGGTCGCGGAGCGTTACACGACCTCGTCGAATTTCAGCGAGCCGCAGACCGGGCACTTATCCGGATGCCCGTCGGCCACGGTGTGTCCGCAGACCGGGCAGACGAAGAACTTCCGCGCGGCGATGTCTTTCCCGGCCTTGGCCGCGGCCAGCGCGGCCGTGTAAAGGTCGAAGTGCGTCTTCTCGACGGTCATGGCGTAGGCGAATGAGCGCTCGGCGGCGGCGTTGCCCTCCCTCTTGGCCTCCTCCACATAAGGGGGATACATTTTCGTGAACTCAAAGCTCTCGCCGCCGACCGCATCCTGCAGGTTCGCCACGGTGTCCTGCACGCCGCCCATGGCGCGCAGGTGCGCGTGGGCATGGACAGTCTCGGCCTGCGCGGCCGCCCGGAACAGCTTGGCGATGCCCGGCAGCTTGTCTTGATCCGCCTTCTTGGCATAGGCGAGATACTTACGGTTGGCTTGGCTTTCACCGGCGAAAGCCCCCTTCAGGTTGTCAATGGTTGCCATGGTGTCTGTTGTCCTTTCATCATCTGGGTTTCGCTTTTCCGGCCGCCATGAACCCAGGCCTGACAGACCGGAGCTGTCACTTTCACAAGAATGACCATCATACGTCGTTCACCGGAAAGCGCAAGGCGGATTTGCCAGCAAGCCTAAGTTCATTTTTTTCACATTTCCCCTTGCACGCCTGGGACAGAATACGCTATTCTCATTCTTCCGTATCACGGAAAGGCTTTTGTTATATGAAGAAGGATATCCATCCCAAGTACGAAGACGCGACCATCACCTGCGCCTGCGGCAATGTGATCACGACGCGTTCGACCAAGAAAGAAATGACCGTCAACACCTGTTCGGCCTGCCATCCCTATTTCACCGGGCAGCAGACCATGATGGACACCGAAGGCCGTGTTGACCAGTTCATGAAGCGCTACAGCATCAAAAAGGCGTAGCTCGGTTTTCCTGTAGGCGGGTCGGATGGCGCAGCCGTTGGTGAGTGCGCACTCCGGCCCGTTTTTTATTCCCCCATGATCGACAAGGCGCAAATCCAGCGGGTTCTCGACAAGATCCAAGCCGCCGAGGCGGCCTTGTCCGATCCGTCCGTTCTCGGTAACTCCAAGGTCTACCGCGAGAAGGTGCGCGAACACGCCGCGCTCAAGAAGCTCGAAAACGTGGCGCACGCCTATTTCCGGACGCTCGACGACGTGGAGGACAACCGCGCGATGGCGGCCGACGCCGCGGGCGACCCTGAACTCGCCGCCATGGCCCGCGAGGAGCTCGTCCGCCTCGAAGCCCAGTTGCCCGAAGCCGAGCGGGCGGTGCTCGCCGGACTCCTGCCCCCCGAGCCGGCCGACGCGCGGCACGCGGTTTTCGAGATCCGCGCCGGCACGGGCGGCGAGGAGGCCGCGCTCTTCGCGGCCGTGCTTTTCCGCATGTACTCCCGCTTCTGCGATGCCAAAGGGTGGAAAATCTCCGTCATCGACGCCAACGGCACGGAACTCGGCGGCTACAAGGAGATCGTTTTTACGGTGGTCGGCGAGGGCGCCTACGGCGCGTTCAAGTTCGAAAGCGGCGGCCACCGCGTGCAGCGCGTGCCGGAGACCGAGGCCCAGGGCCGCATCCACACCTCGGCCGCCACCCTCATCGTCTTCCCGGAGGCCGACGAAGAGGACGACATCGACCTGCCGGAAAGCGAGCTGCGGGTGGACATCTTCTGCGCGGGCGGTCACGGCGGACAGGGGGTCAACACCACCTATTCGGCCATCCGCATCACGCATCTGCCCACCGGGCTGGTGGCGCAGTGTCAGGACGAGCGGTCGCAACACCGGAATAAGGCCAAGGCGCTCGCGGTTCTCAAATCCCGCATTCTCGATCAGCGCCATCAGGCGGAAGAGGCCAAGCTCGGCAAGACCCGCCTCGACCTGCGCGGCTCGGGCGACCGCAGCCAGCGCATCCGCACCTACAACTTCCCGCAGAACCGCATGACCGACCACCGCGTGAACCTCACGCTGTACTGCCTCGACCGCATCGTGGAGGGCGACCTCGCCCCGCTGCTGGACGCGCTCCACACCTACGATCTCGACCAGCGGCTCGAAGCCGAACTCGGCGTCAAGCGTGTTTAATCATTTGGGCTGCAACACCTTGCTCTTGTTGCGCCGGGTCAGGATGTGGTGTGTCAGCACCAGCAGCAGCACGATGATCCCGAAAGCCCCCAGCCGCAGCCGCGTGTCGTGCAGGTAGGGAAGAATCCACTCGCCGATAAAGACACCCAGCTTAAGGAAGAGGATGGACTGCGCCACCGACGCCAGCAACAGCAGGAGCAGGAACCGCGGCATCGGGTACTTAATGGCTCCCGCCGATACGTAGGCCAGGGTGCGCGCTCCGGGGATGAAGCGGGCGATCAGGACGGTTTTGACCGCCTGACGCTCGAAATAGGTCTTCATCCAGGCCAGCCGCGCCGCGTCCACCCAGCGCCAGCGGAGCAGAAGGAACGTCGCGTACCGGCCGATGACATACAGCACGAGATCCCCGGCGATGCCGCCGACGGTCATGCCGGCGAACGCCAGCCACCAGCCGACATGGCCCGCCGCCACCAGCAGCCCCACACCGCAGCGGGCCGCGTCCTCGAGAAAGCAGGTGCCGGCCGCCACCAGCAGGCCCTGAAGCCAGAGATGGTCGGAAAGCTGCTGACAAAACTGGAAAAACGCGTCTTCGGTCACAAGGCCTCGCATCGGGATTTCATACCGCGAAAGGGGGTGATTATCACATGAACCGACCCTTATCTCAAGAGCCGTCTGCTAAAAAATCGCAACTTTAGCTGATTTCGCGCTTGCACTCCTCACCCCATTTCGCCTATTCTTATGTCTACAACGAAAGAATGGTCTTGATCGATGGTCTGTAAAACGGGTGTTTTCTGGCTGTCATCAGGATTTTGAAGGTTTAAAACGTGTTTATAGGAGGGTTTCTTAAATGAACCTGACTTCAAAGCGTGTGTTACAGTTTATGACGGTCTGTGCGGGCGCTTGCGCGCTCTCCGCATCCGCCGGCGCACAATGGGTGGCGGATTCGTTCGAAGAGGGAACGATCGGTGAGTTGATTGGGTTGTATAAGCCGGTTGTAATCGGTTCGGTTGCTCATGCCCAGTGGGTTTCTGCTAGTGGCGATGCATCCGCACTGGTGACCACTTCCGGAGCGTACTCGGGTATTCGCCCCATGACTACCACTACGGATAAGGTGTTGAAACTCGAGACCCTGGGTCAGACACTTTCCCGCAGAGTTCTTGACGTTGCCGCTAATCCGGTGCCGATGCCGTTCGACCTGACAGACGTGTATGTGGATACGCTGATCAAGTTCACTCCGAGTGAGTATGTTCCGTCGATCACGGATCCCTTAGTCAAAGTGGCGGTGTACGTCAACGTCAATTCCAATCTTGTCGTTTATCATAAGACAGACTTGGGCGCGGGTGAAATAACGCTTCACAATGTGTTCGACGGTATCGGAATCATCGATCCGACGGTTTGGTATCGTTTGACGATTCAGCTGGGGTTGCCGAGTAGTACCCCAGCGTGTAAAATATTCTTGAACGGTCAAGCGCTCTCGAATGCGAATACGCTTCAGGATGATATGTTTACACCTGGTGGTCCTTGGTTCATGAACCTCTCTTCCGGCACGTCACTTTCATCGGTTGCCTTCCAGGGCACCGGTATGGTGGACGAGTTGGTTGTGACGGACACTCTGCCGGATGGAATTGGATCGTTGTACGTTTATGATCAATGGTTGCTTGCGCAAGTTCCGCCTATTACTCAGGCAGATATGGATGCCCATCCGGCCTGGATGAACGACTATCTGTTGAACGTCGCTCATAACAGCGGTTCGGGAATCGTGATCGACTCGATCGTGATGACTGGCAATGTTGCGACGATTGTTGTCGCTCCGTCCACGGTCCCCGTCAACTTTAACGACCTCCACGGTGTGCTGAAGGTTAAGACGAGCGCCAGCCTGAGCACGTTGGAAGCGGCGACGCCGGTAGCGTATCCGATCACGGTGCTGAGTGGAAATGGTTCGGCCTCGATCGCGGTGACGCTCCCAGCCGGTCACACGTTCATCAAGGCCGTCGTGCAGTAAGCCTTCACGACGATCCTGAAGTAGACTGACATACAGGGGCTCGCGGAAACGCGGGCCCCTGTTGTTTTGTGTGGTGATTTTCTGCGCTTTGGGTTTGCGCGGCCCTGCATACCGTGGTATGCTGTCAGTAACGGTAAAAGTGATTTACGGCGGCGCGACCGCCGCTATCTTCTGGAGTAGCCCTATGCCCAAATTCGCGTACATCGCAGTGGATTCCGCAGGCAAAGAGAGCCGCGGCACAATCGAAGCCCCCAATCAGGCGCAGGCTGTGGCCAAGGTGCGCGGCCAGGGACTCTTCCCGACCGCCATCGGCGTGGCGGGCGGCACAGAGGGCGGGGCACCCGCCGCAGCCGCAGGAGCGAAGAAGACCGCTCCGGCCGCCGCCAAAAAGGGCGGCGGCAAGATGAGCATGGAGATCAAGCTGCCGAGGTTCTTGCGTCCGCGCGTCAAGCCCAAAGACCTCACCGTGCTCACCCGTCAGCTCGCGACCCTGGTCGACGCGGGCCTGCCGCTGTTGCGCGGGCTGCACGTGCTCCAGCGCCAGACCCCCAACGCCGTGCTCAAAGAGGCGCTGGCGGGCATGTGCGATGCGGTCGAGAGCGGCAGCACGTTTTCGGAGTCGCTCGGCAACTACCCCAAGATTTTCAACAACCTCTACGTGAACATGGTGCGGGCTGGCGAGGCCGGCGGCGTGTTGGAGGTGGTGCTGAACCGGCTGGCCGAGTTCGCGGAGAAGGCCGAGAAAATCAAGAACAAGGTCAAGGGCGCGATGGTCTACCCGATCGTGGTGTTCTTCGCGGCCATCGGCATCACGAGCTTCCTGCTGGTCGCGGTGATTCCGAAGTTCAAGGACATTTTCAATGATCTGCTCGAGGGCAAGCCCCTGCCCGCCATCACGATGTTCGTGATGGGCGCCAGCAAGCTGGTGATGGACAACGGCCTGATGGTGCTGGCGGCGGTGATCGCCTTGGTGGTGCTGTTCAAGGTTTTCGCCAAGACCAAGACCGGCAGCTACATCCTGGACGTGGTCAAGCTGAACGCGCCGATGTTCGGCACGCTGGTGCGCCGCACGGCGGTCTCGCGCATGACGCGCACGCTGGGCACCCTGCTCGCCTCCGGCGTGCCGGTCCTGCAGGCGCTGACGATCGTGCGCGACACCACGGGCAACGCCGTGATCTCGCGCGCCATGCAGGCGGTCCACGACAGCGTGAAAGAGGGCGAAAGCATGACCTCGCCGATGGCGGCCTGCAAGGTCTTTCCGCCGATGGTGATCTCGATGGTGGAGGTGGGCGAGGAGACCGGCGCGCTGCCGGACATGCTCACGCGCATCGCGGACACCTACGACGACGAGGTGGACAACGCGGTGGAGGGCCTGACCTCGGTGATCGAGCCGCTGATGATCATCGTCCTCGCGGTGATCGTCGGAACGATCGTCATCGCGATGTTCATGCCCATGATCCAGATCATCGGAACCCTCGGCTCGCAGGCGTAATGAATCGGGTGAACGTTATTTGAAAGAGTAAGATTACGATTAAGATTACGAAGGGTCCCGATCCCTCCTAATCTTAATCTTGATCTTAATCGTAATCTGCTCGAATTTGTAGGTGCACGATGCAAAAAAGACAGAAAAGAGAGCGTTCCGCGGCCTTTACGCTCATCGAGATGATGGTCGTGGTGGCGATCATCGGCATTCTGATCGCCGGCGTGTTCCGGCTGATGGGTGCGGCCGGTGAGAACAACAAGAAGGCGGTGACGATCGCGCGCATGCAGAAGTTGCAGAACGCGCTCTCCGGGTTCTATGCGGAGTACGGCACCTATCCGCCCGTCACCCCGCATGGCTCGCCCGATCCGTTTGTCGAGGAGTCCGCGAAAGACGGGAAGGAGAACAAAGCCAGCTCGCTCACCGCCGGGAACGCCAGCCGCGCGGCCCGCAGCCAGCCCCTGGCCTTCGAGTATCCGAACGCTCAATCGCTGGACGAGTACATCAACACGCGGTTCCAGAAAGAGGGCATCATCAACGTGAACCAGGCGCTGGGGCAGAACGCGGCGACGATACCGACCTCCGATTGGACGGAAACCAAGATCTTCAAGTTCGGCGTGCTGTCCTACCTGCTTCCCCGCGTGGAGCTGATGGGCGGCGAGGATCTGGCTGGCAACCGGGAAACCCCCATGACCCCCAAACTCAACTTCTTCAAGAGCAGGCAGTGGACGAAGAACAATTCGGGCTCGCCGTCGGCGCAGCGCACGCGGGAGAACCGCGCGGTGGCGCGGTGGCTGCCGAATTTTGAAAATTGCATCGGCGGCGGTTTCGGGCTTATGGGCATTGACACGGCCGAGCCCAATGCGGGCGGCCCCTGGTTCATGAGCGGGGCCGGTTATAATTACAACAGCACCCGGTATGTGCTCATGGGCATGACGATCCGCGACGGCTGGGGTAATGAGCTGTATTACTATTCCGCGCCGCCGTATCAGAGCTACCGCGTCTGGTCGGCAGGCCCCAACGGCGTCACGTTCCCCCCGTGGATCTCGTTGGACAGCCTTTCGTCCGAGGACCGTAAATCGGCGTCTTCTTGGGTCGAGGACGATGTCGTGCGCTTTGACCGGTAGGAAGAAAGTAAGCAATAGGCAGTCGGCAGTATGAACATGAAAACGCAACACACCAATTTTCGCGGCGGCTTCACCTTGGTCGAAATGCTGGTGGTCATCGGCATGATCGGCATCCTTGCCGCCACGCTGATCGCCTCGTTCCAGCATGTCAAAACCACGGCCCGTCAGACCCAGGCGCAAACGCAGGTCTCGGAGGTGGCGACTTCCTTCAACATCTATTTGCAGCAGGAGCGCGAGTGGCCTGCGGTGTTTCTGGAAGCGACAGAGATGACGGCGGACGTATGCAAGGCCTTTGAGAAAAAGCACCTCTTGGATCTGAACATGAGCTCAACCAACGGGCTGGACCGGTTCGGCATGCTGGACCCTTGGGGCCGTTCGTCTCTCCGAAAGAACCCTAAGATTTCCAGCGCCGACGCGGTGCTCGAGGACGGCCGTAAACTGTCTGACCACCGCATACAGTACCGTTTGGATCTGAACTACGACGGCTATGTGGATGGCAGCGAGGGCTCGCCGAAAGGGGCAAAAATCCGCGCGTCGGTGTTGGTCTGGTCGCGCGGTCCGGACGGCAGGGATGCGGAGTCACAGCCCACCCGGTTTCCGGGCGATGACCGTTTGAGCTGGAACTATGGCCAGTCGCGAGGCGAGAAGTGACGAAGAGGGGCTTAGGCTGTTAGCCCGATGCCCGTGGAGCGGGAAGGAAGAGGATAACTTTTTGAACGAGTAAGATTACGAATGGTCTCAATTCCTCTTAATCCTAATCTTGATCTTAATCGTAATCCGTTTAAGTTATCGACAAGGTAGGCAGAAAACGCCGGGACGTTGTAAAACGGCAAACGAGAGAGTTTTTTGACATGAAGAAAGAAAGCGGAAACGCGATGACGCGGCGCGGGTTCACCATCCTCGAGTTGCTGGTGGTGATTTCGATCATGGCGATTATCGCCACGCTCGCGACCGGCGCGGCGATCAAGGCGGTGAAGCAGAGCCGCAACAAGCGTATCGACACCACCTGCACAGCTTTGGCGATGGCGCTGGTGACCTATCAAAACCAAGAGCACGAGTGGCCTGTGACGCTGACGCCGCAAGGCAACGACACGTCGGTCTGGTATCATGGCCCGGACAACAAAGAGGTCTTCAAGCCCCTGTATAACGGCGCGGGGGGCAAGAGCGGCATGGCCTATTTGGACGGCTCGTCGCTGATGGTGTACTATAACGGAAGCCGCATGAAGCTGAACGCGGCGCTGAGCGCTGGCCGGACCGATGTGCCGCTCATGTACCCGAACCCGGATGATACCAGCCGCATTAATTATTATTGCGTCGAGTTCAACCTGCTTACGGATTCGGTTAAGGTTCACCGGCAGAGCGACCACAGTTGTCCGAAGCAAACCAAGTACTGAATCGGGTTGAAGGTATGGATGGTAAGGCTACACACATGAATAACAGGACCACACATACCCGGCGGCGCGGGTTCTCGCTGTTGGAGTTGTTGGCGGTGATGTCCATCATGGCGATGCTCACCACGATGGCGGTCACCAGCTATTTCAGCGCCATCCGCGGCATGACGCGCCGGAGCGCGGTCAAGCACTTGGCGAACACGCTGATCCTCGCGCGCCAGCGTGCCTGCATGGAGGGCACGCGCGTCAGCGTGATGCTGTTCAATGAGGTTACAGGGTATGACGAAGCGACCAAAAAGGAAAAAATCGCTCCTTCCTATGTGGTCTGCAAAGAGATCGGCCGCATCTCGTTCATCAGCCAGGGCAAATATTATATCGACGAGTTCGCGTCGCTGGACAAGATGTTCGGAACGGCGGCGATCGACGCGAACTATCTGGGGAGCATCCGGATTTATAACCTCCAGCAAGGGAAGTGGTCCAACGTGTTCCCATCGGTGGCGGCACGCGAAACCGATATGTCATCCGCTTACGAGTTGGCGCTGACAGGGCAGGAGGTCATGAAGAAGATCCCGATGTTCGGCTTTGTCGTCAACACGAAAGTGCCCAATGCGAACGCGGCCTCGTGGGCCGTGGGCGACGCGTACGGCATCGAGGCGGTGCCGATCAACTCCTTGCCGCGCGGCTTCCAGTTCGCGGACTTGCCGCAGTACAACAGCAAGCCGGTGTGCGTCACCTTTAAGCCGGACGGCTCGGCCACCGCGAAAGTGCTCAGCATCCAAGCGATGCAGGCGCCGCTCGGACGGTGCAGCATAACCGTAGCGACCGACGGGTCCATCAAGTATGATGAGAAGTGGAAATAGGCGTATGAAGAGACAGCGTCAACAAGCCGGATTCTCGCTCATGGAGGTCAACATGGCGGTTTTCGTCATGGCGGTCGGCATCCTGAGCATGGTGGTGCTCTACCCGCTGGGGCTGCGCGAGAGCACGCAGGGGCGGGCGGACCTCAAGCAGGCGGTCTTTGCGGACGACGTCCTGAACCAAATGGTGGCCCTGCTTTCCCAGACCAATATCACCTGGTCGACGTGGAACAGCATGAGAACGGGTTCACAAGGAAAGAAACCGACCGGGTGGACCGAGCCGAAGGGGACGGTCAAATATCAGATCATCTGTCGCCCGGTTGAGGGGTATTCGGAAAAGATCATGGGAATTATGGTGCAGTCGACGGAGCAGGAGAAGGCTAATCTCAACCAGTATTCCAATAATCCGGTCTATTATGCGGAGGCCCTGTTCCAGGGTGATCCGACGAAGTAGGGGCGGTCGCCCGGTCGCCCGCACATGATTTTGTAGGGGCGGGTCTCCGTGCCCGCCCGAAAGGCAAGGGATGAAGGCAAACGCTAACAGAACACAGAGCCGCCAGGCCGGGTTCTCGATGATCGAGGTGCTGGTCGCCTCCAGCATTCTGGTCGTGATCGTGATGATGCTCGGGATGCTTTTCCAGCAGACCAGCCTCGCGTGGCGCACCGGGGTCAAGCGGGCGTCCGGCTATATGCAGGTGCGCGGGGCGATCGGCGCGATCCAGCGCGACGCGTCCGCCGCGGTTGACGCGCGTTCAATCCCCAAAGCGCTTAAAGACAAACTGGGAGGCGACGCTCAGTCGTTCAGCGGCTCGCTCAAGTTCTACACGCTGAACGGAACCGGCAGCCGCGATGAGAGCAAGCCGGGGGCGACGCCCCTGCGGGCGCTGACCTACGTGACCTACTCGACCGCGGGAGCGCGGACAGAGGCCGTTCTTGACGCGGAGGGCAACAGATACGACAAGCCGTCTGCGAACGTTCTGGCCTTCGCCGGGCTGGGAAGCGCCAGCAGCCCGACGCTGGGAAACATGAAAGCCGTATATGGCGACCTGAACCCGCTGGGCTTGCCGCTGTATATCACCTTTGATGCGAGCGTGAGTTCTTCGGGCGCCAATCTGGACATCGGCGCGGCCTCGGCGGGTCCGGACAAAATGTGGAACACCAAGGACGACATCAAGACGTGGGTGGATAATTAAGCCTACCGCCAGCGGAGCTAGAACAAACGTTACGGGTAACTCTGGTAGGGACGGTTCCCCGAACCGTCCGCGGACGCCTCGGGGAGGCGTCCCTACCGTTGAAGTTATAGGCAAGCCCGCCGCCAGCGGAGCTAGAATAAACGTTACGGGTAACTCGGGTAGGGCGGTTTCCCCGAACCGTCCGCGGACGCCTCGGGGAGGCGTCCCTACCGTTGAAGTTATCGACAAGTGAGGCCCGCCGATCATGAGGGCAGAGGACGGAAAGAGGAGCGCGATTTTATGAAACGGTTATCTTCAACAGTCAATTGGATACAGGGCAATGCGGGCTCTCCGCCCTCCGTCCTCTGTCCTCCGCCTTCTGACCGCCGCTCTTCCAGGGCCTTTACCCTGATCGAAATGATCGTGGTCATCGGGATGCTCGCGATCCTGATGGGCGTGGCTTTCTCGGGGATCGGGCAGGCCCGCGCCGCGGCCCGCGTCGCCAAGGCCAATGTGGAGCTGCGCGAGATGGTCAACGCTTGGCTTTCGTACGAGGCGGCGTATGACGATTGGCCGGTAACGGTCGATGGCTCGGAGTTGATTGCCACGGCGGAAAACCTGAAAGAGCTGCTGGGTAAAAATCAGGACAACACCGTCTACCTCAACGCGTCGATGGTCAACGGCGCGTTTCTCGACCCGTGGGGAACCCCTTACAAGTTCCGGCTCGTCAACAAAAAGAACCAGAGCACTTCCAGTGACACAGAGACTTTTCCCGCGACGGTCACCTTCCCCAACCGCCACCGGTACGCGAGGTGAGGGAGAGGGTGTAAGGTGTTTAGGCTGTTAGCCCGCCGCCTGTAAAGCGGGAATGAACGAAGAGGATAACGCTATTTGCCGATTAAGATTACGATCAAGATTAAGATTACGAATGGTCTCGATTCCTCTTAATCCTAATCCTAATCCTAATCTTAATCTTAATCCGTTTAAGTTATAGGTAGGGTAATCCCATGAGAATCGATTTCCGATACGTACGCGGCGGCAGCGCCCCCTCAAAGAGCGGAGCGCGGGCGGACAGGGCGCACTTGGATTTTTCAGCCGGTATTCCGGCGGCGGGCGCTGCCCGCGAAAAAGCCCGTGCGCATCGTCCGTCTGCCGAAGCGGGCTCCGCCCTGCTGATCGTGCTCGGCTTCCTGAGCTTCATGATGATCAGCGCGGTCTCGTTCGCGGTCTACATGCGCATCGAGCGGCAGGCCTCCTCGAATTACCGCCACGCGACCACCGCCCGCCATCTGCTGAACGCCGGGCTTTGCCGCGCGATCGACGACGTCGACGAAGAGCTGCGCAACCCGTACGCCAAGTTTCCCAACTGGCCCGGACGGGTGTCGGTTTCGTACGACAACGGCGGCACCAACAGCATGAACGCGCGGGTGCTGTCGCTGGAGTCGCTGAGCTTCATACCGGGGATTTTCGTCAACGACGCGCGGCGGTACTCGGTCCCCAACGACGCCACGGCCGGCGCCAAATGGCGCCCGATCAGCATGCCGGCGAACCTGCAGCCGAACGCGGCCGCTGTCGATGTCGGGCGCTACGCCTTCGTCTGCGTCAACATCTCCGACATGCTGGACGTGAATGTCTGCAAAGCCTCGGTCCGCGACAGCGTCACCAACCGCGTCAGCATCGGGCACCTGTTCGCCAATGACAATCAGCGAAAGGCTTTCGACGACAAGGTCAAGAACGTTGACTTCCGCTATGAGACCCTTCAGGACTTCTACGCCTGCATGTATGAGCGGCGGAAAGACAGCGTCCCCGCGACAATCAGCACGCCCAACACCGACACGCCGTTCGGCAGCCCCTATCACAGCTTCATCAACTACAAGGGGGAGAGCAGCGACGCGTTCTTCTTTGACCTTGCGAGTTCGCACATCCTTTGCACCGACAGCATCGTCAAATCCGAGCCCGCGACGGGCGCCCAGCCCTGCAATATCCGCAAGACGCAGCCGGTGGCGGCCGGCGATTTGGCGCAGACCCGCACGGCGACCGCTGCGCTGCAAGGGGAGTTCCAGACCGCGCTCGCGAACGCGGTATCGGGCGGGCTGCCAGGCTCCTCGGCGCAGATGATGGCCACCATGATCGCCGATTACATCGATACGGACAGCATTCCCAAGAGCCTGAACATACCGTCGGTGGAGCGGGTGCCGATGATCAGCCAGATACTGGTGCCGGCCTTTTTCACGCCGACCGTCATCATGGAGAGCGTAGCTGTCCAAGGGGCCGTTCCGGCGAGAAACAAGAATATCTATTCACTCCAACTCATGGGCAATCCGGCCACAGCCCAGTTGGATGTGGAGCTGGTCTGGCCGTTTAAGAACCAGAAGGACCGCACGCCGCAACCCTCTTTCAAAGTCTCGGTTGAGGCCTATTTCAGGGTGTTCAAAACGCATGTGGCGAAGACAGCGCAGGGCTTTACGGAACCGCCGCTGGCACCCAACTACATAAAGGTGACCGGGACGTCCGCGAATTTCGACTTTTGGAACAAAGACACTACCGATCCGGCGAATTGTTATACCCACGTCCCAGTTAAGCTCACCGCGGCCGATGTTTCGAAATTGACCATCAAAATGATCGACAGCGAGGACGGCACGACCGTAAACGGCGCACCCACGGGGTTTACCGAAGGCCAGCCGTTCAGCGTCGCGCTGCTGGTGTTTGTGACGGTCCTGTCTGGCACGGACGTGGTTGACAGTGTGCCGCAATTTACTCCGTATCCCGGGATCGGCGACCCGGTCGCCGAGTTTGTCGGCGTGCCGAAAATCTTTTTCCAGACGGACGGCACGCTAACGGTTCAAAAGACCATGGCCGTCAACAACGAGCCGATCAAGTATCAATGGACGTGTCTGGAGGTGCCGGACCCGCGCTTCAACTATAAGGCCGGGAACTGGATCAAGAACGATGCTGAGGCTGGCGCCACCATCGTACCCAAGATCAACCCGTCGACGGTGGCGCTGCTGGGCAAGGACGGCCGCGACGGCGACATCTATATGTCCGTCTCGGATGTCGGCGTCTTGCAGTCTCCGGGCGAACTGGGGTTCATCGTGAGGCCGTTCCCGCTCGATGTGAGAGGAGCAGATGTCGACTTCCGCACGCAGGACACGGTCGATAAGGCGCAAGACAAGGATTACATGTTCCGCACCATCCGGCTGTACGATCACGGTGCAGCGCTTCCGCACGACAAGATTTACGAGAACTTCACGGCGAATAATCCGGACGGAACGGTGCCGGGCGCCCGCGTGAACCCGCTTTCCGACCTCCCGCAGGTGCTCATCGCGGCGGTGGTCAACACGCCGGCGGACTATTATTGGGCAGGCTCCAAACTGCAGCCGGGGGGTGGCCCGCCGGAAGCCACCGTGCGCGACTACGTGTTCGACAAGCTTCTGGGCACGTCGTCCTGGTCCGCGTTCACCAACGGCTGGGTAAAATGCGTGGTCAACGCCAAGAAGACGTCGCCGCTCAACACGGTCATGACGAGCCACCTTTCGGATGTCTACGGAACAGAGAGCAATTTCGGCTGGTACTCGAAAGGGGATCCCAAGACAATCTTCAACGGCGGGTTCGCGCCGGCAACCCTCACCGATCCGCTGTACGAGATCGACCGCAAGATGCTCTACTCCTTCTCCTTGGAGTCCTTCTCGGACCGCCAGCAGCTCTTCCTCTACGTTTTGCGGGCCGAGGCCACGGTGCCCTCGTTCGGCGGCAGCACGGACAGCGGCGTCAAAACGCTGTCCGGCGGACGTGCGGTCGCGCTGGTCTGGCGCGACCCGTATCCCGCAGAAGGTTCCGTGCCGACCGATTACCACCAGCACCGCATCCTCTACTTTAAGCAATTGGACAATTAGTGGTTTAATTTTCTAACTTTCCCCTTGCGCGTGACAGGTTTGATGGCGTAATCTATGACATTGATTGAATTCGCCTAATCTTTTAAAAGGTCAGGTGTGTTTGCCAAATTCGGAGACAAGTCCTATGATGTCGACTAGACTGCGGTTGAAAAGGGCCGCCTATACGGGTATTTTCGGAGTATTCGTAGGGGCGCTACAGGGCGGTGCGCAGGCGGCGGATTCGATTGTTCCCTCGGCCTGGAACGTGACGCCTGCTGTCAACGGGGCGTATCGCGAAGCGTTCGACTCGACGCTGCCCCCGTGGGCCAGCGGCGGATCCACCGAAGTCACCGCCAGCTTTGTTCCTTCGATTTCGGTTATGCCGGTACGCCCCAATGTGTGGTTCGACGCCAGCGCCAAGGTGCTGCGGCTCAACACGGAGGACGTGACGGTCACCAACACGCTGACCTCTAATCCCGCCGGCCCGGTCCAATTCGGTGCCGCGCCGGTCTATTTGGACTTTCGCGTCAAGTTCGACACCATGACCGGGGCTCCGAACCCGGCTTTGCTGGACAACGTCAAGCTGGCGATATACGTCTCCTCGGACGCCAAGCTGGTCGCGGTGCATAAGGACGGCTCGCGCACGAACAACACGGCGCTGGATCCAGACATCTGGCACCAGGTCACGGTCAAAATGTACGGCACCCAATTCGACGTGCTGATGAACGATGTGCCGGTGTTTACGGGCTTGAGCCTAAAAACCGGGGGCGCGGCCAACACGCTGGAGGCCGTCAGCTTTAACGGCACCGGCCTGATCGATGAGCTGTATGTCAGCCACGGCAATCCGGCTTACCCCGGGGTGATGGGAGCGGTTCCGGCCACAGTGGTCAACTTCCCCGGCACTGGCGGATCGGCCGTGACTAACTGGCTCGCGAATTACTTCAATGACGGCCGTCTGTCCGGGACGGCGAACTTTGGCGGCTTCACCTCTGCCCAACTTGACGCGGCCTACCTGCTGGGCGAACTGGGCGGCGATGCGAACACCCCGGTGCCGGTCGCATATGATTTCGGCATCTCGAAGATCGACATGGCCTCGCCGACCTCCCTCATCATCACGCTTTCGCTCACGACGAAAGGCGCGGACAAGAGCGGCCCGATCAACGGCAAGATCCAGTTGTTGGGCAAGATCAACATCGGCGACGGATGGACCACGCTCGGCGGCGCGGTCACGCCGTCGTACGCAGACTTTACGGCCGGGAAAGCGACCTACACCTTCACCATCCCGGAAGGCGGCTTCACGTTCTTCAAACCGCAGATCGTGCCTTAAGGAGATACGAAATGAAAAAAACACTCTTCCTTGTTTCAGGACTCCTTTTGGGCGCGTCGGCTTTCGGGTCGGACTTGGCGCAACTGACGCTGTCGATCTCGACCCAGGGTCCCGACTATTACGCTGACGGGCAGCAGGTTCAGGTCGGCGAGACCTACCTCCTGGTCTACGTCGCTAAGAACGCCGCCTTCCAGGGGTTGTACACGGACGGCACGCTGGTCGATCCGGTGAGCAACAAGATCGCCACCAAGGGCGTTGCGGTCGCCGGAGCCAAGTGCGGCTTCAAGGCCATCCAGTATCCGGCAGACCTCTATCCGTCCGACGGCTCCTGGGTGATCGTGGCGCTCGATACGCGCACGGCGGATGGCGCGGTTGGCGGGCTGGTGGCTGGCTTAGGCGCGACCGCGGCCTCGGCGACCGGCGCTTCGACGAGCCTCCATTCGCTGAACGTGGCGTCGCAGAACAATGGCGCCCCGACCTTGGCGACCACCGCAGCGACGCAGACGAGCGCGGCCACACCGGTCCCCGAGATCACGGCGGTCAGTCCCAAAGGCGCGAGCGTGGATGTCAGCTTCAAGAACGTCTCGGCCAGCGCCTTGTACGAGGTGCAGAGCACGACCGATCTTGCCGCCGGGGTGTGGCAGGCCGCAGCGGTTTCGACGCTGGGTCAGGCACCCGCGACGCGCGTTCAGGCAACCCCGCTGAACACCGTGGGCGAGGGCCAGGCGGCTGAGGTGCGTGCGGCGGTTCAAGTTTCCCCGACGGACAAAGTGCGCTTTTTCAGGGTTATCGGGCGCTAACAGAAGTGGTCCCCAAGCCAGAAAGAGGAAATGAGATGAAGAGAATTTTGATGTTCACGGCAGCGTTGGCCGTAGCCGTTTGCAGCCGGGCCGCCATCCAGCCGATTGACGGTGCCAATGCCGTCGGGTTTGCCGCGATCACGGCGCCGGGCATCGGCAGCACGATCATTACTGTTCCGTTCGAAGCGTGTCTGGGCTCTGGTGCGGCCGGCATGCTTTCGGATCTCGTGGCGACGAACGGCCTGACTTCCGCAGGCGACCCGGCCGCAGCCGATCAGTTGGTGGTGTTGACGACCAGCGGACCCAGCCAGGTTTACTACTATTACTGGTATCAGACGGGTATCGGCTGGACGAAGATTACCACCGAAAAGATCATGCCTGACGGCTCCCTTCAGACACTCACGCCGCCGGAGGCCAATGCGTTCGCCATCGCGCGGGGCTTGGGCTTCTGGATCAAGCGCAGCGCGGTAAGTGCCACGCCGGTGTATGTCAAAGGGCAGATCTCTTCCGCCCATCAGACCACGGCGATCAACCCCGGGCTCAATCTGGTCGGCTACGCGAGCTTGTCTGATTTCACGCTGAACGATTCAGGCATCGACTGGACCGGCGCGTATGGCGGAACCGGGAACACCAAGACCTCGGATAAGATTCTGGTGGTCAACACGGACGGTACGTTTACCGAATACTTCTACTTTGTGAAGCCGGATGGTTGGGCTGCGGGGTACAGTGCGTTGGATCACAAGTGGATCACCTCGGGCTACACCTTGGCAAACGTGACGATTCCGGCCGGCCAGGGGTTCTGGTATCTCCGGCGCGGAACCGGTTCCTTCCCCTTCCACCTTGATGGTCAGAGAGTAAGCGAATAGAGGTTGTACTATGAAAAAAGCGATTGTTGTTTCCTTCTTGCTGGCCCTCGGTTGCGCAGTGACCTCGCAGGCTGTGGTGATCCACTGGGCGGTTGATGCCCCGTTGAGCGGCACCTCTTCGGCGGTCTTGGTCTACGTGTCGAGCGGCACGCCGGCTTATGCGGGCGGTGCGATAGCGACCGGCGTGGAATTGGGCACGGCCGTCTCCGGTCTGGCGATCACGCCGCTCGGCATCGGCGAGCAGGCCACGACAGACGGCACGGTTCGCGGCGAGGGCGGCTATTACGTGGTGCTCTTCAATGACGCACATCAGTATTCGTACAGTTCCGCCTTGGCGTACAACAGCTCCTCGGCGATCACCGCTGATGCGATGACACCTTCGACGGGCGTTTTCTCGCCGACCGAGTTTTCACAGTGGGCAGCGGTGCCTGAGCCTAGCACGGCGGCGCTGCTGTGCATCGGCGCGGCTGCGGCTGCGTTGCGCCGCAGAAAACGGGTTTGATGCGCACCACAGCGACGTAAACGGGCGGCATCTTCGGTTGCCGCCTTTTTTTATTTCTACGGAGTATAGGCCCGGTTACGCTCGGAGGATCGAAGCATGTTGTTTCTCCCGTTCCGTCCGATCACGCATGGACGCTGGCGCCGGTCGCGCTGGCCTTGTCTGCTGTTCTTCGCCGCCGCTCTGGCGCTCTACGGAAGCACGGTTGTCACCTATGCCTTCCCGGGCACTTCCGCAACGTGGATCGCCTGGGTGGCCGGGCTGGATGTCCGCGAGGTGCCTACTCGCCCGCTCTTGACCGCGCTGGGCCACTGGGTGGCCGGTCTCGGGCTGCCGCACCTCTCGCTGGCCTTGCGCTTGAACCTGCTGGCCGCGCTGGCCGGGGCGCTGGCGGTGGGGTGGGTCTACAAGCTGGTCTGGTTTGCGGTCTTCGAGGTGATGCGGGAGGAGTCCGCGGTCACCCACGCCTCGCGGAACGCCCGGTATGGCGGCGCTGTGGCGTCGCTGGCCGTGGCGGTGAGCTTGCCGGTCTGGCAGGCGGCCACCCGCTTCAGTCCCGAGATCTTCGATGTCGCGCTCTTGCTCTTTTGCGCCCAGTTGCTGACGGTTTACGCCTATTCGCAAAAGGTCATCTGGCTGCTGCTGTTCGGTGCCGCTTACGGAGCGGGCGTTGCGGAGTCGCCTTTGTTCATCGTGGCCGCGCCGGTGATGGCCGCCTTCGCGGTGGTGATGGAGTGGAAGCTCGTCTGGTGCCGGGTGGGGCGGCTTTTCGCCGCCGCCTGGCTCGCGCTGGCGGTTCTGGTTGGGCTTCACTATGTGTCGGCACGCGGCTTTGCCCTCGCGCACGGTGAAGCTCCGACGCTGCATGCGCTTCTCCCCATCGTGGTCGGCGTGCTACGCGACCAAGCCGATGTGATCTCACACCTGTTGCCGAGGCACCTGTGGTTCCCGGTGTTCGCGATGGGTCTTGGCGCGGCCGCGCTGTCGTTCTTCGCCGCTTTCAAGACGCTCGACAATCGTCGGACGTGGAGCCTGTTGGTCTTGAGCGGCGTCTTGACGGTGTCGGCGGTCTTGATGATGTTCAATGTGCCGATCTCGCCGTGGGGGGTGACGGCGTCTAAAGGGGTGATCCCTGCCGCCACCTACACGCTGGCGGGCATCGGGGTCGGGTTGCTCGTGGCTTCGTGGCGGGCATTGGCCGTGTTGAACGATCCGCTGAGCACCGAAGCTTCCTCCGAAACGGAGGACGAGCATACAGAGGACGTGAGTGTGGCCGCAGATGAAAAATCCAAGACGCGGGTTTTCATGGCAGGGCGTGGCACGGGCATTTTGCTCGTACCTGTGCTGGTGGGGTTGCTTGCCGTCTCCGGCGTGTTGAACGGAAGGTTCCAGACAGCCGACAACGGCGCGTTCGCCGATCAGGCGGCCGACACCGTGCTGGACGGACTGCAGGGTCGGGTCTGGCTGGTGGCGAACGGCCTGATCGACCCCAACCTGCTGATCCGGGCGCATGAGCGGGGCGTTCCGGTCAAGCTGCTGTGCCCGTATCGTGCGACCGAACGGAACTATGCGGCCCACATCTTGCGTGCGATCAACGAGGACGCTTCTTTTTCTGAAAACGCCAAGCTGCGGGCGGAGAGTCTGGTCAACTACAATCTCTTCACGTTCATCGACGATCTTTTTTCGACGGATGCCGCGATCGGCAGTCGGGCGGTGTGCATGGGGCTGCCGGACATCTGGTACGGCTCGGGGTGGGTTCCGGTTCCCGAGCGGCTTTTTTATGGCGGTGTCAAGAGCGGCGGGGAGCTTAAGACGCGCGACCTGTTGAAGGAACATGCGGCTTTCTGGCAGGCGTGGGAAGCCTTCCTGTGTACGCCTGACGGCTATCCGCAGCAGTTGTCCTACCGCCATCGCGTCGCCCTGCGGCGGCACCTCGCTTTTGTCGCGAATAATCTGGGGGTGACGCTGGACGATATCGGCAGGCCTGAGGAGGCGTTTACCGCGTACCTCAAAGCCCGGGCCATGTCGCCGGAGAACATCAGCGCGCTGCTGAATGTCTTCGAGATGGTCTCGCGCGGCATCCACCCGGAGATGAAGGAGTCCGTGGAGTATCAGCTCCGGCGCAAAGTCGAGAACACCAAAGACCGGTATCCGCTGTGGTCGCTCAGCCGGCATTATGGCTATGTCCGGAACTACGACCTGTTTGTGAAGATGGGGTGGTCGTGGGCCTTGTCGAGCAGTCCGGGATCGGTGCTTGCGGGCTTGCGCAGCGCCTATTCGCTGCAACAGGACGAGGACAAGCGTGCGGCTCTGACGGCGATGATGGCGTCGGTCTACGAAATGCGCGGCGATTTCACCCAAAGCGCGGAAGAGTACAGGAAGACGATTCTGAGCGACCCCAAAAACACCTTCGCGATTTCCGGTTTAGTCCGCATGGCGCTCCAGCAGAACGTGGTTGAGGACGCGCGAAAGGTTTTGGAGACCGGCGAGGCGGCGGGCGCGCCGAAGCGTCTACTCCGGCAAGATTGGGCCGCGCTGTATCTGGCCTCCGGCGACCTGCCGCGGGCGCGTGTGCTGTTGCAGGAACTCGGCGACGAGCCGGGCGCTTCGCCCATGACCTTGGCGATGCTGGCGATGGTGATGCTCGAGCAGCAGGACGCGGCGGCGGTGGAGACGAAGATCTTGCCCAAGCTGGCCAAAGCCGCAGACGGCAAGGATTCCTACTTTGCGCAGGTGGTTCAGGGCCGGGTGTGGCAGACCAAGGGCAAGGCGGGGTACAAAAACGCGCGGCTCTGCTACCAACGTGCCGCGCTGCTCCGTCCGGATGTGCAGGCGCTGCAGGAGGTGATGCTGATGTTGGATGTTTCGCTGGAAGATCAGGGGGCTGCCGAAGTCCATGCGCTGGCGATCCTGCGGCAGCGCTCCGATAACCCGTACGCCAATTTCATCATGGGGTCGATCCGTCTGGAGCAGGGGCAGTATGGCGATGCCGAAACCTATCTGCGGCGCAGCGTGTCCGGTTCCGCGCCGACACTGGCGGCGCTCAACAACTACGCCCAGGTGCTCTGCCGCATCCGCAAGCTGGACGAAGCCGAGACGGTCGCCCGCAAGGCCACCGAGCGCGAACCCGGCCGGTACGAGGGCTGGGCCACGCTGGCTTTTGTGCTTGCTGAGAAAGAGAACGCGGAAGGCGCGTCCGGGGCGCTGGCCAAGGCCCGCGCGGTCAGCAGCGCCGACAAGAGGCTCTTTCTCGTGGAGGCCCTGATCGCGGTCAAACGCGGGGATGCGGAGGGCGCGGAAAAGGCGGTCGGGAGCGTGGGGGCGGAGAACAAGCTTTCGACGGCAGACCGCCGCGAATTGAACAGTCTGCGCGATGACATCGCGAGGCTGCGGCAAAAAAAGGCGCGGCCGTAAGGCGCGCCGCTACCGCTTTTCAAGAATCGCGCAGCCGGAAGATCAGCGTGAGGCGTGCGGCCGACTCGACGGGCTTGCCGTCGCGCATGCCGGGCTTGAAATGAGCCTTGGCTACGGCGAGTTCGGCGGCGTGGTCGAGGTCCGCAAAACCGCTGGAGGAAACACTCACGACTTTGGAGGCGCGGCCGTCGGCGGCGACCGTCACGTCGAGAATCACGGTGCCTTCCTCATTGCGGCGGCGCGAGCCGATGGGATAGTTGGGCTTAATCGCGCGCTTCAGCGAGGGTTGGGCGTCCACGCGCTCGCTGGCGCCTCCTCCGGCGCCGACCGTCTGAAGGGTGGCCGGGGGCCCCGAGGGGCCGGGCGATGTGGCGGCCTGCGCGACGCCTGTGGCGGCCTGCGCGACGCCTGTGGCGGGCTGGACAGGCGCGGGTGCCGGGGAAGCGGGTGCCGGGGACGGCGCGGGCAGGGGAATCACGACGGGAGAAGGTTCCGTTTGAAACACGGGAAGCGGCGGAGGGGTCAGAGCTTCGGTAAAGTCGGGCTTGTCGGGCAGCGCTTCTGCGGGCGCGGGCTCGACGGACTGCGGAAGCGGGAGCGGTTCGGGGTTTGGCATCGAGGGCTGGACGTCGGAGTTTGGGGAGGAGGGCGAATCAATCGTCGGCTCCTCGATCGATACCAAGACGGAGGTCACCTCCAACTCTGGCGCGGCGGCGGCCAGTTCGAGAGCTTGTGAAAGCTGGCTGCCCACGACGAACAGCCCCACGACATGCAGCAGCACGGCCAACATGAAACTGTCAATATGGTCAGAGAAGTTCACTTGTCCGCACTCTTCCCTTGGCCTGCCTCAGCCTCACATCACCTTCATTTTGGGCAGATCCTGAATATCCACGTAACCGACCAGCTTACCCTCGGCGTCGACCACGGGCAGGTCGTCGATCTTGTACTTCTCAAAAAGGCGGAGCACCTCCACCGCGAAGGCCTCGTCGGAGACGGAGATGGGCTTGTGCGTCATGACCGAATGGATGGGGCTGCGGAGAATGTCTTGCCCTTCGGAGAGGTGGCGGCGCAGGTCGCCGTCGGTGAAGATCCCCGCGAGGCGGCCGTCGGCGTGGGCCACGAGCGCGGCGCCGCTTTTGGCCGTCGTCATGGCCATGATGGCGTCCTTGATCGTGGCCGATTGCGGCAGGCGGGCCAGGCGCTCGCCGGTGCGCATGATGTCCTTCACGCGCAGGACGAGCGCGCGCCCGATGGCGCCGGCCGGGTGGAGCTTGGCATAGCTTTCCTTGTTGAAATTGCGGGCTTCGATCAGCACCATGGCAAGCGCGTCGCCCACGGCCATCGTGGCGGTGGTGCTGGTCGTGGGGGCCATGCCGAAGGGGCAGGCCTCTTTGCCGATCCGCACGCAAAGCACCACGTCGCTCAGGCGGGCGAGCGTGCTGTCCGCGTTGCCGACCATGCCGATGACCGGGATGTTGAGGCGGCGCACGGCGGGGATGAGCTTGATGACCTCGTCCGACTCGCCGGAGAAACTGAGCGCGAGCAACACATCGTCCTCGGCGATCATGCCGAGGTCGCCGTGCATGGCTTGGATGGGATTCATGACCACGCTGGTCGAGCCGGTGCTGGCGAGCGTGGCCGAAAGTTTTTCGGCGATGTGCAGGTTCTTGCCGACGCCGGTGACGACGATCTTGCCGCCCTTGTCGAGCGTCTTGAGGATGAGTCGGACGGTGGCGAGAAAGTCGTCACCGAGCGCGGCTTGGGCGGTGCGCAGACCATCGATTTCGGTGTCGATGACTGCCCACGCGCGTGAAAGAATAGCGGCATTATCCATCATAAAAAAGATCGTTCGTAGGGGCGACCGGCCGTACGGGTTCGGGGTAGGGGCGACCGGTCGGTCGCCCCTACGTCAGGCGAGCGCACCTGCGCCGCCGTTTTTCTATAAGCGTCTTTCAGTGTATCGCAAAGGGGCGGGGGCGCAAAAGGGTTTTTTCGAGGTCAAGAATTGACAGGTCGAGGTCAATTCTTGCTATTCCAAAAACAACGGGGAAGCGTATACTGTTCACAAAGCAAGGAGTTTTTTTATGAGCAGAACGGTTTGGTGTGACGGGGGTTTCCCCAAGGTCGGCATCCGCCCGGTGATCGATGGCCGGCGGCGGGGTGTGCGCGAGTCGCTGGAAGACCAGACGATGAACATGGCCAAGAGCGCGGCCAAGCTGATCTCGGCGACTCTGAAATATCCGGACGGCTCGCCCGTGCAATGCGTGATCGCCGACACGAACATCGGCGGGTGCGCCGAGGCCGCGGCCTGCGCGGCGAAGTTCGAGCGCGAGAACGTCGGCGTGTCGCTCACGGTGACGCCCTGCTGGTGTTACGGCACGGAGACCATGGATACCAACCCGCATCTGCCCAAGGCGGTGTGGGGTTTCAACGGCACGGAGCGTCCGGGCGCGGTCTATCTGGCCGCCGTGCTGGCGGGCTGCGCGCAGAAGGGTTTCCCGGCCTATGGCATTTACGGACAAGAGGTTCAGGACCGCACCGACACGTCCATCCCGGCGGACGTCAGCGAGAAGCTCCTGCGCTTTGTCAAGGGCGGGCTTGCGGTGGCGATGATGCGCGGCAAGTCGTATCTCTCGGTCGGCACCTCGTCGATGGGCATCGCGGGCTCGTTCGTGAATCCCGATTTCTTTCAGGACTACCTGGGCATGCGCACCGAGAATGTCGACATGTGCGAGGTGGACCGACGCATTGGCGAAGGCATCTACGACCAGGCCGAGTACGGGCTGGCGCTGGCGTGGGCCAAGAAGTTCTGCAAGGAAGGCAAGGACCTGAACAAAAAAGAGCTTCAGAAATCCCGTGCCGCGAAAGACGCCGACTGGGAGTATGTGGTCAAGATGGCGCTCATCGTGCGCGACCTGATGGTCGGCAACCCCGCGCTGGAGAAGCTGGGTTACGGCGAAGAGGCCCTCGGCCGCAACGCGATCGCCTCGGGTTTCCAGGGGCAGCGCCAGTGGACCGACTACAAGCCCAACGGCGACTTCCTGGAGTCGGTGCTCAGCAGCTCCTTCGACTGGAACGGCATCCGTGCGCCGTATCTGGTGGCGACCGAAAACGATTCGCTCAACGGCGTCTGCATGTTGCTGATGTACCTGCTCACCAACCGCGCGCAGATCTTCGCGGACGTGCGCACCTACTGGAGCCCCGAGGCGGTCAAGCGCGTCACCGGCAAAAAGATGACGGGCATCAACGCCAACGGGTTCATCCATCTGCTCAACTCGGGCGCGGCCTGCATGGACGCCTGCGGCAAGCAGCGCGAAAAAGGCAAGCCCGTGATGAAACCGTTCTGGGACATCACGCAGAAAGAGGCCGAGGCCTGCCTCAAGGCCACCCGGTGGGCGCCGGCCGATGTCGAATATTTCCGCGGCGGCGGGTACTCCTCCAGCTTCCTCTCCGAAGGAAGCATGCCGTTGACCATGACGCGAATCAGCCTGGTCAAAGGGCTGGGGCCGGTGCTGCAGATCGCCGAAGGGTGGTCCACCGAGCTGCCCGAGGACGTGAACCAGAAGCTGATGGACCGCACCAACCCGACGTGGCCCTGCACCTGGTTCGTGCCGCGCCTGACCGGCAAGGGCGCCTTCCGCGACGTCTACAGTGTGATGAATAACTGGAGCGCGAATCACGGCGCGATCAGCTACGGGCACATCGGTGCGGACGTGACCACGCTGGCGGCGATGCTGCGCATCCCGGTGGCGATGTCCAACGTGCCGGACGAGGCGGTCTTCCGTCCGCATGTGTGGGGGATGTTCGGCGTGGATGATCCGATCGGCGCGGACTACCGAGCCTGCAGGAATTTTGGCCCGATCTACGGGTGACCGCGCGGGGTTATGGGTGAAGCGCCTCACGGCGCTACGAACACAAGGATACTTGGAGCACCTGTTTGTAGTGTGCCCGTGAGGGCATTCTTTACTGGCGTGCGATGCCATAGTGAGAATTGCTGATGCGTTCGGCGCCGGCGTTGTCAGCCGGCGCGGTTTTTGCTATTTTAATGTGTTACATCAATTGGGTTATCAGTTCGGCGTTTACGAAAGAGGGGGAGAGAGATGGCTATCGATCGTCATGTGCTAGGGTGTGTCGCGGTTCTGGCGGCGTGGGGTGCCGTCGCGCAGACACCGGTCTCGGGACGGTTTGTCCGCGTGGAGATCCCGAAGGAGAAGGCGACCCTGTCGCTCGCCGAGGTCCAGGTTTTTTCCAAAGGCGCGAACGTCGCGCTGAAAGGCAAGGCCTCTCAGAACAAGGACGCCAACGGCGGCACGGCCGAACGCGCCATCGACAACAACACCAACACGTCTTGGGAAGGCGGCTCCATCACCCACACGCCGGAGGACCAGCCGAATCCGTGGTGGGAGGTGGATCTCAAGGCTGAGGTGCCCATCGACCAGATCGTGCTCTGGAACCGCAAGGATATTCCGAGCCGGCTTTACGACTGCTCGGTGATGATCCTCGGCGCGGACCGTAAAGTGGCGTGGGAGCAGACGCTGCCCAAGCCGGAGCCCACCTCCACCACGCTCACGATCGACGCCGCGCAGAAGAGCGCGGCGGTCGGACGCATCATCCCCAGAAAGATCGAGCCCGCCTCTGACGGCGAGGTCTACGAGGCCTACGAGAAGAAGGGCAACTGGATCGATTCCGTTCTGGCGACCCAGAACAAGCTGGAGGCTTTCAACAACCTGCGACCGCTGACGCAGAGGCTCCTGCAGGACTTCCCCGACGCCCGCTCCGAAATCATGGATGAGTTCGCGGGCACGGGGATCTACCACGGCAAACAGTCCGGCACCTATGCCGAACTGGGCGCGCGCTATGTCGGCAACATTCCCGACGCGCTTCGCAAAGACCTCGGCAAAAAGGCCTCCGAGGCGAAGTCGGTGGCCGATCTCGCGGAAGTCCGCCAGGCGTTCCGCGACGGGCGTCGGCAGACGCTGAAGCTCACGGCCCTCAAGTATTTCAACCCCGACGCGCTGGTGCGCGCGGTCAACGCCTTTGCCGCAAAGTATCCCGAGGTCTATAAGGACAAGGACGCGCTGCTGAAGCGCGTGGCCGACCTGCGCAAGGTGGCGTCGGAGGCGTCGGCAAACAACGATTTCGCGGTCAAGCTCGCGGCGGCGAAGCAGGTCGAGGCGCTCTCGGACGCGATCTTCCTGAAGCACCCCGCGGTCGATTTCAAAGAGCTGCTCTTTGTGAGGCGCTCGCTGGGCTCGGCCCACACCGGCCTGCCGCAGAACTGGCAGGGCAACTCCTCGGTGCCGCTGCGCGGGTACGTCAACGACGTGGTGCGCGCGCCGCTCAGGCAGGGCGACAAGGCCCCGCAGGTCGTCTACGCGAGCGACAATTTCATCGGCGACGTGGACCTCGATTTCGACGCCGAGAAGCTCATGTTCTCGACCGGCAAGAAGAACGAGAAGGGCTGGCGCGTGCTCGAAACGCGCATCGACGGCTCGGACGTGAAAGAGATCACGCCGTCCGACCAGAACGACATCGACTTCTACGATCCCTGCTACCTGCCCGACGGGCGAAAGCTTTTCGTCTCGACCAGCGGCTACCACGGCGTGCCCTGCGTGGGTGGCAGCGACTATGTGGGAAATCTGGACGTGATGGAGAAAGACGGCACCATCCGCCGCGTCTGCTTCGACCAGGACAACAACTGGTGCCCGACCGTCATGCCCAACGGTCGCGTGATGTTCCTGCGCTGGGAGTACACCGACACCGCCCACTACTTCTCGCGCGTGCTGATGAGCATGAACCCTGACGGCTCCGACCAGCAGGAGTTCTACGGCAGCGGCTCGTATTGGCCGAACAGCCTTTTCTATGCCCGCCCCATTCCGGGCTCCACGACCAAGTTCGTGGGCATTGTGAGCGGCCATCACGGGCTGGCCCGCAAAGGCGAGCTGATCCTCTTCGACGCGGCGCTGGGACGCCTGGAGACCGCCGGCGCGGTCCAGCGCATTCCCGGCTTTGGCAAGCCGGTGGAAAACATCACGCGCGACCAGCTCGTCGACGGCTCGTCGCCGCTCTTCCTGCACCCGTATCCGCTGAACGACGAGCTTTTCCTCGTCTCCATGTACGAAAACAACAACGGGCCTTTCTTCATCGCGCTGGCCGACATCTACGACAACCTGATCCCGCTGTGGCAGTCGGCCTCAGATAACCTCTACGAGCCGGTGCCGCTCAAGAAGCAGCCCAAGCCGGTGATGCCCGCGGACCGCTACGTGAAGGGTGCGAAAGACTGCACGGTTTACATGGTCGGCGCCAACAACGGCCCCGGGCTGCGCAACGTGCCGCACGGCAAGGTCAAGGCGCTGCGCGTCTTCTACTACGAGTTCTCCCCGCGCAACGCGGGCGGCCACTACGACATCGGCTTCGAGGGTCCCTGGGACCCCCGCGTGATGCTCGGCACCGTGGATGTCGAGGCGGACGGCTCGTGCAGCTTCAAGGCGCCCGCCAACACCCCGCTTACGGTGCAGCCGCTGGACGAGAACGGCAACGCCTTGCAGCTCATGCGCTCGTGGCTGGTGGGCATGCCCGGCGAGACCATCGCCTGTATGGGCTGCCACGAGAAACAGAACGCCGCCGCGCCGAACACCCCTTCCGCCGCCGCCAAAAAGCCGCCGCAGACGATCAAGCCGTGGTACGGGCCGCGCCGCAACTTCGCGTTTGAGCGCGAGGTGCAGAACGTGCTCGACGCCTCCTGCATCGGCTGCCACAACAGCAAGGCCACGGACAAGACCAAGCTGGGGCTGCCGCTCCCGAACTTCGAGAACAAGCCGGGCGACGGCGGGTTTTCGACCGCCTATCTCAACCTCCACCCGTATGTGCGCCGCAACGGCCCCGAGGGCGATTACCACATCCTGACGCCGCTCGAGTTCCACGCCGACACCTCGGAGCTGGTCCAGATCCTCAAGAAGGGACATCACGGCGTGACGCTGAGCCATGAACAGTGGGACCGGCTGTGTACGTGGATCGACCTGAACGTGCCGTTCTGGGGCACCTGGACTGAAAAGACGGGGGGCGGGCGCAAAGAGAGCCTGGCCCGCCGCCTCGAGATGTCCAAGAAGTACGCCAACGTCGACTTCGATCCCGAGGTCGTCATCAATCCCTACAAGCCGGCTGAGTTCAAGGCGCCGCAGAAGCCGGCCGATCCGGCACCCGCGCCTGCGGTGAACGGCTGGCCGTTCGACGCGGCCGCAGCCAAGGCGAAGCAGGGCGACGGCGCGGCTGCCGAGCTTGATCTCGGCGGCGGACAGAAGCTCAAGCTGGTCAAGATTCCCGCCGGCTCCTTCGTGATGGGCAGCAACGACGAGACGCCCGCCGAGCAGCCCATGTGCGCGGTAACGATCGGCAAACCCTTCCTGATGGGCGCGACGGAAATCACCATGGCGCAGCTCCAGCAGTTCGACCCGAAGTTTGAGAACGGTGTCTACGACAAGCACTACAAAGATCAGGTCAGCCGCGGCTACTTCGTCAACGGGCCGGACTTCCCCGCGATCCGCGTGACGTGGGAGCAGGCCAACGCCTACTGCGCGTGGCTCTCAAAGCGAGTCGGCAAGAACGTCCGACTGCCCACCGAGGCGCAGTGGGAGTGGGCCTGCCGCGCCGGCACGACAACGCCGATGAACTACGGCGACTTCAATGCGGACTTCTCCAAAGCGGAGAACCTGGCGGATTACACGCTGATCGAAATGGCCGTCGACGGTGTGGATCCCAAGCCCATCAAGAACCCGTCGCCGCTGTGGGACTACGAGCTGCGCGACCGCCGTTTCAACGACGGCGTGCTGCATCTCGCCAAAGTCGGCAGCTACGCGCCCAACGCGTGGGGGTTGTACGACATGCACGGCAACGCCGCGGAGTGGACACGCTCGGCCTACAAGCCCTATCCGTACAGCGACAGCGACGGGCGCAACAACGCCAGTGTCGACGAGCGCAAAGTCGTGCGCGGCGGCTCCTGGTACCGCCGCCAGCACCGCGCGACGTCGGCCTGGCGCTGGGGCTACATCGGCTGGATGCGGCCCTTCGACGTCGGCTTCCGCGTGGTGGTCGAAGAGAACTAAGCAAGAAACGCTCAACGCGGAACGCTCAACTCTCAACGTTCAAGTGGGGAGAAGAGCAGCGAATGGCGCACGAAGAAGGAGCGTTCATGGTCACGAAGAAACGGAAAATCGTTGTCACCTCGGCGCTGCCCTATGCGAATGGCGACATTCACATCGGGCATCTGGTGGAATACGTGCAGACCGATTTCTGGGTGCGCTTCCAGAAGATGCGCGGCCACGACTGCCTCTACGTCTGCGCGGACGACACCCACGGCACGCCGGTGATGGTGCGGGCGCGGGCGGAAGGGATCGCGCCGGAGGAGCTGATCGCCCGCAGCTACGCGCAGCACACGCGGGACTTTTCCGATTTCGGCATCCGCTTCGACAACTATTACTCCACGAATTCCGAGGAGAACCGCGCCTTCAGCAACGGCATCTACCAGGCGATGCAGGAGAGCGGCGCGGTCACCACCCGTAACCTGCCGCAGCTCTACTGCGAGCGCGACTCGATGTTTCTGCCGGACCGCTTTGTCAAGGGCACCTGTCCCAAGTGCGGCGCGGAAGGCCAGTATGGCGACTCGTGCGACGTCTGCGGCCAGACCTACGCGGCTGAAGAACTGAAAGACGCACACTGCTCGATCTGCGGCCAGCCGCCGGTCACGCGCGACAGCGAGCACCTTTTCTTTGAACTCGAACCGTTCCGCGATTTCCTCAAGGCGTGGATCCCCTCGCACACCGCGCCCGATGTGGCGAACAAGCTGCTGGAGTGGTTCAACGAGCCGCTGCGCGGCTGGTGCATCTCGCGCGACGCGCCCTACTTCGGCTTCGAGATTCCGGGCCACCCGAACAAGTACTTCTACGTGTGGGTGGACGCGCCGATCGGCTATATGGCCTCGTTGAAAAAATGGTGCGTGGAGCACAACGAGTCGTTCGAGGCCTGGTGGCAGAATCCCGAAGCGGAACTGTACCACTTCATCGGCAAGGACATCGTGCGCTTCCACTGCCTCTTCTGGCCGGCCATGCTGCACACCGCCGGGTATAAGACGCCCAACCAGGTGTTCGTCCACGGCTTCCTCACGGTGAACGGCGAGAAGATGAGCAAGTCCAAGGGCACCTTCATCAAGGCGCGCACGTACCTGGACCATCTCAATCCTCAGGACCTGCGCTTCTACTACGCCTGTAAGCTGAACGGCACGACCGACGACATGGATCTCAACCTCGGCGACTTCGTGAACCGCGTCAACTCCGACCTCGTGGGCAAGATCACCAACCTCGCCTCGCGCGGGGCGCAGATGCTGCATAAGAGTTTGGGCGGAGTGACGGGCACGATGGACCCCGAGGGCCGGGAGCTGTGTACGAAGGCCCAGAGCTGGTCCCAGAGCATTGCGGCGCACTACGAGGCGCGCGATTTCAGCAAGGTCATGGTCGAGGTGCGCGATCTTGCCGATCAGGCCAACCAGTACTTCGACTCCAAGGCGCCTTGGGCGCTGGTGAAGACCGATCCCGAGGCCGCGCGCGGCGTGATGACGTCGGTCCTCAATATCTTTCGCGTCTTGGCGATCTACATGCAGCCGATCCTGCCCGCTTATGCGGCCAAGGTGGCGAAGCTCTTCAACGAACCTCCCTATGTCTGGGCGGACGTGAAGAAGATCATCGAGAACGCGCCGGTGAAACCTTACGAATACCTCGCCACGCGCGTGGAGCAGGCGTCGGTAGACAAGCTGATCGAGGCGAGCCGGGCGGTCGAAAAGCCGGCTGCGCAGCCGGCCCCCGTCAACGTTGCCGCGCCCGTCAAAGCCGCCCTCGAGCCCGTGAAGGAGACCATCGATTACGACACCTTCGCGAAAGCGGATATGCGCGTGGCCACGGTGCTGTCGGCCGAGTGGGTCGAGGGTGCGGACAAGCTGCTGAAGATCCTGCTCGACATCGGTGAAGCCCGGCCGCGCCAAGTGTTCGCGGGCATCCGCAAGGCCTACGATCCCGCCACGCTCGTCGGTCGGCAGGTGGTGATGGTCGCTAACCTCGCGCCGCGCAAGATGCGCTTCGGCCTGTCCGAAGGCATGATCCTCGCGGCCGGCAATCCCGACGGGGCGCTCTTCGTGGTTTCTCCCGACGCGGGCGCCGTGCCGGGAGCGACGGTGAAGTAACGTGGCCTGCGAAATAGCCATGGCTTTTTAGCTGATAATTCAGTAGCATTCGACTATCAAATTGTGATGGTTTATTCTGGCGCATGTATGGTAATACCGGTGACTAGGATAAACGGGTGTGTAAAAAAGGAGGAGTGAGTATGAAAACACGAGTCAGGTCGCAGATTACTAGAGCATGGAAAAGAGTGTCCGCTGCTGTGAGGTTGTCCCTTTTGGCCGGTTTGATGCTGGCCGTGAACGGCGCGCAGGCTGCGGTGGATACGGCGTCATTCCCTTACAGCATGGACATCACCTTTTCGGGCTACACGGGCTCGACGACGCTGAACAATTTCCCCGTGCTGGTGGTTTTGACGAACGGGCTGTCGGGCTTCTCCTACAGTCAGATGAAGTCGCCTGAAAACGGCGGCGATCTGCGCTTTACGGACGAAAGCCGGACGGCCTGGTTGAACTACGAGTTCGAAACCTGGAGCCCCTTTTCCGGTTCGGCCGTGTCAGCCCCGACGGAGATTTCAGGCTGCGCCCTGTGGCTGCGCTCCGACGTGGGCGTGCAGACAACGGAGTTCGGGGCCGTCACCAATTGGGTCGACCAGTCCGGCAACGGCAGGCATGCGTCGCAGACCGATCCCAACCGGCAGCCGGTTTACTCCGCCTCCGCCTTTAACGGCCAACCGGCCGTCACCTTCGACGGCGGCGACGCGGCGACCGGCGACCGGTTGTCTTTTGGCGGCATCCCGATGCAGACCATCTTCATTGTGAACAGGGTGGCCGCAGGCACGATAGATAACGCCGGAATCATCGGCCTGGGTGGCGGCTACAACGATAAAAGCCTCCGGCGGGCCGACTCCCGCAATTGGAGACACGTCGGCTCAGACGGAAACGATTTCTCGAACCCGGCCGGCAGCCTCTTTGCCGTGAACGGCGTCAACACCTCTGTTGCCGAGCCGGGCGTGTGTCATGTCCTGATGGCGCAGCGGGGCGGCGGAACCTATACCTATGACACGATCGGTGCCGGGTTCTACGATAACCGGAGTTTCAAGGGCGACATCGCCGAGGTCATTGTGTACAGCCGTGCGCTGACTACGGATGAGCGGATCAGGGTTGGCTTGTATCTCAGCCAGAAGTACAGTCTGCCGCTGGGCGGCGAGCCCGGAAAATCCTGCATCTGGGTGCAGGTGCCGGCGTTGTCGGCCGGCAGCAAGATCACCGCCCACTGGGGAAGCCTCGACGCGGCGCAGCAGGCCAGCACGACCAACGGCGCGACCTGGAGCAGCAGCTACGCCGGTGTGTGGCACGCCTTGAGCAAGACGGCTTGGGCCGTTCTGCCGGACGCCACGGCCGGCCTGTTTAACGGCGCGAACAGCAGCGCGGCGGCGGTGCCCGGCGTGATCGGCAACGCCATGAACTTCAACCGGGACTTGGGCGCCAACGTGAACCTTCCCGTTTCGTTCCTGTCGTCAGTGAGCAGTGCGGTCACGGTTTCGCTCTGGCAGTACGGCAGCGCGAACCTGCCGGTCAACGCAAACGTTTTCGAGGGGACAGCGGGCGGTCAGAGCATGTTGAGCAGCCATATACCGTGGGGAGATCTAAACGTTTACTGGGACGCGGGAACGGCAGGGTCTCCCGACCGGGTGTTCAAAGGGGTGACGACTGCCAGCGAATACAAAGGCCAGTGGAACCACTGGGCTTTCTCGAAGGACGCAGCCACCGGCGTCATGCGGATCTTTCTGAACGGAGAGATCTGGCAGGAGGGCACAGGGAAAACACAGTCGATGACTGGGGTTGATGCCTTCCGGCTGGGTTCCGCCGCAAACGGTGGAAACTATTACGACGGTATCGTCGATGAGTTCCGCGTGGCGAATGTCGCGCAGTCGCCGGACTGGATCAAGGCCTCTTTCCTGAACCAGCGCCCCAGCGGCGCGTTCGCCACCTACGGCGGCGTACACATCGTACAGGTGGACCCGAAGCCCTACCGGTGCAGCATGCGCATCGACTTCCCCGGCTATACGGGATCCGAGGCGCTGCGCAACTTCCCCGCGCTGGTGGTCTTCACCAACGGTATGCCTGATTTCGCCTTCAGCCAGTTCGCGGCTGCGAATGGCGGCGACTTGCGCTTCACCGACGCCGACAAGACGACCTGGCTGAACTACGAAATCGAGCAGTGGCCGAACGTCAACAACAGCCCGATCAGCCCGGATGCGCTCACCGGGCTGGCGCTGTGGCTCAAGGCCGATGTCGGGGTGCAGACCGACGGGAGCGGCAACGTGACAGGCTGGCTGGACCAGTCCGGCAACAACAGGACTGCGGTTCAGGCCGACCCCAACCGGCAGCCGCGTTTCACCGCCGCCGCCATCAACGGCCTGCCCGCCGTCACGTTCGACGGCAGTGTCGAGCCGTACGGCGATCGGCTGAGTTTTGGCGACGTCCCGGTGCAGACCGTTTTCATCGTCAACCGGGTGGGCTTGAATACGCGGGGCTTGGCGGGCATTATCGGTGAGGCCGATGTCGACAAAAGTATCCGGCGGGAGAGCAACAATGCCTGGCAGCACCCGGGAAATACGGACACCTTCTCGAATCCGAACGGCAGCCTGTTCACCGTGAACGGCGCCAACACCGCCGTTGCCCCGGAAACCGTCTGGCACGTCATGATGGCGCAGCGGGCCGGCGGTTCCATGAACTTTAACACGCTTGGCGGTGGATACTACAATCCGGATTCCCGGAATTACAAGGGCGATATCGCCGAAGTCATCGTTTACGACCATGCGTTGACCCCCGGTGAACTGACCCGGGTCGGGGCCTACCTTAACCAGAGGTACAGTTTGGGAATAACCGTGAAGGACTCAAAGGCCTTTGTTTGGGTGCAGCTGCCGGAGCTGAAGGCCAACACCTCGATCTGGGCCTACTGGGACAATCCGGCCGCGACGCAGCCGGCCTACACGACGAACGGGGCCACTTGGGCCAAGAGCTTTGCGGGCGTGTGGCACGCTTTGAACCCGGCGTCCGTTACGGTTCTTCCGGACTCCACAGCCGGTCTGCACAGCGGCGCGGGCAGCTACGCCGCGGCGACAACCGGCGTGATCGGAGACGCGATGAGCTTCAACGGCAGCGCCTCCGTGGACATTCCCGCCGCCGCGCTGGCGTCTGTGACTAACGAGGTCACGCTCTCGCTCTGGCAGTACGGTACCGGCTGGGATGGCAATTCTATTTTCTATGGGCAAACCGCAGGTGGTGCAAGGGTGTTGAATGTTCACTTGCCGATGGGCCCGCTTTATTGGGACGCCGGCAACTCCTATGACCGGTTTACCCAGGGCTTCGCATCGGAGAGTGAATGGAGAGGCCAGTGGAACAACTGGGTCTTCACCAAGAACGCCGTCACCGGCAGCATGAGCGCTTACCTGAACGGCGTGTTCTGGGGCGGGAATGCTTCAGGTTGTGTGCTGCCGATGAATGACATTGCCACCTTCCGGTTAGGGTCTGCAATAGACGGGGTGTATTATACCGGCCTGATCGACGAGTTCCGCATCCAGAACGTCGCGCAGTCGCCCGACTGGATCAAGGCGTCATATCTGAACCAGGCGCCGAACAGCACGTTCACCACGTACGGCACCATTAAGAAACAGATATTCGGGACCCTCATCTGGGTGCAATAAGCAACCCGGTCAGAAGCCGAAGAGCGACTTCTTCGGCTCTTTCTCAAGCAGGATGTCGATCTTGCGGGTCTCGCCGGGACGGACCTTGTAGTACTGCTGGACGGGCTTGTAGCCGGGGCAGGAGGCGGTGACCTTGTGGTTCTCGTTGGCGGTGACCTCGACGCGCCCGGCGGCGGCGGGCTTGCCGTCGATGAGAATCTCGGAGGTCTTTGGAGAGATGGCGATGTCAAAGGCGGCGGCACCCGCCGCCGGGGCGGGAGAGGGCTGGGGCGGCGTGGCTGGGGCGGCGGGAAGCGCGTTTGTGGCCGGGGCCGCAGGGGTGACAGGCGGCGGATTGGTGGGGGCGGTGACCGGGTGGGCCGGAGCCGGCGCTGTGGCCTCGAGGGCTCCGATGGCGCGTTCGACGCCGCCGGCGCGGGGCAGCTTGAGGGTTTCGATGCGGGAGCGGAAGCGGCTGCCGCCGTCGACGGAGACTGAGACGGTGAGGGTTTCGCCAGAGACGGCGAGGGGCCACTCTTTGACCTCGCCGCCGGCGAGCTGAGTCTTACCCGGAATTTCGCGGGCGGTGATGGTTACCGGGGTTTCGCCCTGGTTGACGAGGCGGAGGATGCTGACGGCCTTCTGTTGTTCCAGGCTCTTCCGCAACTCGGCCAGGCGCTCGGCCGCGAAGACCTGCTCCGCTGCGGGGACACCCAGCGTATCCTCGACCAGCTTGATGCGCTGGGCGCGCTGTTCGAGGGGGTCTTTCAGGCCGAGAGCCTGTTCGAGCAGGGTTGCACAGACGGTGCGGGCGGCCTCCCATTTGGCTTTGACGCCGGGATCGGCGATGACCGAGGGGGTGAGGGAGGCGAGTTTTTTGAGATTTTCAGCGCAGGCCGAAAGCAGGCCTTTCTTGGCGCTGGCGAGCACGGCATCGGCCTGTCCGGCGGCGGTCTCCAACTCTTTAGCGCGGGCTGCGGCTTTGGCTGCGGCAACCTCGGCTGCTTTGGCCGCGGCGGCATCAGCGGTCTGGCGGGCGTTTTCAACCTCTTTTTCGAGCTGGGCGAGGGCTTCCTTGCCGAACCGCGCGGGGATCGGCGCAACGAATTCGGCGAGGCTTTTTTGTGCGGCCGCGCCATCGGCGGGCTTGCCTGCGGCGTAGGCTTCGGAAGCCTGTTCCGCAAGGGGTTTGGCGAAAGCGAGGTAGCGGGCGGCGAAGGCCTGTTCGACGGGGGTGATCTGCGCGGGGGTGAGCTTGACGCCGGGGGAGGTCTCGAGCTTTAGGAAGGCCGAGACGAGGGTCTGGAGGTCGGCGGAGGCGGGTGCTTGGGCGATGCGGTCGGGCAACCCCTTGACGGTCTCGGCGATCGCCAAGGCCGCCAACTCCGCAGCCGAGGGCTTCGGCGGGGTGGCGGGAGGTTCGTTCGTGCGCGCGTTCGGCAGTGCGTTCGTGGGAACAGCGGGGGTGGCGGCGGGAGGGGAGACGGGGAGCGGCGGACGGTTCGGGGAACCGTCCCTACCTGACTCCTGACCCCTGACCTCTGATCCCTGACCTCTGACTCCTGACTCCTGACCCCTGACGCCTGGCCCCTTGAACAGGTAAAAGCCGCCGAGGCCGAGCGCGAGGAGGGCGGTTGCGACGGAACCGCCGATGACGAGGCGTTTGCGGGAGAGGAACGTGACGGGGAAGAGGGTGCTGGTGACGCCGGGCCGGGAGTGGCGGGCGGACGGTTCGTCGGCGATGTCGGGAACGGCCCGGGGTTCGACGGGGGGAGCGGGGGGCGGCGGGGAAGCTTTGCGGAGGGCGGCAAGGGCCTCGGGGAGTTCGGAGGGGGCGAGCGGACGGGTGCCGAGGGTGATCTCTTCTGAAGGATGAGGCGAGCCGGCGGCGAACGTGGCCATGGTGACGTCGGTGGCGTCGAAGCCGTCTCCTTCGTGGGCGGGCTCGTGGGCAGCGGGACGCAGCGCGAATTCCAGCTCTTTGCGCATCTCGGCGGCGCTGCGGTAGCGGGCCTCGGTCTTGTCGGCGAGGGCGCGGAGGATGACCTGTTTGAGGCGCGGATACTGGGTGAAGGCTTCGGTGTCGAAGGTGACGGCGAGGGGTTTGCGGAGGCGGTCCTGAAAGGCGAGCCAGGCGGAGTTGAGGTCGGTGGGCAGACGGTCGAAGACGGGTTTGCCGGCGAGGGCCTCGTAGAGGCAGAGGCCGAGGGCGTAGAGGTCGGACTGGGGCGAGCCGCGGTCGCCGCCGGCCTCGGCGAATTCGGGGGCCATGTAGTCGAGGGTTCCGGGGACGCCGCCGACGGTGACGGTGCCGGAGACGTCGCGGGCGACGCCGAGGTCGAAGATCTTGCCTTTCTCGGGCTGGCCCACGGGGGCGTAGAGGTTGCCGGGCTTGATGTCGCGGTGGATGATGGGACGGGCGTTCTCGTGGAGGAACTGGAGGGAGGAGAGGTAGGCGCAGAAGAGCGGAACGGCCTCGGCGACCTCGAGCTTGCCCTCGTTCTTGAGGCGCGGGCGCAGGGTCCAGCCGGGCATGCCTTCGAGGAACTCCATGACAAGGAAGAACTGCTTCTCGCCGGCGGTGCCCTCGATGATCATGAAATCGACGTATTTGACGAGGTTGGCGTGCGGGTACTGCTGGAGGATCTTGGCCTCTTTGACGAAGCGCTCGGACTGTTTCTCGGAGAAGAGGTATTTGACGGCGACGAGCAGGCCGTCGGAGACGCGGCGGGCCTTGAAGACCTCGCCGAAGCCGCCGCGTCCGAGGACGGCGAGGAGTTCGTACTCCTCCTTGCCCTTGTGGCGGATGCGGCGGTAGCGGATGGTGCGGAAGGTCTCCAGCATGGCGGCGAAGGAGGGGAAGCGCTGGTCGCGCTTGGCGGCGAGGCTGCGGGCGACGAACTGCTTGGCGTTGGAGAGGACGCGGAAGACGCCGGGACGGAAGGAGGGCGCGGGCGAGCCGTTGTCGCGCCAGCGGTTGAGGTAGCCGATGTGGGCGGTCTCGCCGAGGGGCTCGAACGGCAGGGTGCCGGTGAGGGCCTGATAGAAGCAGACGCCGAGGGAGAAGATGTCGGAGGTCTCGTCGCCGCGGAAGCCGTTGAGGGTGATGAAGTCGGGCGCCATGTAGTCGAAGGTGCCCTTCCAGCCGGCCGTGGACATCTGGCCGGAGTCGTCGCGCCGGGCGATGTCGAAGTCGATCAGCTTGGCCTTGCCGTCCTTGGTGAGGAAGATGTTGGAGGGCTTGAGGTCGCGGTGGGTGATGCCGCGCTCGCGGGCGTGGATGAGCCCGGCGAGGCACTGCTCGAAGATCTCCTCCACCTGGGGCCAGGGCAGGCCGGAGTTGGCGTTCTTGAGGCGCTCGTGGAGGGTTTCGCCTTCGAGCAGTTCCATGACGAGGCACTGGGACTCGTCCCATTCGCCCGCGTGCCAGGAGAAGCAGTCGCGGTAGGCGACGATGTTGGTGTGGGAGAGGCGGCGCAGGATATCGGCCTGCTCCTGGAACTTGAGGCGGAGCTTCTCGTCCTCGCCGGTGATGCGGACGACCTTGAGGGCGACGACGTCGCCGAGTGAAAGGGAGGAGGCGGACGGGGGGCCGGGGACGGAGGACTGGGAGGAAGGGGCGTAGCGGGCCTTGTAGACGCGGCCCTGGGCGCCGTCGCCGATGAGAGCGATGAGTTCGTAGTCGCCGATCAGATCTTTTTTTTGGGAGTCGGACATGGGGAGGGGGGAAGTGCGTTAGTTCGTTAGTGCATTAGTTGGGGGGCGGGAGAGGGCGACCCGCCGGTCGCCCGTACGTTCAGTTGGAGTTTGAAGGGGGCGTTTCGGCTGTAGGGGCGACCGGCTGGTCGCCCCTGCCGTAGTAAAATGTGTAGAAGGCGAAGGCCGCGACGGCGAGGAGGCCGATGAGGAGGAGGGGGAGAAGCGCGTTAGTGCGGGAGGTGGTTCGGGAGGGCGGAGAAGCGGTGACGGGGGTGACGCCCTCGCCCGAAAGGGGTGTGGGCGGGGTCCGTTGTCCGGGGTCGGCGGTCGGAGAGGCCGAAGGCCGGTTCGGGGAAGCTTCGCCGTCCGCGGTATCGACGGTCTGGCCGGTTTCCTGGGTGGGTGCGTCGTCGGGAAAAGAGGACGGGGTGCTGGGGGCCGAGGACGAAGGGAGAAGGGCGGGGTCAGGGGTTTCGAGCGCGAGGGTCTGGGGCGGGATCGCCATGGTCGGGGCCGCAGGCAGCGTCTGGGCGACCCGCACGAGAACCACGGAGACGTTGTCCTCGCCCCCCGCCTTGAGGGCCTCGTCGACCAAGATCTGGGCCAAGGCGTGGGGACCGTCGCCGAGGTGTTTGTGCAGAAGCTTCTGGAGGTGCTTGTCGCTCACCATCTTGGACAAGCCGTCCGAGCAGAGCAGAAAGAGGTCGCCGGCTTGCACATCGGTGGGAGTCTCTTCGAGCGTCACGGTGTTCTCGAGGCCCACGGCGCGCGTGATGACACCGCGGAACATGGCGGGAAGGTCCTTGTCGTCGGGGAGTCCGGCGGCGGCGGCCACGGAGTGGTCGGCGCTCAACTGGACGAGCTTGTCGGCGCGCAAACGGTAGGCGCGGCTGTCGCCGGCGTGCAGGATGAGGGCTGTCGAGGGGTTGACCTGATCGAAGGCGATGGCCACGACGGTACTGCCGGCACCGGCGAGACCGCGCTCTTCGGAGTGGACTTTGATCCACTGGCTGGCGCGGTTGAGCGAGCGGGCGATGAGGCGGGCAGAGGCGGTGGCGGTGACGGCGTAGGGCGCGTCTGGCGAGTCGGTGAAGGTCTGGCGGAGGGCGTCGACGGTGGCCTTGCTGGCCACTTCGCCGCCCTGCACGCCGCCCATGCCGTCGGCGACGCAGAAAACGCCTTGCGCGGGGAGCCGAAGGACGGCGTCCTCGTTATTTTTACGACGGCGGCCGACATCTGTCAGCTCGGCCGACGCGAGATAGGTAAAACCGTTATTCACGCGCTTTCTGCCTCCTATCGGGCAGCCACACAGGTCTGCCCGTCGGTAACTTCAAACGGATTAAGAGCACGATTACGATTACGATTAGGAGAAGATTAAGCCGTTCGCAATCGTAATCATAATCCTAATCTTAATCGCTCAAATAAGTTCCTCTGTCGTTTGTTCCCGCCCTGGGTAAAACGCCCTGCCTATTTGGCGGCGGGCTCGACCTTGATGGTCTCGCTCTTTGCGCTTTCCTGTTTGTCCCGGTCCACGGCAGTCACGGCGAGGGTCATGGCTTTGGCCAACTCGGTGAGGCCGACGCGGTACTCGGGCTGGTCGGTGGTGGCCACGAGATCCCAGCCGAGGAACTTCTTGGACCACACCTTGTACTGGGTCACGTCGCGCTGGGGCGGCGGCTGCCACGTGATGCGGATGATGTTGCCGTCGGGCTGGGCCTGGAGTCCTGCGGGCGCGTCGGGCAACGGCTTGGCGCGACCTTCCACCACGGGCCCCCAGTCGCTCTCGAGCCCCTCCTTGTCGAGGGCCTTGATGCGGTAGTACTTGACGGCGGCGGGCTCCAGCCCGGTTTCCTCGGCGACGGGGACAAGGCCGGACCCGGCATGCACGACGGCCAGCTTGCGGAACCCGTCCGCGGACTTTTTGGAGTTCTCGACCAGGTAACCGCTGACATCTTTCTCGGGGTTCGGCTGCCACGTGAGCTTGACGACGCCCGCCTGGTTGGTGGTGGCGGAGAGGCCGGCGGGCGGCACGGGGATGACCTTGGTTTTGGCGCGCACCACGGCGGAGGCTGAGGAGCGGACGTTGGCGGTGTTGAAGGCGATCACCTTGTACTGGTATTCGGAGCCGTCTTTGAGCAGGCCGAGCTTGGTGCCGTCCTTCTCGCCGTTGCGGTCGAGGTAGGCGTTGGCGTCTCGCTTGTTCAGCCGCACGACCTGCACCCAGTCGTCCCCGTCGGCGGTCGCCCGCCACACCTCGTAGCCCAAGACCGAGGTGTCGGCCGAAACCGTCCAGGTTATCGGAACTTCGCGGGGCCGCGCCGAGACGGTCACCACCTGCTGCACCTCCGGCGGCACCGGACGGGTGACCGCGCGGACCGTCTCGGAATCCGCGCTCTCGGCCGTCACGTTGTTCACTGCGCGGACGCGGTAGAAGTAGGTGCCCTCGTCCTCAAGATTGCCGGGATTGCCGCCGCCGTCGGTGTACTGGAGGGTGGTGCGGCCCTGGACCTCGCCGATCTTCTTGAACGGACCCTCGGCCGCGCTCGCCTGATAGATGTCGTAACGGATCACATCCTTCTCGGGACTCGCCTCCCACGAGAGCGGCACGCAGCGCACCTCGTTCGAGACCGTCACCGGCTTGCGGGGCGGCTCGGGCGGCGGCAGCGTCAACACCTCGACCGATGCCGACGGCCCACTTTCGGCGTCCACGCGGTTGATCGCCACGACCCGATAAAGGTACTTCGTGCTGTCCTTCAGCACCGACGCGGGCGTGCCACCGTCCACGGCGGTCGGCTCCCGCGCGATCTCGACCTTTTCGAACGTCGCGGGTTGCGCGGCCAAGGCCCGCTCCACGCGGTAGGACGTCACCCCCTCGGAGACCGAGAGCGGCCAGGAGACGGTGACCGCGCGGGAGCTGGTCGCCACAGCCTTGACGGAGGCCGGCGGAACCGGCGGCGGCGCCGTGGTGGTTTTGACCGGAGGTGTCGGCTCGCTCATCAGCCCGAACTTGTCGAAGACCGTACTCAGCCGGTAATAGTACGTGGCGCTGTCTTTCAGGCGTGCCGCCGCGGCCTGGCCGTCGTTGTACGTCAGCTTGTCCGGCGCCACATCCGCGACCCACGCATACGGTCCTTCGGCCGACTCCGACCGCTCGATGCGGTAGCGGTAGACGCGGCCCGAAGGCTCGCTCCACGAAAGCACGGCGGACCGCAGACCGTTGGCCGTCACGGAGACGCCTTCCGGTTTGCCTCGCGCCAGCAGCTTGGTCGGCGTGATGGGCACCGCCGACTCCTGCCCGCTCGCACTTGCCGCCGCTGATTCAGAAGGAAGGCCCGCAGGCGACTGGCAACCGGTTGCGAGCAACACCGTAGCGATCATGCAACCGCCTGTCAGCGCCAAGGCCAAGCGGCGCAACCATCCTGCAATCCTGACTTGCATAACAGAATTCTCCTCTGCCGAACGCGGCCATTATCTCACGCTTGAAATACCGTCCGCCTCAAATAAAATATTCAGAGATAATATAGCGCCTTTGTTGGAGAAACGCCAGTCTGGATTAGACGGGCCTGCCGGGATTAGGACCAGACCAGCCAGAGCACGCCGCACCCGGCCAACACCGCCGCGACCGTGTAGGGCAAGCCCACCCGGATGAACTCCCGGAAGGTCACGCGGTACCCCTCTTTGCGCAGGATGCCCATGGCCACGATATTGGCCGAGGCCCCGATGGGCGTGATGTTGCCGCCGAGGCACGCGCCCGCCAGCAGGCCGAACATCATCAGCGGGATCTTCTCCGGGCCGCCGTCGGGCGAAAAGCCGCGCGCCACGCTGTCAGCCACGGGGATCATCGCGATCAGGAAGGGCACGTTGTCCACCACGGCCGAGACCGCCACCGAGACGCCCACCACCGCGCAGAACGCCAGAAAGAGGTGACCGCCGGTGAGCGTGGTGATCGCCCCCGCGACCCGGGTGAGCCAGCCTGCGTCGGAGAGCGCCTGTACCATCACGAACATGCCGACCAGGAAGAAAAGCGTGGGCCAGTCGATCGAGACGAACAACGCTTTCGCGCTTCCCCACTTGGCCCGCATGACGAACCATGCCGCGCCCGCCAGCGCGAAGGTGATCGCCGCGGTGCCGGCCAACCAGCTGAAGGTCGTATCGATCGAGGACGAACTCGCCAGGATCAGCACCAGCACGCCGATGATCCACGCCGGCACCCATGAGCGCACCTGCTCGCGTTCGATCAGCTTCACCCCCTGTTTGTAGTGCCGCAGCACGAAGAACACGACCGCCCCCGAAGCCACGGCGCCGGCCTGCACGGCCCAGAAGATGCCGGGCTTGCCCTGATAGACGAAAAAGTCGTTGAAGCCGATCTTCATGTGTCCGGCCATCAGCATGCTGGGCGGATCGCCGATGAGCGTGGCGACCCCTTGCAGGTTCGAGGCGATCGCCAGGCAGATCAGCGGGCGCACGGGGCTCATCTTCAGCTTGCGCGTCAGGCTCAGCGCCACCGGCGCGATCAGCAGCACGCAGCTCACGTTGCACAGGAAGATCGAGAAAAAGCCGGTCAGGCAGGTGACCCAGAAGAGCGCCCACTGGGCGTGCTTCGAGCGGTCCACCAGTCGCTCCGCCAGCACCGCCGGGATACGCGAGTCCTCGAAGATTTTGGAGATGACCATCATGCCGGTCATCAGCCCCAGCACATTCCACTGGATCACCGTGCTCAGGAAAAACGGGATCGCCGCGCCCTTGGCCTCGGGCGAATGCAGCACGCCGGCACCGTAAAGGGCCAGCAGCAGCGCCCCCGCGATACAGGCGACCCACGGCTTGCTCTTGTCGTTGAAAATGAAGAACCCGTAGGCGGCGACGAAAACGATCAGCGGCAGGTAAAGCGCAGTCATACAGGCGTATTATAATGACCGCGCCGCCCGGCACAAGCATAACCGGATGCTCCGGCCTATTCCCGCACCGCCCGCAGCCGGAAGAAGGTGTTGTCCGGTACGGACTTTGTTTTCATGTTATTGCTTTCCTGTTGGCTAGACTGTGCGTTTTCTGCTGTGCTTGTCACTGAACCCAGTTGTCCCAAACACAAAACCGCCATTTTCCTTCGTGCCAAAGCGCGGGAAATGGAAGCCAGTCCGTTCCCAAAGAAGAATGTATTGAGCTGGGAACACGTAACCACAGGTTAGATGCAGACGGGCCTCTTGGACTATAATAAAATCCGACACGATACATGTCTTCGCTGACGAAGAAAGATTTGTATCGCCAAACGAGACGGCTATCGCGTTCGTATTTGCTCCATAGAAAACGACGTTGCTTTGCCCGCTACACTGCGAAACGCGAAGCATGGTGGCAACGAAAACGGCAAAGAGGAGAATCTTGTTTTTCATGGCGTTGGGGCTTACGGCACCCATTCGTACCCTAGGCAGACTTTCCATTTGTTGTCGT
>JANYBJ010000016.1 GCA_025360845.1 bacterium
CGCAGATTGATTGGCCGCAAAGAACGCAAGGAACGCAGAGAGGATAGGAATCAAGAGCAGTCCTGTTATCACATTTTCTTTGTGTTCTCTGCGTTCTTTGCGGCCATAATAGTTCCGGTTATTTGAGAGACACTACACTAGGAGTGACGGTCGTTTCGGGGAAACGACCCTACCCTGACTGAAGCGGCAGGGACGGCTCCCCGAGCCGTCCGGGGTGTAAGTGATGCCTATGGACGAGCCTTGGACAGACGAACGTCTTCATCAGGAGCTGCGCAAGCATTTCGGCCATGCGGCGTTCCGTGAAGGCCAGGCCGAAACGGTCAAGACCGTGCTCAACGGCCGCGATGTGGTGCTGGTCATGCCCACCGGGTCGGGCAAGTCGCTCTGCTATCAGTTGACCGCCCTTCTGGTGCCGGGCGTGACCGTCGTCATCTCGCCCCTGATCGCGCTGATGAAGGATCAGGTCGACGCGCTCGACCGCAAGGGCATTCCCGCGACCTTCCTCAACTCCTCGGTGGACGGCTCCGAAATGGCGTACCGTCTCGACGGGCTGCGCCAGGGGCGCTATAAACTTGTTTATGTGGCGCCGGAGCGCTTCCGGAACCGGCGGTTCGCCGACGCGCTCGCCACGGTGAAGGTCTCTGTGCTCACCATCGACGAGGCCCACTGCATCAGCCAGTGGGGGCACGATTTCCGGCCCGACTACCTGAACCTGAAGCATGTGCTGGAGCGGCTCGGCCCGGTGCGGGTGATGGCGGTGACGGCGACGGCCACGCCGGACGTGCGCGACGACATCATCGCCCAGCTCGCGCTGAACGCGCCGCCGCGCGAAGGCCCGGTGGTGTCGGTGACCGGTTTCGCGCGGCCCAACCTCTATCTCGCGGTGACGCGCTGTCCCACGCACCGGCACAAGTTCGAGCGGCTGGTGCGGATCGTCGAGGCGTACCGCCGCGGCATCGTGTATTGCTCCACCCGCAAGATGGTCGAGCGCGTGGCCGCGCTGCTGCAGGGCGACGGCTTCAAGCCGATCATCTATCACGGCGCGATGGCCGACGGAGATCGCACGGTCGCACAAGAGAAGTTCATGTCGGAGGCCGCGCCGGTGGTGGTGGCGACCAACGCGTTCGGCATGGGGGTGGACCGCGGCGACCTGCGGTTCGTGGCGCACTGGGACGTTCCGGGCAGCCTGGAGGCGTATTACCAGGAGGTGGGGCGCGCGGGGCGCGACGGTTCGAGCGCGTGGTGTGAACTGCTCTTCAACTACGCCGACGTGGCGACGCAGCGCTTCTTCCTCGACGGCGCGAACCCGACCTTCGCCGACATTCTGGCCGTGTGGCAGGCGGTGCGGCAGGCGTGCGAGCGCCAGGAGGTGACGTGTCCGGTCGAAGCGTGGGCCAAGCTCGCCAAGGTGAAGAACGACATGGAGGTGCGGACGATTCTGGGGCTGATCGAGCGCGCCGGGCTGATCGAGCGCGAGGTGATGTCCGGCGGCCGCGCCTACACGACGCGCCTGCTGCCGAATCCCGATCCGGGCCTGACGGAGTTGAAGAAGCTGTCTGCGGGACTGGGCGAGAAGCGCGAGCGCGACGAGCGCAAGCTTGAAACCCTGCTGCGGTTTGTGGATCAACGGGGTTGCCGCCAGGCCTTCATGCTCAACTATTTCGGGGAGGTGTCGCACGGGCATGCCTGCGGCAACTGCGACCGCTGCCGCGGCAAGACGCCGGCTAAGCTTCTGCCGCCCGACGAAGAGCAGTGGATCGTGATCCAGAAGGTGCTGAGCTGCGTGACGCGGATGAAGGGGCGGTTCGATGTGTTGCGCGTGGCGCAGGTGCTCCACGGCGACCGGGATGAAGCCGTGGTGAAACACGGGTTGGACGCGCTCACGACGTTCGGGCTGCTGTCGGACCTCACCCTGCAGCAGATCCGGGCGGTGATCGACGAGCTTCGGGCCGAGGGGTGTGTGGACCTCACCCCGGATGCTCGGCGTCTCGTGTCTATGTTGCCAAGGGGACATCGGGTGATGATGCGCACGTTAGACGGGTTTCTGATCGCTTGGCCCAAAGAGAAGTCGGAAACTGGGGTATCGAAGGCGGGAAAAGAGGCGGTTCGCGTGTCCGTTCCGGGACGTGTCCGAAAACTAACAATTATCTGATTGAACGGGCGTTTGCTTTGTAGCATACTAATGACAATCAAAAGCGCTGTAATAGGAATTTGGAAAGTGCGTTGTTTACAGTGTCTTTGTTGTGAAAGGAGTCCGGTATGAAGAGGTCTGTTAAGTCTTTTATGTTCTTGGCGGTTCTGGCGAGCGTCGGTATGGCATGGCCTGCGGTTGCTCAGGATCAGGAGCGGGCGTATACGCCGTTTATGCTGAGTTTCGTGACGCCGCTGCAGGTGCCGTTCCGTGATTTCAACGTGGGCGGTCTGCGGATCAACGCGGTTTACGGCGAGTGCCATGACTTCGACGGTTTGGACATCAGCACGGTCGGTCGTGCCACGGGCCATGCGAACGGCATCCAGCTCGCCCTGCTGGCGAACGTTGTCGATGGGGACGGCCTGGGCCTTCAGATCGCAACGGTCGACTTCGTCAAAGGCGACTACCGGGGCCTGCAGATCGGCGTGGTCAACTACGCCGCGAAGGCGAACGCCTTGCAGATCGGGTTCTTCAACGGCGCCGAGCACATCGAGGGGCTCCAGATCGGCGTGATCAACACCACGCGCACCATGATGGGCATCCAGATCGGCTTGGTCAACGTGATCCAGGACAACGATGTGCCGTTCCTGCCGATCATCAACTGCTATTTCTAACTGGATGTTGTTAGTTGTGCGTGATCGATCATCGTGACCAAAAGAAAGGTGACATATGAAGAAGTATGGTCTGATTGTGGCTCTTACGGTTGTGGCGGATTTGGCATTGCCGATTTACGCGCAGGTTGTTGCGCCTATTGACGTCGAGAACACTGTCGAAAAAAAGGCCGTTCTTGACGATGGCTCGGAAGTTACCGTGCTGATGACGTCGAAAACTTCCGTCAAGGTGCAGGCGGGTTCGACAAAGCGGTTGCCCAGAAAAGTTGCGATTTTTATCCGTAACAATGCCGGAAAAGAGTTCGAAGCTGGTCTTGTGCGCATGCAGGATCAACTTGTCGCGCAGGTCTCGGGAAGTCAATTTGAAATTGTTGATCACAGAGAGTTCGTTTCCGCAATGGATGCTCTAGCCGAAGCCCTTCCGATGGCGGACGGTGTTGAGCAGGTCGCAAAAGAGGAGGTTGTCCAGGAGATCGCGGCTGCCCGGCGCGGAACAACGGGCAAGCCTACTGCGGATGGCAAAGGTGCGACTATGGATCAGAAGCTTCATGCTAATACCTCTATTGTGCGCCTTGCGCAGAACATGGACACTGATTATCTGATGGTGCTCACGCTGGATAAGTTCAGTAAATCGAGAAAAACTTACAAGGCAAGAGATGTTGATACGCCTGTGGTTACGGAAACATACCTCTTAAGCGCTACATATAAACTTCTGGATGCCTATTCCGGTGTTTCGATTGGAGGAAACACACTCAAGGCTTCAAAATCCGTTCGGCAGACGGCTGGGCTTCAAACCGAGCTAGGTGATTTTGCCGATGGCTTAGATGAAGAGTTAGTTGAAAAGTTGAAAGTTGACATGTTGAATAACGACAAAAAGTGGCGCGAAGCCTCAAAGGCTAGCAGTGGAATACCTGTTCAGTTTGTTGTTCATGCGTACAATATGGACAATACTCCACTTTATTTGCCTAGATATACCGGCGAGAAACAAATGCTCAATGAGATGGTTCCGGCACAGATCATGGCGAATGTCGAGGTGGATGGACTGGCCGTCGGCTCGACCCCATGTACGCTTCCAATGTCACCGGGAATGCATAAGATCCGTATTTCTCGTCAAGGGTATGATGATGTCGCGATGACGATTAAGCCGAATGACGGCATGATTGTGGCCGTCCCAATGCGCATGACAGAGGGCGAAATGAAGAGACTCCAGAGTAGCATTGAATTCATGCAACGCATGACTAAAGAGCGTGAGGTGAATCAGGCGATGGTCGAAGTTTTGCAGGGAGAAGCCCAGAAACTTCGTCAAAGCGGGTTCAAAATCGATGCGAAAGAATTGCCCCAGATACAAATGAAGTCACTCTACTAAACGTGTAGCATGAAAAGAGGTGAGTTATGAAGATTATGAAGTTGGCTGTCATCGTGGGTTTTATGGTGGGGTCGGTTACGTTGTCGAATGCACAGGAAGCTGATGGCCCAACGACCATCCGTCTTTCACGTGTTGAGGCAACAAAGGCGTTGCTGGATAGCGCAGCAAACGACCAAACACTGGGTAGCGTCAACAAAATCGTCGATGCGTTGACGCCTAAGATAACGTCTGTAGCCATCAAGGAAAGCCCGTTTGTGATTGTGGGTGGTCGTGCTGATCAGGCAGTGATAGAGAATGACGAGCGTAATGCCGGTGGGCTTGTTGACCCCGCTGCTGCTGGTGAGATTGGCAAGGCAAAGGCTGCCAAGTACGGGGTTTGGGTCGTTGTGAGCGGCTTTAATGACGTTGCAGGGGTGACGCAGCACGGCGGGCTGTCAGCGTTTAAACGATCCATGTCGTTGTCTGTTACATTGACAATAAATGACTTAACGACTTCAGAAGCCATCGCCACGTCCTCGCACGATTTTAGCGCTACTCATGGCCCTCTTCCCGTTACGAGTGAGCAAGCGGCATTGGTTGAACGGAAGCGCTCGGACACCTTGCTCGACAAACTTGGCACCGATGTCGCGCAGATGGTTATCACTGAGTGTAATGATGTGCTGTATCCAGCCGTTGTGATGGACGTTACGGATGGAGTAGTTACTGTTTGTCGAGGCGGTTCGTGGTGTCAAGTTGGCGATGAACTTGAGGTTTTCTCGCAACCGAAGAAAATACAGCACAAGGTGACGAAAAAGTGGATCACGGTTAAAGGAAAGAAGATAGGCACGCTTAAAGTTACGAGTGTAGAGGCCGATCATTGTCAAGGGACAGCCACAAGTCCTGAAGTTGTTGAGGATTGTGTCGTGAAGAAACCGGTGGCTAGCCCCTTGTAAGAGATTCAGATCTGAAAGAACTACGATTAAGCCAGCCCGCACGACCTAGCCGCGAAAAAACGGAGAGTAACTCGAACGCGCAACGACGAACATCGAACGCCGAAAGTTGACGTTATGGACGCTATTGGGGGAATGCTTGGATTGGTCTCTATGAAGAAGTGCTTGAGACTCGGATCTAATTCAGTTCACGGTGGCGAGGTTCGCCGCCTCAACCACTTCTTCAAGGTGTCTTTCTCTCGGTATGTATTCGGTTCTCGCCGTAATGTAATCCGTTTGGCAGATAAGGGGTGCTGGCTTTGTCGGTTTATAGCGCTTGTGGGCATGTTTTGCCTGTTCAACAGTGGCTGTGTATCGACCAACGTCAGCACCGATCAGGCGTTGAGCAGCCTGCGTGCGGGTGATGACCCGAACGCCCTGGCGTGGTCCGAGAAGCTCAAGCACAGCTTCTACAGTAAAAATCTCGGTTATTTGGAGACCGGGCGCGTCCGCATGTTGTCCGGCGATTTCTTGGGCAGTTCGACGAACTTCGGCGCGGTGATCGATCAGATCATCGACAAGTCGGAGAATGGCCCGGTGCTCAAGATGGGGAGCGTGGGTGCCAATGTGATGGCGGGCACGATCACCGACGACCGGACGCGGGCCTACGACGTTCCGCCGTACGAGTTTATCCAATCGCTGCACTACCAGATGCTCAACGATCTGTTCCTGGGGAACCTTGAGGCGGCGGGGGTGGAGGCGCGGCGTGCGGTTTTTGCCCAGGACGCGATTGCGGAGAAGTATGGCAAGGAGGTGAAGGACGCGCAGGCCCGCGCTTCCGACGCCAAGAATCAGGCGGCTCTCGGCAAGGTGGACGCCCAGATGCAGAGCATGGCGCCGGTCATCGAGATGACGCGCAGCTCATTTGAGAACGGCTTGGCGTGGTACCTGTGCGGCGTGCTGTTCGAGCAGCAGAACGACCTCAGCAACGCGTCGCTCTCGTACCGCAAAGCGTGGGAACTGGTGCCCGGCAACCCGTATGTGCAGAAAGATTTTCTGCGCCTGATCCGCACGCAGGATCAGGAGATGTATAAGGGGCTTGTGGCGCAGGCGGGCATCGACCCGAAGACGCTGGTGCGCAGCAGGACCGAAGTGCTCCTGATCGTCGAGGAGTCCTTTGTCTCGCAGCGGCAGTCGGTGAAGATCCCGCTGCCGATACCCGGCATCAATACGCTGACCTCGGTGGATTTCCCGATGTATCAGGACCCGGCCTATCAGCCGATGGCCTTGGAGGTGCGCGAGAAAGACGCCTCCTGCGGGTTGAGCGCGATGGCGCTTTCGGTCCAGTCGCTCGCGTACCGGGACCTGAAAGAGAAGATTCCCGGCATCGTCGTCCGCAACGTGACGCGGGTGGCGACACAGCTCGCCGCGCAAGCTGCGGTCAATGCTTCGGGCAATGATTATGCCAAAGTGGCGGTTCTTCTGGTGAACGTGGGCAAAACCCTCTTAACGCGAGCCGACACTCGCGCTTGGTACACCTTGCCGATGGTGACGCATCTGTTCCGGAGCGGGGTTGCGCCCGGAGAGCACCTGTTCGAACTGCGCAATCCGGTGACCGGCTACGTCACTCGGTTCCCGGTCAAGGTGGCCGAAGGCGAGACACGGATCATCTGGGTGGCGGACATCGGAGGCAACGCCCGCGTTGCGACGGCGTCGCTGAACGGCAAGGGCGGCCCGACCACCTTTCAGGTGTGTGGCAGCATGTTGGCCGGCGCACCGGCCATGACGGTGCCGGGCGGCCCGCGGCTCATCGGCGGCGTCACACCGGCGGCTCGGGTTGAGCCTGCGCCGGCTCCTGAGACCCCCGCAGTCCCAGCACCCGTCGCCGTTCCGCAGGCCGTTGTCCCGGTGCCCGCGGTCCCCGTGGAGCAGCCGATCATCATACCGATGACGGCGCCCGCTCCGGCCGCCTTGCCGGTGACCGTCGTGCCGGCTGCGGCGACGGAAACAGCGGTCGCCCAGTCGGCGGCCCAGCCCTCTTTGCAGAAGGCGCCGCCCGCCGTCCGTTTGCCCGGCGAGAGGGGGCTTTCTGTCACCCATGCGAAAGGTGCGAATTGGGGTGTTCCCGTCGGCGGGGCGCCTCTCCAGTTGGTTGGCGAAAAGAAAGGATACAAACAATGAATAAGGTAAAAGGGCTGCTGGCTGCGGTTGCGTTGACTGCGGGGCTCTCAACCCTGGTCGGTTGTATGGAGACCGCCGGAACTGTGGTGACCACGGACCATGCGACGGGAAGCACGCTGGTGCTGGAGGACAGCACGCGCCTGCGGGATCAGGTTCAGGTGTTGCGCGTGAACTACGATGAGATCAACGGCCTCAAGCGTGTCCATGTTACGCTGGCTTCCACCAAGCACAAGCAGTTGCGCGTCCAATACCGGATCGCCTGGTTCGACGCCAACGGGATGGAACTGGACCCCGATTCCAAGACTTATCGTGACCTGATTCTTGAAGGGCGCGATGCCGTCACGGTGACGGGTGTGGCGAATTCGGCGGCGGCGGTGTCGTCGAAGCTGCGTGTGCGTGACGCGGCCGTCGCCGGGTATTAACACAATAAGCGAAAGAGAGGAAGAGCAATGAAACAGAGTCTGTTTGCGATGATGGGCGTGGCTGCCGCGGCGATGATGATCTCCGGTTGCGCAACGACGCCAGCCGTGCGGGAAGTGGCGCTGGACCGCGCGCCGATCACCTCCAAGATCGAACCGCAGGACGTGCGGCGCACGGTGGAGAAGATGGCGGAGTCGCTGCTCAGCGCGCCCGGCGTGAAGGAGGCGACCGGCGGCGCCCGTCCGGTGCTGGACATCGAGCCGCTCAAGAACCGCACGACGCAGCACGTCGATATGGTGAGCATCACCGACTCGCTGCGCAGCCAGTTGCTGCGTTCGGGCATGTTCCGGTTCGTCGACAAGTCCACGTCGGGGACGGACATCGAATTCATGGACTCGCAGGCGCAGCTCGGGCTGACGGATCAGAAAAAGGCGATCAAGCCGGGCCAGCAGAGCGCGGCGCAGATGTACCTGACGGGCTCGCTGACCGAGATCAAGAACCAGGTCGGCCGCACGGTCGACCAGTACTACAAGTTCTCGATGATCCTCAAGGACCTGCGTTCAGGCGAACTAGTCTGGACCGACGAGCGGGAAATCCGCAAAGAGAGCGTCAAGCCCGTGATGGGCTTCTGATGCACACTCGGAGAGGATTCTGACAATGGCCCTGCCCATGCGGCGGGGCCTTTTTGTTATACGCGAGTCGGCAATATGGCAAAGAAACGCACGGTTCCTAGTTCCAAACACAAAACTTCCATTTCCCGTCATGCCAGATGGCGGGAAAGAAGTCCCATCCCAAAGAATCTATGTAGCCTAGATGCGAACAAGAAGGGATGCCAACCCACAAGTTTGTTGCAGCGGGGCCTTTTGAGCTATAATAAAATCCGAGTACACTGGGCAAATAAAACGTTTGCTTTCTCAATGAGTTTGTAATGTCGGGAAATGACACTTGATACGATTCGGGCGTTGCATGACTATAAAGAACATAATTCGATATCTGGTTGGAGGTGACGCTGTAGAAGTTTGTGGATGATACGAACTGAACGAATTCGTAAGCAGCGGCAACGACATTAGAGTTTGCGGCGGCAAACGCGAAAGCGTTGGTGTAGGCGTCGCTCAAAGACTTTGGGATTTGCAGTGCCAGTCCACTTGTACCGTTTGACACGACATTTTTGGGGAACTCAATATGCTCTGGATAGTGCGGGCAGACCGATGACCGCTCAAGGTAGCCAACAACCCCCGTTTCATCGGCACCGAGACTTAAGTACGACTCCCTGCCCCAATTTTGTAAGCACAGTTGCAAATCCGCCACGACGGAAGTTTGTGCCGACAAAGTGAGATTCGTGTCGGCAAAAGAGACTCCAATCGCGTTCGTGTTTGCGCCATAGTAGACGACGTTGCTTTGCCCGCTACACTGCGAAACGCGAAGCATGGTGGCAACGAAAACGGCAAAGAGGAGAATCTTGTTTTTCATGGCGTTGGGGCTTACGGCACCCATTCGTACCCTAGGCAGACTTTCCATTTGTTGTCGT
>JANYBJ010000022.1 GCA_025360845.1 bacterium
ACGGGCGCGATCTGTTCGAACGCATCCGTGGGGCAGGGTTCACGTTGCAACTGAAGAAGCACGCGGAGTGTCTGCCCGAGATTGACGCGTCCCGCTTCGGGGTGAATCGCGAAGAGCCGAGAAAAGGCCAAGATTCACCCCAAACTAAATAAGCTGAGACCTTGACTGGCGGGTTTGGCTGCGTGAGAAATGAATCCAATAACTCCGCCGCCTGAAATATAGAAAGCTTGTCTCTATACAGCGTATGAGCAACAGAACAGGGCGCTTAAACAGGGCGCTTATATTTGACATGATAGCCAATTGTGTCTAATATTAACGACATTATGAAAAGAACGCTTAGCTTGCCGATTTCCTCGCGTAAGGTCTTGCCCCTCTTCGGGGAGCAGATCAAGCTCGCGCGGCTGCGCCGTAAATTGAGCGCCGCCGTGGTGGCGGAGCGGGCGGGAATCAGCCGTTCGACTCTCTGGCAGATCGAGAAAGGGAACCCCAGCGTGGCCCTCGGCGCGTATTTTCTCGTTCTGTTTGCGCTGGGGCTTGAGCAGGACCTGCTGTCCGTTGCCCAAGACGATGTGCTCGGACGGAAACTGCAGGACGCCAAGCTGGTCGTGCGGAAACGCGCGGCGAAAGCGCAAAAGGCGGTGGCGCCGTGAGCGGCGTTCCGCGACAGTTCCGCGTCTATGCCGACTGGGCCGGAATGAACGGTTCCCGTCTCATGGGGCATCTTTCCATGGACAGGGTTCGCGGCAAGGAAGTCTTCTCGTTCGAGTACGAAGGCGGCTGGCTGTCGGGAGGACTGGCGCAACAGCTCGATCCGGAACTCCAGTTGTTCGAGGGGAAACAGTATCTCCGGGACGCCAAGCAGAACTTCGGCATTTTCCTCGACTCCTCGCCGGACCGGTGGGGGCGCCTGCTGATGCGCCGCAGGGAGGCCTGCTATGCCCGGCGCGACAAGCGTGCCGAAGAACGGTTGTCGGAACTCGATTATTTGCTGGGCGTCTATGACGGCCAGCGCATGGGCGCGATACGGTTCCAAGAAGGCGCTCATGACTGCTACCTGAACAGCGACGAACGGTTGGCTACGCCCCCGTGGACGTCGCTCCGGGATTTGGAGTATGCCAGCCTCCGGTTTGAGGAAAGCGATTTGCAGGACAACGAGGAGACCCTGAAGTGGCTGAATCAGCTCCTTGCGCCGGGTTCATCGCTGGGCGGTGCCCGTCCCAAGGCCGGGGTCGTTGATGACCGGGGAGGCCTCTGGATCGCGAAGTTTCCGAGCCGTTCCGATCAGGCGGACACCGGGGCATGGGAGAGCGTTCTCCATGAACTTGCACGGAAGGCGGGCCTCCAGGTTCCGGAGGCTGCCGCACGTACGTTCACGAGTCGATACCACACGTTCCTGTCGCGCCGTTTCGATCGTACGCCGTCTGGACAGCGGCTTCACTTCGCCTCCGCCATGACGTTGCTGGGCTATGCGGACGGGGCGAACGCGGCCGCGGGGGTCAGTTATTTGGAGATGGCCGAGTTTATCATGCGGCACGGATCGGCGCCTGAAGCCGACCTGGCCGAACTCTGGCGGCGGATTGTTTTCAACATCTGTGTGAGCAACACCGATGACCATTTGCGGAATCACGGGTTCATGCTTGCGGTCAAGGACGGATGGACGCTCTCTCCCGCGTATGACATGAACCCGAACCCGCAAGGGTATGGACTGACGCTCAACATTACCGAAAACGACAACCGGCTTGATCTGGACTTGGCGCTGGAGATGGCGGCGTCATTCCATCTGGATGTGTTTCGTGCGAAAGAAATGATGGGGGCCGTTCGCCACGCGGTGAGGCAATGGCGGCATGTGGCAACCCGCCAGAAACTGTCGAAAGCGGAACAGGAAAAGATGTCGCTGGCTTTTCAGCGGGCGTGACCATGTGTAACAGTGGCACATGAAGTGAATAGAACCTGTGCCTCATTCGCCCCCTCCTTTCAACAGCGCCCCGGGCAGCCGTTCACCGCAACCTGCTCCACCATACGGTCACGAAGATATTCGGGCGCGAAATCCGCCTCATTCTCCCAAACCACCGTGTGCAGAGCGGAGGACAACGAGAAGCGCGCAAAGCTATCGGGGTTTCGCAGGGGCTCGAAAACCGGTCCCCAGAGGGAATCACCTAAATCAACGACACCGGTTTCGCCCGTGTTAAAGGCGATTTCCAGCCGATAGCCGCCCGCATACCTGGCATATTTCACTTCGATCATAAGCTACTCCAAAGGCGCGATCTTTTTCAGCGGCTTGTGAGCGGACGCCAACGTCCAATCCTCGAGAAGTTCCGGCCTGTGTTCCGTGTACCAGTCCAGCAACGCGGCCAGCGCCCGTCGCGGGAAGCGCCCTTCGACAATGCCCGTCTCAATAGCAACCGTGACTTTGTACTCCCCGTACTCCGCATGAAAATGCGGCGGGCAGTGGTCATCGTAGAGCATGTAGATCACGATGCCGAGAAAACGGCAGAGCTCCGGCATAATTCGCTCCCTTCCGGGCTGCTGTTTGACAGCAACGTAATCTTATAGCACGTCCTCGCGGCGAAATCAAGAGGCGCATCCTCGCGTGTCGGTAAAGGGGCGCATGGCAGTTCTGTTGAGGTCGGCGCATCGTAATCGTAATCTTGCTCGTAATCATAATCTTGATTTAGGCGCGCACGTTCTATTACGCTGTCATCATGAATGCGGCTGTTTGACCATGAGAAGTTGACCGTCTAT
>JANYBJ010000116.1 GCA_025360845.1 bacterium
GCAGATTGATTGGCCGCAAAGAACGCAAGGAACGCAGAGAGGATAGGAATCAAGAGCAGTCCTGTTATCACATTTTCTTTGTGTTCTCTGCGTTCTTTGCGGCCATAATAGTTCCGGTTATTTGAGAGACACTACACTAGCGTTCCGGAAAAAACATGTGCTCCATGAAGAGGTCGGTGAACCCCGGCTCCGAGGCCAGCTCCACATGGGTCGTGCGGGCTTGAAGCGCCTGGGCCCGGACGAACTCGCTTTGGGCCAACAGGGCACGCTTGGCGCCGGTGAGCGAGGCGTTGCCGATGAAGCGGATCGAGAGGTAGTGGAGCGGCGGCAGCAGGCCGATGCGCAAGGCGTTTTCGCGGCGGATGTAGTTGCCGAAGGCGCCCGCAAGCAAGATGGAATCGAGTTCGCGTACGGTGATGCGGGCTTTGTGCAGCAGGGCTTCGATCCCGGCCCGGATCGCGCCGGAGGCAAGCTGGAGTTCGCGGATGTCCCGCTGCGTGAGTACGACGAGCGGCGTGCCAGAGGCATCGCAAGCCAGAGCAAAAGCGTTGCCGGCCTCGGTGGAGATCACCCGTTTCGCGATGGCGTCCGACAGGGCGGACGGACGAACCTCCGGCAGGGCGAGCGAGCCGGTCAGGTCGATCAACCCGAGGTTCAGCAGTTCCGCGACCGCGTCCACAAGCGCAGAACCGCAGAGTCCGCGCGCGGCGGTATCGCCGATCACGTGGCAGTGAACGTCGCCGTTCTGCAGCCACACATGGTCGATCGCGCCGCTTGTGGCGCGCATGCCTTGGGTGATGCGCGCGCCTTCAAAGGCGGGGCCTGCGGCGGTGGAGGCGGCGAGGATCGCGCCGTCATTAAGCAGGGCGATTTCGCCGTTGGTGCCGATGTCGACCAGCAGCGTCGGCACCTTGAGCGTGTCGAAGTGCGAGGCCAGCAGCCCGGCGACCGTGTCGCCGCCGACGAAGCCGCCGATCTGAGGGAAGACGGTGAGCGTGGCTTCCGGGTTGGTCAGGAGTCCGAGGTGCTTGGCCGCGAGCGTTTGCGCGTTCGTGAAGGCCGGCTTAAAGGGACTTTCGCCGAGAGGTGAAGGGTCGAAGCCCAGCAGCAGTTGCTGCATGGTGGTGTTGCCTGCCACGGTGAGTTTGTGGATCGCGTTCGGGGCTTCGCCGCACTCGTCGCAGAGGGTGCGCAGAATGTCGTTGAGGGTCTCGATGGCGCGGGTCTGGAGCACCTTGAGGTTGGCCGGGTTCTGCCGCACGTGCGAAATTCGGCTGATCACATCGTCGCCCAGCGCGATTTGACGGTTCATGACCGCGTGCGTGGCCCGCTCGAGGCCGGAGTGGAGGTCGTAGAGCGTACCTGCGACGGAGGTGGTTCCGAGGTCGAACGCCACCCCGAGGTGGCCGACGGTGTGCGCGTCGCGACGGATGGAGATCGGGTCGCCGTCCACAAGGATGGTGTCGAGCCGGGTCACGTGTGAGGCGGCGGGGATTTCGACCTCGAGCGGTCCCGTGACACTGGTTCCGCAGGCGAGGCGCCAGCCGCGGGAGAGTTCATCCGCGGTCAGGCGGTGTGAAGAGCCGCCGGTGGCAGCCTGCCCGGAATGGATGCGCACGCGGCACTTGGCGCAGGTGCCGCCGCCGCCGCACGGCGAATCAACGAGGAGCCCGGCCTGCGCAGCGGCCTGCAGGAGGCTCGTGTTCAGCTCGACTTGGACTGTCTTTGCGGCGGGCAGGAAGGTGACGGGGTAGGTCATGGTTGAGGGTTCGGCTATGGGGTTGTTATGCGAAATGGAAATGGCGGACACACGGGTCCGCCATTCTCACCGACGATGAAGTCAAACCGGCCGTTACGCGTTCTCGCCTTCGCGATGCTTGTTGCGGCAGTTTGAACAGTAGAAGAAGGGCTTGTCCCACGTGGTCTCCTCCTCGCGGCCGCAGGTGTCGCACACGCGCATCTGCTTGCGGTGTTCGTTGCGGCAGTTGGAGCAGAAAAAGTCGGGGCCGGCCCAGGTGGTGCTCTCCTCGTGACCGCAGTTCTTGCAGAGGCGCCGCTGCTCTTCACGCACGAGGCGGATTTCTTGGGCGTGCTCGTCGAGGAAGATCGGCGGCATGTCTTGGATACCGGACGTCGTCAACAGCATGGCGCTGGTGAGGAACTTGCCGTCGAGGTTGTTCATGCCCACGATCTGCACGCGCTTGCCCATGGAGCGGACACGCTTGAGCAGCGGAATGTAGTCCGCATCGCCGCCGACAATGGTTGCCACGTCGTACGCGCCGGGGACGGCAGCATAGTAGAGCATGGACGAGGCGAGCGCCACGTTGACCCACTTGTCATCGGGGCGCGCGTGCGGCTCGCGGCGGAAATCGATTTCGAGGATCTCGGTGTCGTACGCGCACTGGAGCGCCAGAAACTCGTAAAACGCTTTTTGCTTGGCAGGGTTGTAGCCCTGTTTGTTCACGGGGATTGTGCCGAAATAGTTGGTCCGGACCACATCGACTTCGGAGTCGAGGATATCGGCAACCTGGTGGGCGATGATATCCGGGATGCGCTTGTAATCAATCTCGAAGCCGCTTTCCTCGCCCAGTGATTCGAAGAGGGCCTGCCGACTATGATAAAGCCAGCTGCCATCCACAAAGAGCATTGTTTTAACCGACATTGCTATTAGCCTTTCGTATTCTGTCTATTATTCCCCCAAAACGAATCGCGCTACACCAACAAGTGTTGCTATTAGGGACTATTAGAATGCCAAACTTTGACACGGGTGTCTACGGCTAAACCGCTATTTTCAGAACTATTTTTTTCACCTGCGCCGGCTGCCCGGAATAGCGTCCGGGAAGGTGGGCGTCCTGAGGAAAGTAAATCGCGAACATGCCTTTGCCGAGCAGGGTGAAACACGCCTCGCCCTCAAAGAAGCCGATGTCTTTCTCGGCGTCGAAGGGCTGAGCGGCAGTCTGCGTCGTGAGCGGGGCGTACCCGATGAGTTCTTCGCCGCTGACGATGAACTGGATGTCGATATATTTTCTGTGCGCTTCCAATTTGCCCTCCCCGAGCGGCTGGGTCGCGTACTCTTGGGTCAAGGCAAAGAGCCGGGTGCCGTCCACTTCGAAACGTCCGACGGGGGTGGCTTCGATGCCGGGGCTTTTCAGGAATTCGAAGGCGGCCTTGAAGCGGGGGTGCAGGCTCTCGTAGCGGGTGCTGTTTGCAAGGGTGTCGATGACCATGGGAGATCCTTTTCGCTTACGTCAGCAGACCGGCGGCGCGGTCTGCACCAGAAAATTGACAAGGCCGGGAATGGCCTTGCGGATGAGGTCGCGGCAGTCGCGGTATTCGTCGATGCTGCCGCAGAAAGGGTCGGCGACGTTGCTCTCGGATGGGGCGGCGGGGTCGAACGACCGCAGCAGAAAGAGCTTGTCGCGTGCGGCGGGGAAACGGGCGACGAGCTGCTGTTTGTGAGCGCCGGTCATGGCGACGATCGCGGCGGCCTCCTGCACGAGGTCGGGGGTGACCGGCTGGCTGCGGTGCCGGCGCAGATCGCCGCCGATCTCGTCAATGGCGGCGACTGCGGCGTCCGACGCGTGGCAGCCCGCGCAGGCGGCGAGTCCGGCCGAGGCTACCCGCCACGGCGATGTTCTGGGCAGCGCGAGCCTGAGCAGCGTTTCGGCCATGGGGCTGCGGCAGGTATTGCCGGTACACACAAAAAGGACGAGCGAGGCCATGCGGCATCATTCCGGGATCAGCACGCGCCAGGGAATCGTGCCGACGTTTTTCGTTTTGAGAGGGATGGCCGTGGCCATCATGCCTTGAGGCGCGGGCGGAGGCACGAGGCCCGGGGGGGTGACCGGCGGATCCTTAACGGCGGGCGGGAAGCGCGGGTCGTTGGCCGGCTTCGCGAACACCACAGCGGGCTCAGGGGCCGGGGTGTGCGCGGGGACTGCGGCGGGCGCGGTTGGAGCAACAGTTGCGGCGGGCGCGGGAGGCGTTGCTGCCGGAGGCTCAGGTTTAGGAGCGGGTGCGGCTGCCACCGCGACGGGCTTTTTGCTCTCTTCCTTGATGGAGACGAGTTCACTGTTCAATTTGGCGCTTTGCTCCTGCATCTGCCGGAGTTCGGCGCGCATCTTTTCGAGTTCTCCCGCTTGCGAGGCGACCTTCTCATGGGCCTTCGTGGCGATCTCGTTCACGCCGTCCAACTTCTTGTCCACGCTTGACTGAAGATCGGTGGTGACGCGCGAGATCTGCTTCACCGACTCTTCCAGCACGGGCGCGGTCGGAGCGGCAGGCGCGGGGGCGGGCGCGGGGGCGGGAGCCGCTTTCTGCGCGAGGGCCACGTCGAGCAGCTTGTCCTGGACGGCCGTCATGTTGCGCAGCATGAAGATGCCGGCGGAGAGGAACCCGGTCACGACCACACCCATGATCACGGCGAAAAAGATCGAAAGCTGCATCACGCGCTTGCGGGCTTGGGCGCGTTCGGCTTCGAGGTAATCCTGAAACGCCTTAAGAACCGGGAAGGATTCCGCGTTGGCATGCGAGGCCGCGTTATACATGGCGACGAGCCCGCCGCCGGTCTCGGTGTTCTCGTAGGGTGAAGTGTCGGGCGTGTGTTTGGGGGGAATTGAACTCATGGCGTATAGATTAGAGGATTTGCAGGGACCGGAAAAGGGGAAAGTGGAACGGTTTGGGGTTCTGAGTGTGAATGAGGAAACAGACGAGTTCCTTTTTTCCTGTTTCGACTAGGCGTTATTTACTCTATACTGAACCCACTTTCAAAAGAGGCGGAATGGCTGAAGGACGGTTTTATGGACGGGAATGCAAACGGCGCAAACGAAGAGAGCAAAACAGTAGACGAAACCCTGTCGCGGACCGAACTGCAGATTGAGCAGGAAAAGCTCAAACTGGAGCGCGAGCGGATCCTGTTGGAACGCGAGCGGTTGGAGGCCATGCGGGACCGCGTAAAGATGGAAGAGGGGTTCCACACGGACCGGACCGGCAAGCTGTCGGTGCCCGTTTCGACGCTGACACTGGTTTCGATCATTTGCCTGTTGGTCGGCGGCATTTTGGGCGCGTTCTCGACTTCGACCCACTTGGACCGGCGCAACGCGGCCCGGCTGCAGGAGGTGATGCAGACGCTGGCCTCGGCCTCGCCGGAGACGATCGGTGTCACGACGAACGAAAGCGGCACGGCGACCACGGCGGAGATGCCGGCTTGGCTGAAGGCGATGAAACCCAAAGGCGCGCATACGGGAATTTCGCTTGTGGTGATCCAGTAGTCAGGAGACAGCGGGATGTCCTTTTTTAAAGCCTATGACATGCGCGGCGCGTTCGGTACGGACTTCGATCTCGACACGGTGTATCGGATCGGACGTTGGTTGCCGGTGGTGCTCGGCGCGCGGCGCATGCTCGTCGGCCGTGACTGTCGCCTCTCTTCCGTTGTCCTACGCGATGCGCTTTGCCGCGGCCTGACGGAGTCCGGTTGTGCGGTGGATGACATGGGGCTTGCGACGACGCCGATGGTTTATTTTTTTACGGCGCGGGAAGGGTATGACGCATCGGTGCAGATCACCGCATCGCACAATCCGCCGGACCATAACGGCATGAAGGTCTCCCGTGCCGGGGCTGTGCCGGTGGGGTATGACACAGGCTTGTCAGAGCTGGAGTCGCATGTGCTTTCCGGAAAACTGCCTGTCGCTGCGGCGATGGGGGGAGTGCGTCGGGACGTCGCCTATCGCGATGCGTTCGTCCGCTGGCTGCGTGCCTATCGCGCGGATCTCTCCGGCTTAAAGCTGGCGGTGGACTGTTCGGACGGCATGGCGGGGCTGGTCATCCGCGACGTGCTGGGAGAAGGCCCGGCGTACCTCAATGACACGCCCGACGGCAGGTTCCCGCACCATTCGCCGAATCCGCTGGAGATCGGGAATTGCCGGCAACTGATGGAGGTCGTGACCGCGCAGGGCTTGGACGCGGGGGTGATTTTTGACGGCGATGCGGACCGGGTCATGTTTGTGGACGAGAAGGGGGGCTTTATTCAACCGGACACCCTGATTCCGGTCATCGCACACGGGTTCCTGAAGCGCGAGCCGGGCGCCACGGTGATCCATGACATCCGCACGTCGCGCGGGGTGATCGAGGCCTTGCAGGCGGATGGCGCGAAGACGGTGATGGGCAAGGTCGGCCATGCGTTTGCCAAGGTGGCGCTGCGCGAAACCGGCGCGGTGTGCGGGGGAGAACTGGCCGGGCATTACTATTTCCGCGATTTCCACTGCTGCGACTCCGGCGAACTGGCGGCGCTGCTGGTGCTGGCGGCGCTGGCCGAGGCCAAGCGGCAGGGGACGACGTTCAGCGGACTTGTGGCGCCGATCCGCACCTATGCCAACTCGGGCGAAATGAATTTCAGGATTTCGGACAAGGACGGGGCGATCGCGGCCGTGCTGGCGGCGCTGGAGGCGTTCGGTGCGCCGCAGGCCCGGTACGATTTCGACGGGGTGCGGATCGAGTATGCCGCGTGGTGGCTGAACCTCCGCAAATCCAACACCGAGCCATACCTCCGGCTGATTATTGAAGCGCGTGACGCGGCGCTGCTGGCGGAGCGCAAACGGTTTGTGGACGCGGTCCTGGCCCCGTTTGGCAAGGCGCAGGCGTGAGGTCGGTTATTCGGATTTTGCATTATGCTGGAAGTTGACCATATCACTTTTTCTTACGGGCGGCACCGGGTGCTCAACGACATTACGTTCGATGTGGCGCCTGGCGAGATCGTCGCGTTGACGGGAGCCAACGGTGCAGGCAAGAGCACGCTGTTGCGTGTGCTTTCGTGTCTGCTCATGCAGGATTCCGGCCGCGTGCGGATGGACAGCATCGACCCGTTGCTGCGTCCGATCAAATACCGCCGGAGCATCGGGTACCTCTCTGAGCATTGCCCGCTCTATAGCGATATGACCGTGGAGACGTATCTGACTTACCGTGTGCGACTCAAAGGCGAGCGCAGCCTGCGCGTTCGCAAAAGGGTGGGTGAGGCGTTGGAAATGTGCGGTCTGGACGAGGTGTCGAAAACGCGTATACGCCTGTTGTCGCACGGCTACCGCAAGCGTGTGGGTTTGGCCGACGCGCTGGTTCAACATCCCAAGCTCTTGCTTTTGGACGATCCCTTGGCGGGGCTCGACGTTCGGCAGCGCAAGAAAACCGCCGCGGTTTTGACGACGGCCTCGTCGCGTGCGGCGATCATCATCACGGGGCACGAGATCCCTGAGATGCTGGACTGGTGTACGCGGTTCGTAGTGTTGGGCAAGGGGCGGGTGGTGGGGATGTACCGGACGAGCGACTTCAGCCGGGCGGACATGGCGCTGGTGCTGGATCGGCTGATCACGGCCGAAGCGGGCGAGGAGGCGTACCCATGACGGCGATACAGGTGACCTGGCTGCGCGAAGTGCAAGCCTTTCGCGGCGCGTTCTCCTGCGGGGTCCCGGTGACCGCTTTTCTTGCGGCGTTCGGCTGGACGTTCGTCATGACCTTGCGCCGCAACGAGGGGAGCGTGCTGCAGATTCAGAGCATCTGGGGACTCTCGGTTGCGCCGTGGCTGCCGATCCTGAGCGCGGTGCTTACCATGCGGTTGTTTGCGGAGGAGCGTTCGACGGGCATGATCGACCTGCTGATGTCCTCACCGGTCCGCGAGCGCGATCTGGTGATCGGCAAGTTTTTGTCGGCCATGACCGTGATGGGGGTGACGTTGCTGATTTCACTCGCAGTACCCATGCTGATTCTGCCGACGCTCTCCGCCCCCGTGCAGGGAACGGCGCGCGTGGCCGGGTTCATAGCCACGTTCATCATTCTTTTCCTGCAGGCCTCGACCTGGTGTGCGGCGGGGACGATGGTCTCCATCTTCTTCCGCAATCAGGCGGCGGCGGCCGTGAGTTCGCTGGTCTTGTGCGGAGGGGTGCCCGTGGTGGTGTATTTCGCGATTCTCGCATGGATGCCCGCGGTCCGCTCCGAAACGGCGTGGATGCCCTTGCTGGTGCATGTGTACGATTTTTCCACAGGGCTTTTCTCGACCGCAATCATCGCGGTGTATGTCGTGACAACCGTGTTCTTCCTGTTCGGGTGTTCCAAACTGCTGGCGTGCCTGCGCCTTCGGGGTTGATGACGTGAGTAAACCACAAGTCAAAGCTGAGACGGTTCGGGCGACAGGGCGTCGCGCGCTACGGGTGTCCTCCGCCCTTGCCATTGGGCTGGGTGCGATCCTCGCGTTCCTAGTCATTGCGCTCGCTTACCGTCTCAATTTCACATGGGAGGTTTCGGTCGGCAAGGTCCGTCTGGTCTCGGCGCGGACGCGCGATGTGTTGGCCGACACGCAGGGCTCGATCCGGATCTCCTGCTTCATGGATCGGCGGCACCTGATGTTCCGTCCGGTGTCACGGCTGCTGCGAGGGCTCCGGCAGGCATCGAGCAGTGTGGCGGGCGCGGAACTCGTTATCGAATATGTGGACCCGCGCTGGGATCTGACGCGTGCAGGGCAACTGGCTGCGCTGGGCGTGCCGGAAAACGCGTTGCTGTTCGAGCGGCAGCGGCGGCGAATCGTCGTAACGCTGGACGAGATGCTGACCCAAACGTCGCCGTTGCGCGCCCAAGAGGAAAAAGCGTCGCGTGGTGAAAGTTCCGGGTTAGGCGTGTTCCGTGGCGAAACGGTGTGTGCGGCGGCGATCTCGCGTCTGACGCTGCCCTACGAGCGTTCGGTCATCTATTGGCTGCAGGGCCACGGCGAGGTGAGGTTCGACGACTATGACGAGTTGCGGGGATTCTCCGATATCGCCCGCGAGTTGAAACGTGACGGGTTCGAACTGCGGGAGTTGGCGCTGGCGGGACTGGGCCAGATCCCGGCGGATTGCCATGTGCTGGTCATTGCGGGCCCGCGTCATGCGTTGGCGGCCGAGGAGCAGAATCTGCTTGAGGCGTTTCTTCAGCACGGCGGGCGCTTGCTGTACCTGGTCGCTCCGCGCGTGACGGCCGGAGTGGAGAAGGTCCTTGAAAAATGGGGCATCCGGGTGACGCCGTTCATTGCTGTGAGCCCCAAAACGCTCTCCGGTCAAGAGGTTGTGATTTCGACGTTTGCGGAGCATGCCGTTACGCGAAACCTGAACAACGCGTCGGTTGTTTTCGGATACGCGACGTGTTTGGAGGCGGTGACTGATCCGCTGATGGCAGTGGGCGCTGACCGGCCGAAGGTGACCTTGTTGGCATCGACGGACGCGGCGGGATGGGGTGAGTCACAGCCGGATGTTTTTCCTCGGCATTTCGATGCCGGGAGCGAACTGCATGGGCCCGTGGTTGTGGCGGCGGTCTCCGAGCGTGGCGGCAATATGGCGAAAGATGTGGCTTTCAAACCGACGCGCGTGTGTGTGATCGGCGAGACCGATTTCGTGATGAACGGCACGCTGGCCACGCGCGCGAACGCCAACCGGGACTTCTTCATGAACGCCGTTTCGTGGTTGGCGGGGGTTGACACGGGAACCGCGCCCTCGCTGGGCGGTGACGCCACGTTGGTGACGGGGTTCGCGCGGCAGCAGTGGCTGGTGTTCATGGTCTGGTCAGCCTTGGTTGTGCCGGGATGCGTGTTCCTGTTGTTCAGTCTGGTGTCGCTTCGAATGCGGCGGTGAGTAAAGCCTATGGGAAATCGTCGGGTCATCATTTTTCTGCTGTGCGGCATCGTGGTGTGCGGTCTGCTGCTGTGGGGCGCGCAACGGCACGTGCGCTTCTTTCCCGCGCCGAGCAAGGCCAAGATGGTGCTGTTCGAGCGTGCGCTTGAGGCGGTCGATTCGTTGATCATCGAGCGGGGCGACACGCGCATCGGGTTGCGCAAGCAGAGCGGGCGTTGGGATATGTTTGCTCCTTTCCCTGCACGGGTGGACCAAGGAAGTGTGACGTCTCTGTTGGACGCGTTCGAGACGGCGCGTGTGGCGGATTCCATCGGACTTCAAGAGCTGCGTCGCCGCGAACTCTCCCTCAAGGAGTTCGGCCTCTATCCGGCACGCGCGCATGTGGTGTTAAACGGCCCGCAACAGCACGATGAAATTCTTTTCGGCGCGTTCTCTCCGTTGGGGACCGAGGTGTATGTACACATGAACCAGATGGAGCAGATCCTGGTCGTGCCTGCGGACTTGTACACGGTGCTGCCGCATACGGCGGATGATATCCGGTCCCGCAAATTGGCGCATGGGGACCGGGCGCTGTTGCGCACGGTCGAATTGCGTGTGCCCGGGCGCCCTTATATCAAGCTTTCGAAAGAGACCGGAACATGGCGTTTGGTGCAGCCAGCCCCTGCGCCCGCTTCGGACGCCAAGGTGGAAGGCCTGCTGAATGCGTTATACGCGGCGCGTGTCGAAAGGTTCGTGTGGCCGAGCGTATCGAATGTGATGGATGTCGCGGAAACAGAGTCGGCGATCAAAACCCGGATGAGCCTGTACGGTTTCGAGGCGGAGACCGGCTTGCAGGTCCAGTTGCAGGAGGCAGGCGCGGCGCCGCCCGTGAAGATCGTTTTCGGACGGCCGTTGGACGGCACCGACGGCTTGACGTATGTCCTCTTGCAGGGAGGGGAGGCGATCGGCGCGGTCTCGAATGCGGTGACGGCGGCGTTCCAGCCTTTGCCGGCCGACCTGCGGGACACCCGGTTGTTCTACGAGATGCCGGGAAGCGTGCGTCGTCTTCAGGTGTATTTCGGGGACCTGCTGTTTGTGTTGTCGCAGACCAATGCCCAGTGGCGGCTGGAGGCGCCGGTTTCGGATGTCGCGGACCAGCCGGTGGTGAGGGAAACGGTGGAGCGCCTGCTCAGGTTGAATGCGGAAACGATTGAGGATGATACGGCGGGGGAGGCTCGCCGTGTGAGCGCTGAGCGAACTGCGCCGGTCAGCCATGTGGAGTTGTTTTCGGATCAGGCGTCTTGGCGGTTCATGATCAAACCGGATGGGGCGGACAGCGCTTATTACCGCGTGACGTTCACGAATGCGCCGACCGTGTTCCGCGTGGCGGGCAGCAATATGCCGCCCGCGCTGGTCAGCCTGGTCGGACTGATGGGCTTGCGGGACAAGACGGTGCTGGCGCTGAAACCTTCAAGCGTGCGGCGCATCACGGTCAGACGGGGCGAAGGTTCGGCGGAAATCTTGCAGCGCGAGAAAGACGGTGCCGTCTGGCGCGTGGGCGAGGGGGTGTCCGGGCAGGTGGCGAAGGATCGTTTGAGCGCCCTGCTCGCACGCCTAGAGTCGCTCAAAGCGGACAGGGTCGAGAAATTGGGGTTGACCCCCGACGAACTCGCTGTCTATGGATTGCGTGTGCCCTGGTTGGAGTTGAGCGTGGACGTGGATGCCGCAGATGCCGTCCGCAAGACGCTGCTGATCGGCAAAGATGCGGGCTCCGGGAAACGGTACGCGATGGTGCGCGGGTTGGACGTGCTGTTTGTGTTGGGGGAAGAGGTGTTGTCCGGTTTGTCGGCACGCCTGATCGAGCCGCTATGAGGCCCGTCAGAGACGTTGTCGCTTGAGTCGGATTTTGTTTTGAACCTGACGTCGGCTGACAGCGTTTAAACATTTATCATGAGTAAAATCAGTCTGCGAAAAAGCAAAGGGGATCTTATGAAAAAGGTTGTGATTGGGATTGCGGCGGCTATCGGTTGCCTGGTGGCGGGTGTGCAGGCGCAAGGCGTTTCGCCGGCCTTGACGCAAGAGGCGAAGGCCTCGTTGAACAAAGGGCTGGCCTGGCTGAAGACCCAGCAGAAGCCGAGCGGCGCGTGGTCGGACGAGGGCATGCCCGCCTTGACGGCCCTGCCGCTGTGGGCGGTTGCGGCAGCGGGCGAGAAGGCCTACGCGCCCGAGTCGGACAAGGCCGTGGCGTTTCTTCTCTCGAAGCAGCAGCCGGACGGCGGGATTTATGTTCCGGTGCCGAACCGCAAGGGCGGCGGGCTCGGCAACTACAACACGGCGATCAGCCTGATGGCGCTGCAGGCGAGCGGCAGTCAGGCGGCTGTTCCTGCGATCCTGAAGGCGCGGTCCTATATCGCGGCCTCTCAGCACCTCGGCGATGATTCGCACGCCGGCGGTTTCGGGTATGACAAGGATACGCAGCGCGCCTACTCCGACCTCAACAACACCCATTTCTCGATGGATGCGATGCGGCGCACACAGAGTGCGGAAGATCTGCGTCCGACCAGCGAGAAGAAGGCTGACATCAACTGGGATGCGGCGCTCAAGTACGTGGAGCAGATGCAGAACAAGGAAGGTGATACCGCAGGCGGATTCGCTTACAACACGGAAGATCCCAAGGGCGGCGCGACGACCAACAGCGACGGGCGCGTGATGTTGCGCGCTTACGGCAGCATGACCTACGCGGGACTGCTCGCCATGGTTCATGCGCATTTGGAAAAGAGCGATCCGCGCGTGCGTTCGGCCGTGGATTTCGGTTCGCGTTTCTGGACATTGGATGAAAATCCTGGACAAGGGCAGCAGGGCATCTATTTCTATTTCAACATTATGGCGCGCGCACTGAGCGCGGCGGGTTTGGACACGCTGCCCAAACAAGGTTCGGCAGAGCAAATCCGGTGGCGCGAGGAGGTCGTGAAAAAAATCATCGCCTTGCAGAAGCCTGACGGCTCGTGGGTCAATGCGAACAACCGGTGGTGGGAGAACGATCCCGCGCTGGCGACGTCTTACGCGCTGTTGGCGCTTGAATTCGCGAGCGGCCTGACGCGTTGACGCCCTCGGACGCAGGGTATATGCAAATATTTATGGCTCGGATGCCACAGGGTTGGTGAGTTCGCCGATGCCGTCGATGGCGATGGTGACGACGTCGCCGGGTGCGAGATAGACGGGCGGCGTGCGGGCAAAGCCTGCGCCTGAAGGGGTGCCCGTGAAGATCGCTGTCCCGGCGGGCAACGTTGTGCTGCCGCTCAGAAAAACGATCAGGTCGATCACGCTGAAGATGTGATCCGAGGTGCTGGAACACTGGCGCAGCTCGCCGTTCACGACGGCACGCAGCGAGAGGTTCTGCGGGTCGGGAAGCTCATCCCTGGTGACGATGCAGGGGCCGAGCGGCGCGAAGGTGTCGAACGATTTGCCGCGGCACCACTGGTTGCCGCCGAAACTTTTCTGCCAGTCGCGCGCGGTGACGTCGTTGCCGCAGGTGTAGCCGAGCACGTGGTCCAGCGCGTTATCGCGCGTCGCGTTCTTACACGTCTTGCCGAGGATCACCACCAACTCCGCCTCGTAGTCGACTTTGGTGCTGGCGAGGTGCGTGGGGATCAGGATCGGATCGCCGGGGTTCTGCGTGACCCACGGGCTTTTCATAAACAGCACCGGAAACTCCGGAATGGGCTGCTTGGTTTCGATCGCGTGTTCGCGGAAGTTGAGGCCGATTGCGAGGATCACCGGCGGCTGGAGCGGCGCGAGCAACTTGGCGATGCGCGCGCGGCGGCCGGAAGGCTGCCATGTGCCGAAGAGGTCGCCGTCGAGGGGCTCGGCGCTGCCGTCGGCGTGGAGGATGCCGGTGAGAGGCGCGGCGGAGGTGTCGGTGAGAAAGCGGATGAGGCGCATGTGAGGTTCTTAATTAAAAGGGTTGAGCGTCGGGTCTTAGCCTCAGAGAGTCTTGGGCTGGAAAGACGGGCTGTTGGTGATGGAGGCGCTGGAGCCCATTCTCCAGACCGACTCGAACGATAGCGGCTCCGCGCAATAGACCGCAGCCGGTTCGCTAACGGTTCTTCCGGAAACCTTTTTCGAGCGTTTCGGGTCGGTTTTTCTTTTGTCCGCCTTAATTATGACACGCCGCCTTTCAAAGAGACGTGATCAGTATAGCGCAAGGCCTCTCCAGCCGCAACGGTCGACGCGACGTTCAATCACGCTTGCAAGACAGGGTTTCTTGCCAGGGGAGGCATCCAGTCCGGAGTTTCCCGCAACAACCTCGCCCACGCGAACGGGACGCCTGGTCAACCTCGTTTGAAACCGTTGGCTTGTGTCTCTCTGTGCAGTATAGTAACGTAACAACAGTCGGGTGGGCAATGGGTACTGCAAACGTCATTCCCTTACCAATGAAAAGACTTTACGCACCAGTAAAGGAGACTGCATGACACGTTCGTTTTCGCGGCGCGAGTTTTTCAAGAGCGCGATGATCGGCGCGGGGGTCGCAGCTTTGGGCGCAGTGGCTCAGAACGCCGCTCCGAAGATACAGGGTTTCGACGAGACAAACGCGGGCAAGCTCAGCGACCAGCCGTGGAAGCCGGTTTCCGACCGCAAAGTCAAAGTCGGCATCGCCGGCTACGGCGTCTGTCAGTTCGGCGCGGCGTTCGGATTTCAGAACCATCCGAACGTGGAGGTCGTTGCGGCGACCGACCTTTTTCCCGAACGTTGCTCGGAACTTGCGAAGCTGACCGGAGCGGAAAAGACGTATGCCTCCTGCGAAGAGATGTTCGAGAAGGACAAGGAGATCGAAGCGGTCTTCATCGCCACGGACGCGCCGAGCCACGCGCGGCTCTGCATCGCGGGCCTGAAGCGCGGCCTGCACATGGCCTCGGCCGTGCCGGCCGTTTTCGGTGAGGAGCAGTTGGGTCTGGCGGATGAGCTGATCGCGACGGTGAAGCAGACTGGCAAAACATACGCGCTGTTCGAGACCTCCGCGTTTCACGAGGACGCCTATGCCATGCATCAGATTTACAAGGCCGGCGGCTTCGGCAAACTGATCTACAGCGAAGGCGAATACTATCACTATTGCGGGCCGGGACATGAGGTGCCCTCGTACAAGGATTGGCGCAAGGGGTTGCCGCCTCAATATTACCCGACTCACTCCAACGCCTATTACACCTGCGTGACACTGGGCTCGTTCACGTCGGTGACTTGTCTGGGAATGAAAAGTATGATCGAGGTGTTCCAGCCAACGGCCAACGTCTACAAGAATCCGTTCGCGTCCGAGATCGCGCTTTTCCGGACCAGTGAAGGCGGCATGTCGCGGATGGCGGTGTGCTGGGATATGCCCGGTTCGGGCGGTGAGAAGGGCCGGATCTATGGCCAGAAGGGCGCGTTCGAAGGCCGCTACAACGGCCAGGAGGACGTCTCCAAAATCGATCAGAACAAAGGGCAGTTGCCGCCGGGAATGCAGGCGGGCGGGCACGGCGGGGCGCATGGGTATCTGACTGACGACTTCGTCGGCGCGATCCTGGCCGGACGCCAGCCGCGTGTGAATGTGGCTACGGCGCTCAACACCACGGTCTCGGGCATTTATGCCCATATGTCCGCGATGAAGGACGGCGAAAACCTCAAGATCCCGCAATTTGTGCTGTAGAATGAACAAGGGGGAAAAGATGAAGAAAACGATGGTGATGACGGTTCTGCGAATGCTGATCGGCTGGCATTTTCTGTACGAGGGACTCTGGAAACTCATCCAGCAGGGCGGATGGTCGGCGGCGGGCTATTTGCGCATGAGCAACTGGATAGGGGCACCGCTGTTTCACCATATCGCCGAGACGCCTTCGCTGCTGAGGATGTGCGATCTGCTGAACATGTGGGGCCTCACGCTCGTCGGACTGGGGTTGTTCTTCGGCGTGCTGGTGCGTCCTGCGGCGTTCTTCGGCTTCCTCATTCTGGCGTTCTATTATGTCGCGCAGCCGCCGTTTCTCGCGGCGTCGGCCGAGGGCCACTATCTGTGGATCGACCGCAACGCGGTCGAGGCGGCCGCCCTGCTGGCGGTCCTGTGTCTGCCGTCTTACAGCCTGGGCGAATATCTCTCAGGATGGCTGATCAGATTGATCCGGCGGCGCGATCCTGCCGCAGACGGCGGAAGCGGTCTGGGGGTTAAGTCTGCGGGACGCCGCGAACTGCTCCTGAGCCTCAGCTCGCTGCCGGTGATCGGCGCTTTCGGCTACGCCTTTTTCCGCAAGCACGGCCCGGTCTGGGAGCGCGAGAACGTGATGGCGAAAACGGATGCGGTCACGAGCGCCACGGTGAAGGCCTTCGAGTTCGCGGACATCAAAGACCTGAAGAAGCCGATGGATAAGTATGGCAAGATCGGCAACGTGAAGCTCAGCCGGATGGTGCTGGGCGGCAATCTGATCGGCGGCTGGGCGCACGCGCGCGATTTGCTCTACACCGACAAGCTGGTCAAAGCGTACCACTCCGACTGGCGCGTGTTCCGCACCTTCCACATGGCCGAGCAGTGCGGGATCAACACCATCTTGACCAATCCGTCCCTGATGCGGGTGATCACCGACTACTGGAAAAAAGAGGGCGGCAAGATCCAGTTCATTTCCGACTGCGGGCATCCGGATGGACTGATCAAAGGCGCGCGGTTTTCCGTAGAGAACGGCGCCTCGGCGGTGTACACCCACGGAGGCGTGTCGGACAGTTGGGCCGAGAGCGGCGAGTACAAGAAGTTCGAGGAAACGCTGGCTGCGATGCGTAAGCTGGGCGTTCCCGCCGGGATCGGCGCGCACAAGCTGGAGACCGTGAAAGGCTGCGTGGAGCACGGGATCATCCCCGATTTCTGGATGAAGACGCTGCATCAGACGAACTACTGGTCCGCGCGCATCTCGGAAGGGTTCAACGTGCGGGACAACAACTTCTGCACCAACCCGGACGAGGTGATCGCCTACATGGAGAAGCTGGAGCAGCCCTGGATCGCCTTCAAGATTCTTGCGGCCGGTGCGATCCATCCGAACGAAGCCTTCCCGTTTGCCTTCAAAAGCGGGGCGGACTTCATCTGCGTCGGAAATTACGACTTCCAACTCGTCGAGAACGTCAACTTCGTGAACGATGTGCTGGCGGGGACGATCGACCGCAAGCGCCCGTGGCGGGCGTAACCGACAGAGCCTGTTGAACGCCAGCAATTCTAAATTTGGCTTAGGCCGCCATGAGAGAATGCCCTTACGGGCACACTACAAACGGATTTCCCGAAGCTTTCTTGCGTTCGTAGTGGCGCCGTGAGGCGCTTCCTTGCCAAATTTAGAATTGCTGGTTGAACGCTGCGTGTCCTTGCGAGACATACACAGGCATGATATCTTTGAATGCTAGTCTGATTTAGTTCTGAATAAAATGAGGCGTTTTATGAGATATGTTTTCCGTGCGATTCCTGCGGTATGCGGTTGGGCAGGCGTAGCAGCGGTTGCCGTTTCTGTCGTGGCACAAGCGGCGCTGACGCAAAAGGAGCTGGAGGAACGCTCGCCCGCCGGCGCGGTCCGGCATGTGAGCGCCTGCGTCTATGTCGGCAAGGAACCGAAAGTCGCGGAGATCACGGCGGACGTGGCGGGGCTCGATGAGGTCTCGCTCGTGACTTGGACGGGCGGCGACGAGTCGACCTGCGACTATGCGGATTGGGCAGAGGCCCGCTTCGAAGGCGACGGCGGCACGGTGTATGTGTCGGATCTTCCCTGGTCTTTCGCTTGGTCGTTCGGGGGGGACCAATGGCGCTGCGCCGTTTTTCAGAAGACGCAGACCCGCAAAGACCGGTCCGTTCTGGACACGCCCTTGTGCAGCGGCGGTCAGACCTTTCAAAAAGGGGTGGGCGTGCATGCGACCTCGCTGGTTGTCGTCGCTGTGCCGAAAGGCGCGAAAAAACTGGTGGCCCGCGGCGTGATGGATGACGTGACGGGCACGCATCCGCAGGGGGCAAGCGCCTCGGCGCAGTTTGTGGTGCTGGCCGGGCTTCCGAGCAAAGAGGTCGGTGTGCTTCTGAACCTGCCCCAAGTGCTGCCCGCCGCGACGCGCGCGCTGGTCTCCGCGCTGGAAGGGCGGTGCGACGCCGCGCTGGTGCGCGACTACGAGGGGATGTGGAAGAGCCTGCTGTTCGACATCAAAGTGCAGAGCGGGTGCGTCTCGCGCGAGGAGCGCGACCAGCAGGCGTATAACGGCGGCGCCACCCTTTTGACGTCCGACCGCGATCCCGCCGACATTGTGGCGCGCCGCGTGCGGGCGCTGTGGAACGACCTCGCTCCCTCGGTCGGCCTCAAGAAAGAGGGCAAGCAGCTCGACGGGTTGGAGAAGGCTGTCCGCGAGACGCCGGCTGAGGACGGCGCGGCGCGCGCGGACCTGTACGTGAAGCTCTGCGCGGTGCGCCGCACGATCAGTTTCGCAAACCCGCTGCTGAAGAAGATCGACAAGCTGGCCTTTATCACGCGTGAGGCCTTGCCGCCCGAAGAGTTGAACTTCGGCACGCATATGGTGGACCAGTTCTTTGGCTTCCACGCGACGGTCAAAGGGACAACCCAGGGCAACGGACTCTATGTGCTCGACAAGCCTTTCTCCGCGTCTCCGGTGGTGCGGAACCTGCTGGAAAATGCGGTGGTCGAGTCGGGCTTGCGCAAGGGGCAGAAACTCGCCAACGGAGGATACCTCGGCCCGGACGTGTCGTACGACGGCAAGCAGATTTTGTTCGCCTATACGGACGGCGCTTGGGGTGGACGCGAGTGGACCGAGCAGAGCGTGTTCCACATTTTCCGCTGTAACGCGGACGGCGGCGGGCTGGCGCAGCTTACGGACGGGCCTCAAAACGACCTTGACCCCTGCTGGCTGCCGAACGGGCGCATCGCCTTTATTTCCGAGCGCCGGCGCGGCTTCGGGCGCTGCCACCCGCGGCCGTCGCCGAGCTACACGCTGCATTCGATGTTCGATGACGGAACGGATATCGTGCGGCTGAGTTCGCACGAGACCAACGAGTGGCAGCCGAGCGTGGACAACAACGGCATGCTGCTCTATGCGCGATGGGACTACGTCGACCGCGGATTCAGTCAGGCGCACCATCTGTGGACCACCACGCCCGACGGACGCGACGCGCGCGAAGTGAACGGCAACGCGCACCTGTCGCTGCGTACCGCGCCGATGATGATCAGCGACGGACGCGCGATTCCCGGTTCCGGCAAATACATGGCCGTTGCGGCCGGGCACCACACCGAAGTGCGCGGCTCGCTGATCGTGATCGATCCGTCGGTTCCCGATGACAACGCGATGTCACAAATCAAGCGCTTCACGCCCGACCAGGTGCTCCCGGAGGCGGAGAGCCCGCTCAAGTACGACAAGGCCGCCGGCGCATACGCCACGCCTTGGCCGCTCAGCGAGAAGTATGCGCTCTGCGTGTATGATCCGCTGGCGACCGCGCAGTACGGCTATTTCGACTGGCGCGTGCGGCACTATTCGCTGACGCTGGTGGACGCGTTCGGCAACAAGGAGGTGCTGTACACGCATCCCGACATTTCGTGTCTCTCGCCGATGCCGTTGCAGGCACGCGCAAAACCGCCGGTGCTGCCGCACCAGACGCTGGTCGGCAGGCCGCGGCTGGAAAATGGGGCTAAGCCGGAGAAAGTTTCGCAGGAACAGTTGCCAAAGACCGCGCGGGTGGGTGTCGTCAACGTGTACAACAGCCGGTATCCGATGCAGGCGGGCACGAAGATCACGGCGTTGCGGGTGTGGCAGGTGCTGCCCAAGGTGTCGCCGATCGTGAACCGGCCGCGCGTGGGGTTGGGCGATCAGAAGAGCGGGCGGCAATGCCTGGGCACGGTGCCGGTCGAAGCGGACGGCAGCGCGTTCTTTGAAGTTCCGGTGAACGTGCCGATCCTGTTCCACGCGATCGATGAGAAAGGGTTGGCTATTCAGGGCATGCGCAGCGTGACCTACACGGCACCGGGCGAGACCCTGATGTGCAACGGGTGCCATGAGCAGCGCGTGGGCGTCGTGCAACAGCGCTCCTCTGCGGCGCCGCTGGCGATGAAGCGAGCGCCCTCCGTGATCGTGCCCGAGGTGGCCGGCTCGAATCCCTTCAGTTACCCGCGCTTGGTCCAGCCGGTGCTGGACGCCAAGTGTATCGGCTGCCATGGCGAAAAGCGGGACGCCAAAGCTCCCGACCTGCGCAAAGGCGACTATATGGCCGACAAGGATCTCTTCTATACCTCGATCCGCAGCCTGGCCAAATATGTGCATCACTACGGCGCGTTCATCGAGTGGGACGAGTTTCAGCCGCCCTATACCGAGCCGGGCAAGTTTGGCGCCTATGCATCGCCGTTGTACGCGATGTTGGCCAAGGGTCATCACGAGGTGAAACTGACGGACGAGGAACTGCGGCGGCTGGTGCTCTTCATGGAGTCCAACGCCTCGTTCCTCGGTCACGATCACGACGCACGTGCGCAGGCCGACGGCTGGGTGATCTACCCGGTTTTACAGTAGCGCTATTTCGCTAAGAGGTCGCGGTATTCCGGGGTCAGGCCCGCTTTGCTGATGACCTTCTGCAATTCAGGTGGGAGGGCCGGGTCATCCTTGACCCTGATGAAGTTGTCGTGTTCCTTGCAGGTCGCGATGCGGTCCTGATTGCGGTTGTTGTCATAATTCCTACCCCAAGTTTTAAATGACTAGCCTTCAACCTGATGTGATATAATCACGATAAAAACAGTTTGACCGTAATTGTTTCAGAAGGTGCATTTATGAATGATACAACCGTTCCTACACCGGCTCCCCATAAACAGCGCGGCTTGCTCCGAGCGGTTGCCTGGGGGTTTGGAATTCTGATAGGGCTGCTTGTGGTCGTGTATTTCGTGGCCACGAGCGGGGCCTTTGTGAAGGGCGTGATTCTGCCGCGCGTAAGCAAAGCCATCAACGCGAAGATCACCGTGAGCGATGCGTCGATCAGCCCGTTCTCGCAGATCATCTTGAAGAGCCTGAAGGTGCAAACGACGGAGGCGGAGCCGCTGGTCACTGCCGCCGAGTTGCGCCTGCGCTACAGCCTGATGGATATCATCCGCGGCAACATCCACGTCGATGAGGTCACGCTTTCGTCGCCGACAATCGTTCTTGTGGAGAATCTGGACGGGAGCAGCAATCTGGACCCGATCCTGAAGTCGCAGCAGGCGAAGCCGGGAGAGAAGAATCCTGAGCCCGTGGCCAAAGCGTCCGTCGCCAAGCCGCCGCAGATTGATTTTAGGAAGTTTGCGCTGACGGATGCCACGGTCCGCCGGGTGAAAACCTACAAGAGCGGCATGCGCGATCTCGCCGAGCTTTCGCACATCAACGTGACCCTGGACGACGTGAAGAACGGACAAGCGGGTAAGTTGGGGCTAGCTGCCGAGATTCGCGTGGAAAGCACGAGCGGCGTGCTGGCTGCCAGATTCGGCGGCAATTACACGTTTGCCCTAGCGGGGGATTTGAAGCCCAGTTTGATTAAAGGCGGCACGCGCGTTGACGTGACCCGCGCCGAAGGCGCGTTGGCGGACCTGGCGGCTTTCGGCTCGGAACTCGACGTGGAAGTCACGCCCACGGAGATCAAGGGAGTGGCGCTGCGCTTCAAGAAGGGCAACGCGCGCTTGGGCGAACTGCGCGTGAGCGGGCCGTTTAACGCGGAGAAGCTTGAGGGTCGCCTGACCATCGAACTCGCCGGTATCGACAAGCAGCTCTTGAACCTGGCCGGCGCCAAGAGCGGCATGGATTTCGGCGGCACGACGATCAGTTCGACGAACCAAGTCGAGCTGGCTAAGGCCGGCGCGATGATCACGGCCAGCGGCCAGTGGGCGGTGAGCAAGTTTCAGTTGACGCGCGCGAACCAGACGACGCCCCAACTGGACCTTCTCGCCGACTACAACGTCACCGTTGACCGCGGACAAAGCGCGGCTCTGCTGCGCGGGCTGACATTGACCGGCACCCAAAACGGCGCCGCGCTGCTGAAGGCTGAGCTGGCCAACCCGATGCAGATCGGGTGGGGCAGCGCCAGCAATGCCGTGGGCGACTCAACGCTGAACCTGGCTGTCTCAAGCCTGAACCTGGCCGACTGGAAGCCGTTCCTGGGCGAGGTCGCGCCAGCCGGGTTAGTGAATGTGAAAGCGCGCCTGCTCTCGCAGCAAGGCGGCAAGCAACTGACCTTTGACTTTGACACCGGGATTGACCAGCTCACCGTCAACGCGGGCAGCAATCACATCACCGACGTGGCGGTTATAATGCAGGCGAGCGGCAAGGCGACAGACTTGAAACAGTTCGATCTGACGAACTGTAAATTGGAAGTCGCGCGGCAGAACCAGACGCTGGTGTCGGCCTCGGGCTCCGGGACTTATGACAAGGCGAGCGAGGCGGCGGATATGCAGGTTGTGGTCAAGGCGGTGCTGTCACCTCTGCTCCAGATGATGGCACGCCCGGACATGAGCGTCTCTTCTGGCACGGTCGATCTGATAGCCCACCTCACCCAAAAGCAAAAGGCGCAGGCCGTCACCGGCACTCTGGCGCTGGCCGATTTGACGGGGCGCTTCGGCAAGAACGAGTTGCGCAACTTGGGCATGGCCGTTGACTTCGACTTGGGGATGAGCAAGCAGGTGTTCGACGTGCGCCGGTTTCAGATCACCCTGACTCCAACGGCGCGTGCGGCCAACCAGGTGCAGTTGAGCGGCCAGGTGGATATGTCCCAGCCCCACGCGATCCAGGGGAACCTGACGCTGGCCGCTGATTCGTTGGACATCACCAGTTATTACGACGTGTTCACGGGCGGGAAATCGGCGGCCGCAACAGGGAGTGCGCCCACGTCTTCCCAGACCGGGTCCACCCCCGCAACCGCGCCGGCGGTTGCGAACCAGGAGCCAGCCCCGATCAAGCTGCCGTTACACAACTTCACGGCCACGGCCACGATCCGCCGCTTGTTCCTGCATGAAATAGAAATTACCGATTGGCAGACCACCGTGGCGATTGATGGCGGCCACGTGGCATTGAACCCGTTCAAGCTGGTGCTCAACAGTGCGCCCGTGAACACGACGCTCGATTTTGACCTGGGGGTGCCCGGCTGGAAATACGATGGGTCTTTCAGCGCTCAAGCCATTCCGCTGGCGCCGCTGGTGAATACGTTTCAGCCGGAGCGCAAAGGAATCCTTGGCGGGACTCTGACCGCCCAGGCGAAGGTAGCCGGCGCAGGCATAACCGGGGCGAGCCTCCAGAAGAACCTCGCAGGCCAGTTCGACGTGAGCGCCACCAATCTCAATCTCTCGGTTGACAACATCCAGGGGAACACCGTCTGCACGCGCCTGCTCAAAACGCTCGTCAGCGCCATCGCAGCCATCCCCGAGCTGGTCAAGAACCCTGCGGGCGCGGCAACGTCATTGCTTTCTGGGTTGGTCGGCACGAGCGGCAGCGGTACGGGCCGCACGGGCGGCTTGACGGGCGACCTTCAGAAGTCCCCGATTGATCGGCTCATCTTGCACGGCACCGTAGGCTCCGGACGCGTGGATGTGCAGCAAGCGGTGGTGCAAAGCCCCGCCTTTGAAGCCCAGGCGCACGACGGGACCCTTACGCTGGACGAGGTGTTGAACAACTCACCCATCAAAATCCCCATTTCGGTTCTGCTCGAACGCTCGGTCGCGCTACGCATCAACATGGCGTCTACGAATGCCCCGGCCAGCGAAACCTATGCCAAACTGCCGGACTTCCTGACGATGAAAGGCACCCTTGGCAAAGCCAAAGCGGATATCAATTACGTCGCCTTGAGCAGCGCCGTTCTGCAGGGAACAGGAGGCAAAGGCGGCAAAGCGGGCGGGCTCTTGCAAGGCATCGGCGGACTCTTGAACACCAGCAAGCCCGCTGCAACCAATGCGCCGGCGACGGACGACCAAGCCCCCGTCAAAAAGCCGCGCAAGGGGTCTCGCGAGCGATAGGCAATTATGACACACAACGGAAGCCCCTGTTCCCGACAGTGTCTACTCCACCGGAATCAGACGCAGCGCCGCGACGCGGATGTTCTTGCCCTCTGTTCCGGTGGGCCCGAACGTGAGTTGCTGCGCGCCGGGTTTCTGGAAATCGATGACCCCGACGCGGTAGGTGCGGAAGCGGGGCAACTCGCCGCCGAACGCCTTGCGCGTCGTCCGCTCGCCGGTGTCGATCAGCGGGAAGGTCAGGTTGTTGTCGCCGCAGCGTATGCCCCACTCGGAGTAGTCGTCCTCGGCAGGACAGGTGTACTCCACATCGAGGTAGAACGAGCCGGGCGAAACCGTTTTAAAGGCCCACGTCGCCGAACGCTCTGACCCCTGCCATCCCGCCAGGCACTCCATGTGCTTCCAGTCGCCGAACTTCTCCATCCAATTGACAGCCTTCACCTCACACCCCTTCAGCGCGGCCACCCCCATCTCCAGCGTGTTGCGGCAGCCGTTCAGCACATACGCCTCGCGGCTCGCCTCGACCGGGCCCGCCAGTTCCAGCGTCACAACCGGAATCAGGATGTCGGGACGCAATTTCGGCACGCTGATAATGAGCAGATTCTCTTCCCGCACGGTCTTGATCTTCTCACCTTCGAGCGTCGCCCGCTTGACTTTGGAGTGCAGTCCCGGCAAAACAAGCTTGCCGTCCGCAGGCCACTGAAACACATGCAGGAAGAGCGTGTTGCCGCGCGCCGTGCACTCACCCCAGGCGAGCGGGCCGAAGGGAGTCGCGTCCGTGCCGTGGATCGCGTCCTCATGCGCGTGTACCCATTTGCCGACTTCGCGCAGGATGCGGGCGGACTGCTCCGGAATGCGCCCCGTGCCATCCGGGCCGACGTTGAGCATGTAGGTGCCGCCGCGGCTGACCACGCGCACCAGGCGCTCGGCGATTTCCGTCGGGCTTTTCCAGTCCCGGTCGTACCACGCGTAGGCCCAGGTGTCGTTGGCCGTGTCGGGCGTCTCCCACAGCCCCGGCCGCGGCAGGCGCGGAATCTCCTGATCCCCGAGCGTTTCGTAGTCGCCCAGCCCGTTGCCGATGCGGCTGTTGACCAGCGCCTGCGGCTGCAAGGTGTGGACAAGGTCCACGAGGCCCTTCGACTGTTCAGGCGTGATCGGCCCCGGCGTGTCGAACCACACGCCCGCGATCGGCCCGTAGTTGCTCAGCAGCTCTCTGATCTGCGGAACCGCTTTGGTCTTGAGGTAACGCTGGAAATCGCCAGCCCCGTTTTTGAAGTCCCAGTCGTTGCCCACCGCATCGCGCTCGTGCCAGTCCTGCGTCTGCGAGTAGTAGAAGCCGAGCCGCAACCCACCCGCAACGCAGGCCTCGGACAACTCCTTCATGGGGTCGCGCTTGAAGGGCGTGGCGTCCACGATGTTGTAGGGGCTGGCCGCCGACTTGAACATCGCGAAACCTTCGTGATGCTTGGCGGTGATCATGATGTGCCGCATGTCCGTGTCTTTCGCAAGCTGCACCCACTCTTGCGCGTTGAAATTCGTCGGGTTGAAACGTCCGGCCACCTTCTCATAATCGGTGACGGGTATCTGTGCCCGCCGCATGATCCACTCGGCAATGCCGTACTGGGTCGTGTCGTTCCACCTGCCGCCGAGTTCGGAATAAAGTCCCCAGTGGATGAACATCGCGAAGCGGGAATCCTTCAGCCACGCGCCGCGTACGAGATTCGTTTTCGTGCCGTCGCGCTTCCCCCACATCTCAGCGGAGGTTCCGTCCATCGCTGCCGGTTTCTCAGCCGCCCAAGCGTGACCAAGGGTCAGCGCCAATAATCCCGCCTCGAGAAAAGCTGTCAACGGTTTGATGTTCATGCTCAACTCCTTGCCCGCTTAGTTGGTTTTGCTCTCATTCGCTTGTACAGTCATGGTGGTGCCTTTGACAAAGAACTGGCATTCGAGCCAGGGCGCGGGAGTGGAGCCCTCGTCCATAACGTCAACGGTAGGGACGCCTCCCCGAGGCGTCCGCGAGGCAATGACCGGCGGACGGTTCGGGGAACCGTCCCTACCAGCGTTACCCGTAACGTTTGTTCCCGCTCCGCGGGCGGCGGGCTTGCTTTCGACACGGATCTGAAGTGGCCCCTTGGGGGCAGTGAAGTTCTGTTTCTCGACAGGCAAATCCTCAATCTTTTTCCAGTCCAGGTCATAGACGCCGACCTTATCGCCACCTCTGTACCAGACGTACGATTCGCTCGGAATGCTGCCGGTGATGTCAAGGGCGCCTGCGCCGAGTGTGATGACTGGATTAATCAGCGCGGTCGGAATCTCAGGAAGCACCCGGATATTGCTGACTTTGATGTCCACTGTGGTCTTGGGCGGCACGTTCCCAATCCCGATGGACATCCTGTGCAGCACGCCGTATTTCGATCCTTTGGTCTCGAAGCGCCAGCCCCAGCGGACATCGCTCCACGAGACCTCGCCGCAGGGAATAATGATCTCGCGAGGCCCCTTGAAATCAAGCGGTACGACATAGTCCTTCGGGCCTGAACAATGCGCCTGCAGAACAAGAACCGCTCCGCTGCCATCGCCTGTTACGGATAGCGCGATGCCCCGCGCCTTCTCCATGTTGGAGGAACAGTCGAAGAAGGGAAGATTCTCCTCGTTCCGGATCGCTTCATTGCGCTTGTTTTCGAAGCGAATCATAAGCGCCTCGCCGTCAGCGGCAAATTGATGGTCGCCACTATTGCGGATCTGTCCGGCCGTCGGCTGTAGAAGCGTCTTCAGAGCAACTGCGGGCTCTTTTGTCGGCGTTGCTTCAACAGGCGTAAGTCCTGCGCCGACATTGTAGGCAGCAACAATCGCCTTGTCGGCGGATGTGCTTTCGGTTGTTTTGCCGCTGACCCGTGCTTGTCCGTTAAATCCGTTCATCACACGGATGAGGAATTCCGGCTCTTGCTCGGCATACGGGTTTTCAACCGCAAGGCTTTCGCCGGTCATAAAATACTGCCTGGGAACGATGGGACCGAACTCGGAGCCGGTTTTCCAGCCGATATCGATCCCCGGACGGTAAAGCATCCGCAGAGGCGTAACCTCATGCCCAGCGCCTTTCTTTTCGGCGCGATAGATGACTTCATCGCCGGAGGCAAGAATGGTTTTGCGCTGTTGCTCAGTGAGAAGCGGCGCGACCTGTTTCCATGCGAGGACGGTTGCAGCAGCGTAAGAAGACAAGCCGTGATTCAGCAAAATCTCGGTCGAGACGCCGAACATCGGTTCCGGCTTATAAATTCCGATGCTCCGCACACCCGCGGCGATGGGCTTGGCCACGGCGGAAAACATCTCATAGGGGCCGGTGGAGAGACGTCCGTTTCGGGCGAGCGTCAGCGGCACCTGAGGCTGATTCCTCGCGGCTATGGCGGTCTTCGAACTGTTGAACCGGTATTCGAGCTGGCAGGGCATGTGCGACCCGCCGGAATTGTTGCTGGTCACGGGATGATCGAGGTTGGTATAGACCCCCTCCGTGAACTTGGCGTACCCCCATTGATGGTTGACCGTGTGGATCTCGCCCGCGTCCTGTTCGCAGTGGATGATGTTGTTCCGGTTGCTGAACTCCGCGATGCGGCGGCCGAGTTCCGCCACCAGCGTGCTGTCGTTGTCGGCCGTGAAGCATTGATCATACGGCCGGATCAGCCCCGTCACGCCGGTGTTCGCAGGGTGGGAGACCGCCGCCGTGTTGAATCGTCCGCGTTTGCAGTCCTTCAGCACCCAGACGTCCTTGTCGGTGTCGGCGAACTCGCCGACACCGATGAACTCATCGCCTAGGCGCATGGTCCGGATAGTGTTCCAGGGATCGACGTTGGCGGGCCCGGTGACCGGACGGTCGATATTTGTCGGCATCTCCGCGCCGGGCGCGGGTTTGAACGCGATCATCTTGTCCGTCGCGGAGACGGGCTGAGCCAACGTTCCTTCAATCCACTTCGCGAGCCGCGGATCAATCTTTCCGGCGACATAGTCCGGGTCCTCATTGGCGATGGCGCAACTGACGGTGTGGATCGTGAGGCCGATACCTTTGCCTCTCGCGTACTTCGCGAACCTCTGGAAGTCCTCCTCGCCCTTGGGGAAGGTCGACGGATTCAGGTGAAGGAAACTGTATTTGACAGGCCAGTATTCGCCGCGCCAGGTGTCGGTGTGCATGTAGATGCGCTTGATATCCAGCTTGGCGGCAAAGTCCGCAAGCTGATAAAGCTCCGGGTTATTGGTTGCCGTGATCAACATTTGGCTCTGATCCGAGAACTCCCGCTGCCAATCCGCAAGCCAGGTCCTTGCGGCCTCCACAGTCCACTCGCCTTTGACCTTCGGATGCGGCAGTCCGTCATTGGCCCAGATACGGAGAAGCGTCTCGTCCGCATCAGCGTCATCGGCCGGCGCATAGAGCGCAAAACCGCCCAAGGGCGTGTTTTCCGACCGATCCCAAAGCCACGGCCAACTGATCTCGCATCCCCACGAATTAACCTTTGTCATGTAGTCCAAGGGCAGCGTCTTGGCCTTGTAGTCCACATTCATCTTGAACTTCAGCCAGAGCAGATTACTTTTGGGGACTCCTTCCACGCGGCTGATTTTGAAGGTGATATAGCGCTCCGTCGCCTTCACGTCGAACGTGATTCGGATGTTGTCCTTGATCGAAGCCACGAGTTGCTTCCCGTCAAAAAGGAGGTCCTTAAACGGAAAGGAAACGGGTTTGCTTTCGTTAAAAGCAAATCCTTTCAGTTCAAAACCTGGGCCGGGGTCCTGCTCGTTGAGCAGTTCCTTGCCTTCGGCCTTCAACGATTTCGGCCTGCCGTCAGAGGCGAATTTCAAGACCACCCGGCCAGCGCCGATCTCCACGGGATCACCCGCATAAGAAACGGCCACCCCGACTGACGCAAGCAGCGCCAGCACGATTGCAATGCTTCTCATTATTGCCGCTCTCGTTTTTCCAGCTCAACGGACTTCTTGATCTCTTTTTGGATAGTCTCATCCAGATTCTTCGGCACAATATCGGTCGCGGCAACAGGCGCAGCCGCATCCGTATTATACACGCCTCCTTCCCATCTGAGATTACGGAAATCGCGCGGTGCTTTCCAGCCTTGGGCATCGGCACCGAAATTCACCTCCTGTCCGTCCTTGAGATAGGATTTCACACGTCGGAAACTGAGTTCGGTAATTGTGTCCCATGAGGTCATGGCCGGGGCATCTGGCTTGGCGGACTTCAGCTCCTCCAACGTGATCGAGACGGTCTGCCAATCCGGCGACCCCGTGAGGGGTTTACGGAATTCGTAGGACCCTCCGGGCTTGCCAGGAAATGCGCCCCACCCGTTCAGGTCGGCGACGACGGAGATGACATTGTCATCGGGGCACTTGACATCAAAGACGAGCTTCGAGCCGGCAGGCCCGCGCCACTTGGGGTCTTTAAGCTTCCGTGTTGTGGCCACCCATACATGCGGGTTTCCCCATTCAAGCCGGAACCAGTCCCGCCAGCCGCGCGAGAAATCGTCGATCAGCCGCGAGGGTTTGTCCGTGGCGTTTACTCCAGCGCGCTTCAGTTCCTCTGGATAAACGATGGCTTCCTTGGAGCTGATGATGAAGGCCGAAGGCGCCTTGCCGCCCCGGTAACCGACTCGTTCCGTTTTCAACCCGTAACTCACATTGGCATATGCATAGAGAGGCTGGTCCCTGCCCAGAACAGGGCAATCCGCCGCCCAGAGGTCGCCGTTCCTTTTCGCCTCGGCATCGCGCCAGAAGCGGGTGAGGCAGTGGGGGTCAACGGAATAGTAGAGGTCCACTTCGACGACCTCGTCCGGCCGGTCCGTCTTGAGCGTGACCCGGGGAATCCCGCTGGCCGTCTTGAGCGTGACGGTCAATTCCGGCGTCTTCGGAAAGGCGAACGCCCCTTTAAGATTCTGGTCAAACCACAGGATGCCGCATATTTCGGTCTCGGGAAGACCCCGGTGGTTCAGATGAGGCGCGATCACGTGACGTACATCGCGGCTGCCGATCTTCGTCCAGTTCTCGGTCATGTTGTCAAACGGCCCGGCAAAGTCATTGGACGGCGCCATGAAAAGAATCGGGCAGGTGACGCCCGGAATGTAGGCCAGATCATCAATCGTATTCGCCCAAACCCCGGGATTTTCGGCGGCCAGCCCCGAGCCTGGCATCCCGCTCAACTTGCCGCTGACACCGCCCGCGCCGCCGCATGAGGGCACCGCCGCCTTCACCCGCTTATCGATGCCGGCAACGTCGACCGTGATCTTGCCGCCCATCGAATGGCCGGTCACGCCAAGACGCGCGGGATCGACCTCGGGCTGTTGCTCCAGAAACGTCAGTCCTCGCCGGGCCGCGAGGACCAACAGAAACCAGTTGTTATTGCGCGGAGACTCGATATCGTCCAGCGTCTTCGCATCAGGCTTTCCTCCCGAATAGTGGTCATTATGTTTCTGCGTGGCGTCGAGCGCGCCCCAATCGGTGTTGGGGTCGCCCTTCTCCATGCGCTCCATCTCGTTCCCGCCCCAGTTGATGGAGAGCCCGACATAGCCGTTGTCTGCCGAGTGCTTGACCGACTCGACCGACGCACGCTGTCCGCCGCCATGCACCTGGAGGATCGCGGGAAGTTTCTTGTCGCTTTTCGGGAAGGCATAAAAAGCGGCCAGCCGCGACTTCTTTCCTTTGAACGTGCCGATCGTGAACACCACAGAGCGGTAGGTGCTGTCGCCTTCCTTCCACTCCCGCACCACCTGCGCCTCCAGCGGCTCCTTGCGGGGATCGTAGTTGCCCCAGAGTTCAGCAAGAGTGGTCGGCGCCTTGCCGTCCCGAAGCGGCGGCAGAGATTCCTGTGCGACAACAGGGCCGCACAGAAATAAGAGGACAGAACCAATTTTTGAATAACGCATTGGGCACTCGAAGTTCTCACCAGACCTCAATGAGCGTCCCCTTCGGGCCGTTCACCTTCAGGATAAGGGAAGAGGTGCTCGTGTCGAAACGCAGGCTGCCGCCGTCGAGACCGGTGACCGTCACCTTCGGGTTAAACGTGTTGGAGAAGATGTCTTCGTGCCCGTTGTAGTCGGCCAGCACAATCGTATTTCCGTGCGAGCGGTCATAGGCTGAGATATCGATGGCGTAGGTGGCGTTGGACCAGGCGGCGGCAAACTGCCCGTTGTTGCCGCTAAATAATCTTCCCGCGACAATTGTCGTGAACCCGCCCGCCGAGAGCTTGAAGCCGAAGGTGTTGTTGCCCTTGTGTTCAAAGGGCATGCCCGCGTTGTCAAAGGCGGCTCCGTCGGTGAAATCGATGTTGCCCCCGTTCATATCCAGCCAACCGATGCCCAAACCCAAGTGTCCGGAAAGCTTGAGGGTCGCGCCGTTCAGCCGCACCACGCCGCCCTGGCCATCGTAAACGTCCAGCGTTCCAGCCGCCGTGAGCGTTCGCGCGCCAATGCCGCCCTGACCGGTACTGGCCGAGAGCTTGACCGTCGCATTCGTTTGTATTTCAAGCGAAGCGAACGTGTTCTGTCCGTTTGTGACTGTGGCGCCTGATCGGATCAGCACCGTGTCGAAAGCGCTCGGCAGGTTTGTCGGCATCCAGTTCAGCCTGTCCATCCAATTCGCGCCGTCGCCGCCGCCGCTCCAGGTCAGCGGGTAGGGGAAGGTCAGCACCAACTGGCTGGTCGAGGTGTCGAACGAGAGGTTCGCGGTCAGGCCGCTCGACCCCGCGAGGATGTTGACTTTGGCGGTGTTGAAGCCCGAGTCGAAAACCGGATCGTTCCCGTTGAAGTCGACCAGCACGATGCGCAACCCGCTGCGCAGGTCGTAGTCGGAGATGTCCACGTTGTAGGTGACGTTGGGCCAGGCGGCGGCAAACGAACCGTTAGAGCCTCGCCGCAGCCCTCCCGCGACGATGGTTTTGAACCCGCCTGCCGAGAGCTTGAAGCCGAAGGTGTTGTTGCCCTTGTGTTCAAAGTTCATGCCCGCGTTGTCGAAGGCGGCCCCGTCGGTGAAATCGATGTTGCCCCCGTTCATATCCAGCCAACCTATGCCCGCACCCAAGTGTCCGGAAAGATTGAGGGTCGCGCCATCTACCCGCAGCACGCCGTCTTTGTCCAGCGTTCCTGCCACGGAGAGCGTCCGAACGCCAATGCTTTCGATCGAGAGCTTGACCGTCGCAAGCGTTTGTATTTCAAGCGACGCGAAAGTGTTCTGTCCGTTCGTGACCAAGGCGCTTAAGCCAACGGTCAAATGATCGGAAGCGTCGGGGGTTCCGTCCGGATTCCAGTTTGCGGCATCCGTCCAATTCGAGCCGTCGCCGCCGCCATCCCAGGTCCTGACGGCCGCCTGCGCGGAAACCACAGCCATGAACCCTGCGAGGGCGCCGATCAAAAACCTGTCACTACGTATCCTTGTCATATCCGTCTCCTGTTTGTTATTGCGACACCCTGCGCAAGCGATCGCTCTCAGCACACTCAGCCGCAGTGTCGATAAGTTTAGCACCTCTTCCCCAAGACCACCTACGGACAAGTTGTGCAAAAATCAGACAATTCGTGCAATCTGTGGCGAAGGTTATGCGTCCCGTTCTTTGGAAAGGACGGCTTGTTATCCGGGATGGGGCGTGTTATGTTTTTTGAAATGAAGCGGAAAACCTCGATCTTCTTTCTGCTGGCCTGGAACGATTATCGCATCTTCCAAGGCATCAGCCGTTATGCGCACGAGGTTGGCTGGCAGATGGACACCCGCCACTTCTTTCTTAACCTGTTTCCGAAGGACCGAACCTTTCACGGCATGATCGCCATGTGGCACACCGACCCGGCGGTCAGGGCTTACATCCGCGAGAAGTCGAAGAGCGTGCCGACCGTTATCCTCGGTACCCAGAACCCGGGGGTCCGCGCGCCGATGGTCATGCCCGACAACCGGCAGGCCGGACGTCTGGCCGCAGAGCACCTGTACGGCCTCTTTCACAAGCATTACGGCTGGTTCGCCTGCGACACCTGTCCGTCTGGCAAGGAGCGGAAGGCCGCATTCGAGGGCCGGCTGCGCGAACTCGGCTTCTCCTGCGCGGACCTTTCCTGCGGCAAGGCGCCCTTTAACGCGAAGGCCGTTATCCACAAGCTGAAGCAGAGTCCAAAGCCCGTAGGTGTGCTGGCCCGCGATGACCACAATGCCGCCGTGCTGATCGACCTCTGTCATGAAGCGGGTCTCCGCACGCCTGAGGACGTTGCCGTCATCGGTATCGGCGATCTCGAGTCGCTTTGCGCGTTTTCTTCGTTGCCGATCTCAAGCGTCAGCCTGAACATGGACGAACTCGGCTTTCAGTCGGCGGCGGTTCTCGATCGACTGATGCGCGGCAAGAGCGTTCCGCCCAAGACCGTCATCCCTCCGGGGCCGCTGACCCAGCGCCTGTCGACGGGCTGCCTCGCCCTCACCCAGCCGCATCTGAAAGAGGCCGTCCGGGTCATCGACGGGCAGTATCACGCTCTCCTGACCATTGACGAACTTGCGGCCGCCGCAGGTGTCTCCCGCCGGCAGCTCTATCTGCTGTTCCAGAACGAAATGCGCTGCTCGCCTTGTGATTACCTGCTGAGCGTCAGGCTGGACCATGCCCGAAAGCTGATTGCCAAGAAAGAACTGCACTTAAACCAGATCGCTCAGGCCTGCGGCTTCAACACCCCGCGCTCCCTCCTCCGCGCGTTCCACCAGCGCTTCGGGATTGCCCCCTCCAAATGGGCTAGGGCCGACCAGCCACTGCCCGGTTAACAGGGAAGATTAATCATGGCTTTGTCAAAAATTTCCGAGAACACGTTTGAAGCCGCCGGCTTATGTGTCGGCTTTGTCGGCCCGATCTTAATCGTCCTGCAACTTCACGCGGAGTGGATGAACAAGTCCCCGTCATCGCTCTCCCCCGGTTATCTCGCTGGCTTTCTGACGGTCTATTTTTTTTGGTTCCTCTACGGCCTCCGTTTCCGGCGCCTCGCGGTGTGGCTGGGTAACTTGATCGGAGTGGTCTTGCAAGCGCTTTTACTCGTCCTCGTGCTTTTGAAGTGAGCTGTCATTCGACCGTGGAGGGGCGGAAGATTTTTTGCGCGAAGTGATAGAGGGCATTCCGCCAGTGCGCCGCGTCGTGGCCGTTGCCGTCCACATGCCAGACATGCGGCACGCCCTTTTCCTTCAGGTACGTGTGCATGCCCTGGCTGAAGTTGATCAGCCCGTCCCGGTTGCCGCAGGAAAGCCACATCAGCTTCAACAGCCGTTTCGCTTTCTCAGGATCGGGCACAAGCTCGGCCGGCGGACGGGTGTTCGGCGCGGAGGAAAAACCTCCGAGCCACGCGAACGTCTCCAAATGCGTGAGTCCGATGTTCAGGGTCTGCCCGCCGCCCATTGAAAGGCCGGCCAGCGCGCGGTGCTCACGGTCGGCCTGCACGCTGTAGCGCGACTCGATCGCGGGAATCACATCGTCCAGCAAGTCGCGCTCGAACGTCGCGAACGCCGGCGCAGCGGCAAAGAGGTCGCCCACGGGACGGTCATTCTTTTGCGCGCGGCCGTTCGGCATCACGATGATCATCGGCACAGCCCTGCCGTCGGCGATCAGGTTATCCAGCAGGACATCCGGCGTCGCATATCGTTCCCACTCGGCCTCGTCTCCGCCGATGCCGTGCAGAAGATACAGGACCGGATACCTCTTCGCCGTCGAATAGCCCGGCGGCGTATAGACCTGCATGCGCCGCCGCGTCTCGACCGTCTTCGAATCGTAGTCCACCATTTCCAGCCGGCCGTGCGGAATGTTGTCCCGCCGCGTGGCGAAACCGGCGGGCGGATCATCGAACGCGGGCTTGTCGTCCGGGCCGAGGACGACCGGCCTGCCGAACGCGGCCCGCGGGTCCGGCGGCAATCCGGCACGCGATGGATCGGCCGCCGAACCTGCGGGAACACCTGCGCCCTGCGAACGCGCGACAGGACACGCAAGAAACAGGCTCAGGGCGAGAAGTTCAGGGTATCGGCTCATGGTTGTTTGTCCTTTGCCAGGCCAGCGGCAGCGCGGGTACGCCAGAGCGGCGATCGAACTCATCCGCGTCGACGATGCCCGGAATACAGCCCGTGCTGGCCGGGAGGTCCAGCGCGTCAGGCACATTGCCGTCCGCGCCAATAACCGGCCAGCCATCCTTCCATTTGACCGGGATAAGATAAGGTACGCGCCCCACCGCGCCATGATCTTGAAACAAATACGCGAACCAATCGCCTTTCGGCGTATCGATCAGGCAGCCTTGCGCGACGCCCTTGTCCTGCAACGCGACTCTGCCTTCATACGGCCAGCCGATCTTGTCCGCGCGATGGACGATCACCGTGCGCATGCCGCCTTTCGGCCAGCAGATGTTGAGGAGGTAATACTTCCCGTTGACCTTGAGCATCTGGGAGCCCTCGGCGGGCAGGCCGATGTTGGGGCCGGCCGTGGCGCTGGCATCGGGGATGATAATCTGGTCCACTCCGCCCGCCGTGACCGCCGACGCGTCCGCCGTCAGTTCGGCAAATTTGATCTGGCCGCTACCGTGGATCATATACACACGCCCGTCGTCATCGAAAAAAAGCGAGTTGTCGTGCAGCGCCGGCCTGAACGAAGACACCGTCCACGGCCCATTCTCGATGTCCTTCGTCGAATAAACATGCGTCTTCCCCGTCGTGCCCGAAAAAGTCGAGACGTAGAACGTTCCGTCATGATACCGCAGGCTGCTCATGTAGTAAGCATCCCCCACGCGGATCACGGACAGATCCGGCACCTCGGCGTAGAGGACCGGGTTGCGGGCCTCGGCACGGGACCATACGGGAAACGCGAGCCCCATAAGAGCCGCAACCGTGGCCCACACAAAGACGCTCTTGACAAGTTTCATCATCACCCGGTTCCGCCGAGGCAGCCGCATTTCTGGCTGCCCCCCCCTTTCACATGCTCATATTAGCGTTTTCGAGGCCCGCCACGAAATTGGACTTTTTGCAATTGGAGTTGTACTTATCGCAACAGTTCGTCGGCGTCGTGGGGTGGAACGCCGGGACGTCGCCGAGGGCGAGCCGCCACCTCGCGTCCGTACAGGCGCGCTTCGGCGCAGACCCGGACGGGGTGCCTAAAACCACGCCGCTGCCCGTCCTTGAGCGTCCTCGCGAGCCGTATCGCATAGCCATGACGGCCACAAATAAATTTTAATGCTCTAGCCTCGCGAATCAACCTGCCCCGCAGCAGCCGGCAAGGTCAGCCGACGAGTTGACGTTGCGCCACGCCAAGGCGTGTTCGTCCGGCACACGGGGCGTGTCCACACCTGCGCTCCGGGCGAGATCGCGCGGACGCCGAACCCGTTCCAATGCCGGCGCCATGCGAAAGTCGTAGAAGGCGAGTAGCGGCTCAGGCTCGGAGTTGCCCGGCAAAACCGGCATGACGGCCCGTACGCCGGGCCGTCTCTGGGCCAACAGCCACGTGATCGCGGCGGACGAGATGTGCGGTTGGTCACAGGCCATAAAGAGCCAGCCCGAGCGCGGTGCCCAACGCATCGCCGCAAGCATGCCTCGCAGCGGGCCCTCCGCGTCCTCGGTGTCGGGCAGGACGGGTAGCGTGCGCAGCTCCGCAGGGATCTCGCCGCTGCCCAGGATGACCACCCGGTCAACATGGGGACGCACGGCCGCCACGGTCTTCGCAAGCCAGGTCTGCTCCCCTTCTTTGATCAGGTGTTTGGGTCGTCCCATCCGGGTGCTGCCGCCGCCGATCAAAATGCCGGCAGACACCGGGGTCGCGCGCCCAACCTCCGGCAGCCAGGCGTCGAGCATCTCCCAGGCGATACGCTCACGATCGTCGGTCCAGCTCAGCGTTCGCCGAATGCCCACGGCCTCCGGCGGAAAGGTGTCCTCGCCGGCTTTGCAAAGCCATATCTTGCAGGGCAGAGGCGTACACTTGTGGCCCTCCACCAAGATCAGGTCGTAGTGGCACCCGACCTGCCTGATCAGGTCGGGCAAAGCGATTTCTGCCGTCTTGTGGAGTCTGGCGAAAATCTGCTCCGGGTCACGGATGAGCACGTCCGCGCCGGCTTTGAAGAGCCGATCGGTGTCCTTGCCCTCACGGTCGATTTCGAGGCCGTGGGCATCCTGCTTGATGACGCCGGCCTTCAGGCCGCGCTCGCGCAGGCGCGGAAGCAGCGCCTCGATCAGCGTGGTCTTGCCCGACCCGCTGTAGCCGCAGATGCCGAAGGCAGGGTAGGGGGGGCCTTCGCGTTTAATCGTGTTCATTTGCGGGTTCCTTTTCCGGTCGGCCGCAATCGCCCGGATCGCCGCGCAGTTTAGCCAAGCCATGGGCGAGCGCGGGCAGGATGGCCTCCAGGTTCTCGACAGCGGCGCGCTCGGAGCCGGGCAGGCTGACGATCAGCGTACGGCCCCGAATGCCCGAGACGGCGCGGGACAGCATGGCGTTCGGGGTTATCTCTGCCGACGCCCGGCGCATGGCCTCGTCCAAGCCGGGGGTCGGTCGATCGATCACTGCGGCCACGGCCTCCGGCGTGACATCGCGCGGCGCAAATCCAGTCCCTCCCACCGCGAACACCAGATCGATGGAGTGGCCGTCTGAAAAATGGCGCAGGGCGTCCTCAATTTCGGTCTTCTCATCCGGCAGCACCCGAGACTCATAAATACGCACCTTTCGAGTCCCGGTCAGCCGGGCTGAGACCGCCGGCCCCGCCGTATCCACCGCCTCGCCGCGTGAGCAGCGGTCGCTGATGGTCAGAACGACAGCCTGGAACGTCTCGCGCGGAACCGTCTCGACAAGCTCGACCGGATCACCGGAGCTGACCTCTCCCTCTTGGGTAACGCGGCAAAAAATGCCAAGCCGGGGCATGATGCAGTCGCCGGTCAGGCGGAAGATGTCGCAGCGCGAATGGCAAACCTTGCCGAGCTGGGTCACGGTCAGTTCCGCCTCGCATCCAATCCGGATACGGCTGCCCAAACCCCAGGCGCTAAAATCGAGCCCTGACACAACCAGATTCTCCGCAAAGTCGCCGGCCTTGAGGTCCGGGAGTCCCTTCCGCCGCAGGGCTTCGACATCCTCCGCCGCCAGGAGACTGACCTGCCGGTGCCAGTGCCCGGCGTGGGCGTCGCCTTCAATTCCGTGTTGGACGCGGAGTCGGACGGAGGGAACGGCGTGCTTGCGTTCGCCCTTCCGCTCGCTGATGCAGACGGCTTCAACTTTGCCGGACGCGGTCATGTCTTTCCCCTCTTCCAGTCGCCCGACTTGCCGCCGGTTTTGGACAGGAGTCGGACCCGCTCGATCACGATGCCCTTGTCGGCCGCCTTGCACATGTCATAAATCGTCAGCGCGGCTACGGACGCGGCGGTGAGGGCCTCCATTTCAACACCTGTCACGTGGTGGGCTTGTACGAAGGACTCGACGCGGAGGCTGGTTTTGCTGAACGAGACCTGGACGTCAACGACATCGAGCGGGAGGGTATGGCAGAGCGGAATCAGCTCGGCCGTGCGCTTGGCCGCCATGATGCCGGCGATGCGGGCGGTTTCCACCGGGTCTCCCTTACGCTCGCCGCCGCCGGTCTTTAGCCGCTCCAAGAGGCGCGCGCCCAGACGAACCACCGCCTCGGCGCGGGCCGTGCGATGAGTGACGGGCTTGCCGCCCACATCCACCATGCGTGCGCGTCCGTCTGGCGCCACATGACTGAGTTGAAACGGTTCAGGGGACATCTCAGGCCTCCACTGTTGAACATTCGCATCGGTTTAACGGTATTCGTGCTCCAGACATACACTCCTGCTTCATCGGCCTTATCCGCCGATTGAGGCCATGGCCATTCCCTGCTCGAAGGCCCGGCTTGCCGTCTTCCCCTCCAGAACCCGGCGGGCAGCCTGACAGACCGATTTCACGTCGCCGTCGCGTAACATCCCGCGGATGGAAATGCCATCGTTCCGCGCCAGGCACCCGATCAGCCGTCCGTCCGCCGTCACCCTCAGTCGCGTACACTCGTCACAAAAAGGGGCGCTGCACGAGGATATGAACCCCACGCTTCCGTGCCGTCCTTCGGCGTCTGACACGGCATAGCGCCGGGCGGACGTGCCGGGTTCAAGTCTAAGAGGGACAAGCGCAAAATGCCGCGACAGCTCATATCGCACGGCGTCGGAGGAGAGAAAGCCATTGGCGAAGAGCGCGGCGCCCGGACCGATCGGCATCAGCTCGATGAAGCGCACTTCGCAACCGGTCCGGAGTCCGAACGCGACGATATCCCTCAGTTCGCCGTCGTTGACGCCTCGGATGACCACGGCGTTCAATTTCAGCGGGACAAGCCCTACCGCCAGCGCCGCGTCGATACCGGCCAAGACCGGCCGCAGCTCGCCACCCCCGGTCAGGCGGCGAAAGGTGTCGGGCTGCAGCGAGTCGAGGCTGACATTGACCCGGCGCAATCCGGCCCGCTTGAGACAGGAAGCCATGTCAGCCAGGCGCAGCCCGTTGGTGGTGAGACCCAGATCCGGGATGCCCAGGTCCGCCAACAGGCCGACCAAACGCTCGATTCCGGGGCGCACCAACGGTTCCCCGCCGGTGATCCGGATCTTGGCGATCTCGAACGCATCGCCGAGGCAGGCCACCAGCGCGCCGATCTCTTCATATGAGAGTATCTCGGTTTTGTCGCACAGCGGAACGCCCTCGGGCGGCATGCAGTATCGGCACCGCAGTTGACAGCGGTCGGTGACGGATACCCGCAGTGAAAGCCTTGGTGACGTTGAACGGTCAATCACAGCAACCTCCAAGGGCGAAACTCCACGATGGCGCCGGCCGGAAGGCTGGAGACTCCTGCGGGGACGAGGATCATCCCGTCCGCCTTGCTGCCCGCCACAAGATCCGCAGACCCTGCGTTCGGGATGGATTCTGCGGTCGTGCCGCCGGCGGTCTGCACCAAACGCCCCGGCAGAAAGTGTAATTGCCGGCCTTTGGTTGTAACTCCGGTAAGCAGCGGAAGCCGCAGAACGCGGCGGCAAGCCGTCTCAGGACAGCCCGCGAGTGAGCGCAGCGCGGGCAGCACGAATTCATGAAAACCGGTCAGGACGCTCAGCGGGTTACCCGGCAGGCCGAAAATGGTTCGTCCGTTTTCGGCCGTCGCGAACAGTTGAGGCTTCCCGGGCTTCATGGCGACGCCGTGATACCGAATCGTTCCGCCGGCTTCCCGGATGACGTCGGGCACCAAGTCGTACTTGCCTACGGAGACGCCGCCGGTGACGAGCACGACCGTGGCGGTCCCCAGCGCCTGGCGCAGCGCCAGAAGGAGTTCCTTGAAATCGTCCGACGCGCTCACACACGTGGCTGGCCCGAATCCGTGTTCGGCCACTGCGGCGACGAGCATCGGCCCGTTGGAGTCGCGGATTTCGTGAACGCCAACCCGCTCTTCCGGCTGTTTCAACTCCGCCCCGGTTGTGATGACGGCAACCCGTGGACGCGCACGGACGAGCGGTTCCACGCAACCCACTGCGGCGCACACCGCGAGGGCGACGGCGTCGAGCGCGGCGCCCTGTGGCAGCAGGACATCATCCAGCCGCGCGTTTTCGCCCCGCCGCAAAATGTGCTGACCCCGCTGGGCCGGCTTCAGGAGGGTCACCGCATCGTCGAAGGGCGCCGTGGTGTCCTCGACCATGACCACCGCGTCGGCATCCGGCGGCACGTTGGCGCCGGTGAAGATGCGGACGCACTGTCCGCAGGTGAGCGCGGGACGCGCCGCAGAACCTGCCGCGACTTCGCCCACAACGCGCAGCGTCGTCGGGGCCGAGGCGACGTCGTCCGCACGCACGGCATATCCGTCCATGGCCGCGCGGTCGGCGGCGGGAATGTCCCTGTCGGCTAAAACCGGCTGTGCGAGAAAACGATACAAACATCGGTCAAGCGCACAAGGCTCGACCGGCAATGGCGTCACACACCCCATGAGCGTACGCCAGGCGTCGTTGGGCTCCGTCATCGCATTTCCTTTCCAAGGGGGCGCACATCCGTCTCGGCGTTGCCGCCGAAACTTGCGCCCGGGAGGCACGGGACGTTTCCATCCCGACCCTGTCGTTCGGCGGCCCTAGCCTCAGCCTTAGGCCCGGCCCGAATCGGAGATGCGGCATTGATTGCCGCGGCTATGGTCTCATCGGCATCTGAACCCCCGTCCCATTAGAGGCTGCCTGGGTCTCCTGGCAGCGGCATAAGCCTTTTATCTTCCTAGAGGAATGTTCAACGTCATCTCACCTCGCGCCTGCTTCAGGAGTAGAACTCCTGCAAGATGACGAGGACGTCGTAGCCTTCGGCAGCGAGGCAGGCGTCGAAGCACTGGAGGGCGGGATGGCCCTCTGAGAGGACCGCGTACGGCATCTTCACCGAGCCGATCACCGTGTCGAGACCGAGTGGCATGGCGCGGGTGAGGAAGGCGCTGGCCAGCGGCGCTTTGACGGGCGAGCCGTCGGCCCGCTTGGAGGGCAGCATGACCGTGAAGTTGCTGAGGCCGACCGAGACGTGGACGCCCGCGAAGGCGGGGTCGGCGCAGATGAGCGCAAGCGCGCCCATGAGGCGGTGGATATTGCCGTCGAAGTCGGTGCCGATCGGGGCGATGCCGGGGTCGATGATACAGTCGGTGTTTGAGAGGCCGTGACGGTGCGCGGTCTCCAGCAGAAACTGAGCGGCGGCGTAGGTTTCCTCGGCCGTGCGGCAGGCGGTTGCGACGCCGTTTATCAGGTTCTCGGAGACCAGCAGGATGGGGCTGAAAGGCTTGATCTTCAGCAGATCGAACATGTGCGTGCGAAGGGGCGAAATGGAGTTCAGGACCGGCGTGCCGCTGGAAAGATCGTAAGCTTCGAGACCGGCTTGGACGATGGCGAAATCGGGTGAGTCGATCGAGAGCGGCTTGTCGGTGACCGACTGCACGGAGCGGATCATCTCTGCCATGAAGGCGGGGGTGCGAAGTCCGATGTTGACGTCGATGTAGGCGGCACCGAGATCAGCCTGGCTTTTCGCCAGACTCAGAATGCCGGCGAGGTCATTGGCATCGTAGAGCGCGTGCGTCGAGGGAACCGAGTCGTTGATGCTTTCGCCGATGATTGAGAGACCTTGAATAGGCATAGGGTTTCCTGTGTTAGAGTGAAGTGTTCAAGAAAGGTATATGGAGGCGGCTGCCGCAAATCAACCGTCGCCCTTACAGGCGCGGCGGGCGGATTCGAGCGTGTTGTAGAGCAGCATCGTGATGGTCATGGGGCCGACGCCGCCAGGCACCGGGGTGATGAGCGAGGCCACTTCTTTCGCGGACTCGAAGTCCACGTCGCCCGCCAGACGGAAGCCGCACTTCTTGGTGGCGTCGGGGATGCGGTTCACGCCCACGTCGATGACGACCGCGCCGGGCTTGATCATGCCTCCAGTGACGGTGTCGGGCCGGCCTGCGGCCACCACCAGGATGTCCGCCTCCCGCGTGAAGGCGGCCAGGTCGCGCGTGCCGGTGTGGCAAACTGTGACCGTGGCGTTGCCGCCCTCGGCCTTGCGCATCAGCAGGTGCGCGACGGGCTTGCCGACGATGTTGCTGCGCCCCACCACGACGGCGTGTTTGCCGGAGGTTTGGACGCCCGCCTTCAACAGCATCTGGATGATGCCGTGCGGCGTGCAGGGCAGGTAGCAGGTCTGGCCGATCATCATGCGCCCGACGTTCACAGGCGTGAAGCCGTCCACGTCCTTCTCGGGCGCGATGGCGTTGATGACCGCGCTCTCGTCGATGTGCTTCGGCAGCGGAAGCTGCACGAGGATGCCGTGGATGCGCGGGTCGGCATTCATCCCTTGCACGAGGGCAAGCGCCTCCTCCTGAGTGGTGTTGGCGGGTACGCGCAAGTCCTGCGAATACATGCCAGCCTCCTCGCACGCCTTCTCTTTGGCGGTGACGTACGAGGTGGAGGCCGGGTCGACCCCGATCAAGATAACGCCGAGTCCAGGCGTGACGCCGTGTTCGGCCTTGAGCTGAGCGACCTGGCTGGCGATGTCCGCCCGCATATCGGCTGCCAGTTTCTTGCCGTCTAAAATGGTTGTGTTCATAGGTTTGGTGCTGTTCGCGTTTCGGTTGTCCGCAGTTTTAATCCCAAGTATTCTACTATATTAGCAAATTCAGGACGTGGGCGAAAGCGAAAACACTACAGCGCGAAGCAACAAAGACAGCCATTGCCGCGCGGAATCAACATCAGGTGCCGCTGACGCTCGCCCGAAAAGCCTAATCCACATAAAGGTCCGGCGGGGGGGCAACGGTCTTCACGATTGCGCTTGGGTTTTGTTTGACGTTCGTCCCCGTCATCTTGAACAGCACATGGATGCCGACCGCCATAAGCACCACAGCCGCCACGCCCACACCGCCCACGGCGATAAGCTGTTTATGCGGCAAGGCGGCGGGCAACTTGCTTTCGACGCCCTCCTTGAGCTTCGTCACGCCGTCCACAAAAGCCCGGATGCGCGCCCGCCGCCGCTCGTGTACCGCAGCGTCCTGCGCCGCAGGCTCCGGCTTCTCTTCCATCCTTCCGCCGATCTTGAAAATCGGCAACCTGGGCTTGCGTTCCGCACGTGAATCGTCCGAAGCCTTCTCCTCTTCTTTTACCTCTTCATCCGACATATCCGCATACGACTTGCGCCGCGGCGGCTGGGGCCGGAACAGGTCAGGCTCCTCAGACTCCGCAAACGCCATCTCGGGCTCCACAACCAGCCTGTCTCGGTTATCCAGCATTTGTCCGGACGTCACGGGGACCTGCTCAACCAAAGGAACCGGCGAGGTCGCGCCGCCCGCAGGTTGCCCGCCAGCGGCGTCCGGCTCGGCGTCCGGCTCACGCACAGCCGGCGGAGGCGCACTCAAAGGGCGCACGGCAGGACGCGGCTGGACCGCCAGACGCTGGGGCGGAGTCCCAGTCACCGTACGCGTCACCGGAACCGCTTCCTGCGCAAGCTCGGCTTGCGACTCAACCCTTTTCGTGCGCACGGCCGGCGCGCGCGACCCCGTATAAAGATCCATGAAATCGCGGATCAGCGGCTCGGGATCAAGTTCCAACAGCCCGGCATACAGTTTGATGAAGCCGCGCCCATAAATCGGAGCCGCAACGCGCCTGAAATCTTCGCGCTCAAGATCCTCGACGACCTGAACCATCAGATGCGTGTTTTCGGCCACATCCGAAGGCGTCAGCCCTCGCTGGACACGCGCGTTCTTCAGAATTTCTCCAAGTGCCATGGCTTACCTCACATTTCCGCTACACAGTAGCATGATCTTCCGCTTCCTCACCGGCCGGCGCCTGCCCACCCTCCGCACCGCCGCCGACACGGCCGGGATGCCCCGGCACCTCATTGTCCAAATCAACCAGAATCTCGCGCGTGCCGGAACCGATCTGCGCCCCGACAATCCCGCGCTCCTCAAGCAAATCCATCAGCCGCGCCGCACGCGTGTAGCCGATGCGCAGCCGGCGTTGCAGCATCGTGGTGGAGGCGCGCCGCGTGAGGCGGATCACTTCCAGCGCTTTCGGCAGCAGCACATCGTCATCGGCGACCTCCGACTCCTCGCCCGCCTCTTCGCCCGGTTCGTCATCGCCCTCGCTCATCGCGGCGTCAGGATCGCTTTCCTTGATCTTGTCCAGCCGTCCGATCAGCGCCTGGTCGTAACACGGACGGCAGTGCTCCTTAACGAACGCCACCACCCGGGCGATCTCTTCGTCGCTGACCCACGCGCCTTGCGCCCGCATCAGTTGCGAACCCTCTTTCAGGAACAGCATGTCTCCTTTTCCGATCAGCTCTTCCGCACCGGGGTTGTCGAGGATCGTGCGGCTGTCGTTCGCCTGCGAAACCTTGAAAGCGATGCGCCCGGGAATGTTCGACTTGATCGTCCCGGTGATCACGTCCACCGAGGGACGTTGGGTGGCGAGGATCAGGTGGATGCCGACCGCACGCGAGAGCGAGGTCAGACGGGCGATCGCCGGCTCGACCTCTTTGCCCACCGCCGACATGATGTCCGCAACCTCGTCGACCACGATCACGATGTACGGCAGCCGCGCGGGCGTGTCATCCGCCGCCACGGCCACCGGTGCCGCGGCCGCGCCGTTGTCGCCGAAAAGCTCCTCCTGCTGGGCAACCTGGCGGTTGTTGAACGCCACGATGTTCCGGCACCCGACCTTCTGCAGCATCCGGTAGCGCTTCTCCATCTCCATGATCGCCCACCGCAACCCGAAGGCCACTTTTTTCGGGTCGTTGATCACGGGCACCAACAGATGCGGCAAGTCGTTGAAACAGGTGAACTCCACCCGCTTGGGATCCACCAGGATCAACCGGAGCTGATCCGGCGTGCGGCTCATGAGAAATCCGCACAGGATCGCATTCAGGCACACGCTCTTGCCGGAGCCGGTGGCGCCCGCCACCAAGAGGTGCGGCGCCTTGGTCAGATCAAAAACCAGGTCGTTGCCGGCCACGTCTTTGCCGAGCAGCAGCGGCACCTCGCACGTGTTGCGCCTCCATGCCTCGCCCTCGAGAACCTCGCGGAAGGTGACGGCCCTGGCGCGGCGGTTGGGGATTTCCACACCCACCGCGTTCTTGCCTGGGATCGGAGCCTGCACGCGCAGGCTCGTGGCCTCCAAAGCCATCTGCAGGTTGGCGGTCAGGCTCGCGATGCGCTCGACCTTGATGTTCGGGGCGGGCCGCAACTCGTACTGCGTCACAACGGGGCCGGGCGTCGTGCCGACCACGTCCACCGGCACATTGAATTGGCGCAGGGTCTCCACCAGCACCGCCGAAGTCTCCTCGATATTGCCGTGGTCGGCCGTCCCTTGCGGAATCGGATTCAGCAACGTGACCGGCGGCAAAGGATACTCGTCTGGCGCGGGCTGCCCTCCCTCCGCGGCGACGCTGCCGCGAACCGGCACTTCAGACCGTTTGCGTGCGACCGGTTCCTCGGCCCGCACCGGCGACGCAGCGGGCGGCACACGCTCGGCGGTGCCCGCCTGACGCGCCCCCTCCGCTCGCCGACGGATCTCGTCAGCCTCGCGCCAAGGAGTCTTCTGCTCGTCAAGTTTCTGTCTCCGGCCAAAGTCACGCGCCTCCTCATCCGGTTGGCGCTCTTCCTCGCGGGCCTGACGCGCCTGCTCTTTGGCAAGCCGGGCCGCCTCTTTCATCGCCTGCCGCTGCTGACGATCACGCTCGCGGGGCGTCAGGCCGTCCTCGATAGCCGTCTCCGACGCGTCGGGCCTCTCTTCCGCCTCGCCGTCGCCGGCGTTCTGCCGCGCCTCCCACCACCCCGTGAACCGGCCCAACGCCGCAAAGAGTGTGCGCAGACCGATCGCCATGGCCAGCGTGAACAGCATGATGCTGAGCATCAGCATCCCGCCACCCACCGGGCTGAACCACCGCGCCAACAGGCACGTCATCAGCCCATACCCGATCGCGCCGCCCGCATTGGGCTTGAGGTTCAACTGTTCCAATGCGCCCTCAAAAACCGTCTCGCCGCCCAACTGCACGAGGCAGCAAAGCGCGATCATGAAAAGCAAGACCCATACTGCACGCCGCCCGAGGCGCACGATTTTGCCGTACAGGAGCATGCCGCTGAACAGCAGCACGAAAAAAGGCACCAGCCACAGGGCCAGCCCCATCAGACTGTAGCCGATAAACGCGGACCAAGCACCCACCAGACCGATCAGATTCGCGGGCGGGTCAAGCGGCGGCGAATTCAGCCAGGAGATGTCACGCCAGTTGTAAGTCAGCAGGCTCAAGAGCGGGAAGCACGCGATCGGCAACAGCAGAAACCCCGCCAAACGGCGATGCGCCCGGCGCTCCAGTTCGAGTCGGTCTTGCGAGTTGTTTGTAGAAAGATCGTCCATAACACTAACCATCACAGCCCTGATTACTGCGCGTCGGCAGGCTTAAGGATTAACGGAATCAGTTTAACCGTCACGGGCAGCGCGTTCACCTCGTCGACGGAAAGTCCCTGTTGGACATGGACCACCACAGGGACCTCATTCGTCACATTTGGCGTAAGCGGAATATTTCCGTTGACCGAAGCCATGATTTGACTGAAGCTCACGGCTTTGACAACCTCGGAGCGACCGGTCAGCTCGATATCCACACACTCGGGATCGGTCCTCCAACGGTTGGGCGTTGCAAACGGCTGAGACACAATGACCGGAATGTGTTCAATCTTGGCGGTGGCCTTCTCGTTGATGATGACCACATTCACCGCCATTTCGGGCGGCTCTACCAACGCGTTCACCGCATCACCGGGAGGAAGGAGCCGCACACGGGTCGAGAACGTCTGAGACCGCCCGTCCACATTGATCGGCTCGGTCTGGATCTGGACCTTCTCCGAATCCAGCGGGATCAGCAGCCGCCGCGATCCTTTGACAACCGCATGGGTCTGGTCGCACACCAGCTCGACCCGCCCGCGTGCCTTGCCCTGCAACTCCGGAGGCGCCACCGACAACCGGAGCGACATCGGCACGTCAAACTTCACCACCACGACGTCAGGCTCAATCTTCGCCACGCGGACACCTCGGACACCGCGCAGGTTCGAGGTCCCGAGCTTGACATCCACGGTGTCCACCGGCGTGTTCTTTTTCTGCTTGGGCCTCACCACGCACCGCACGGTCGACGCCACGAGCTGACTCACCTCCGAGTACGAGCCGCGAAGGGTAACCTGCAAGGACCGGGGCTCGACCGACTCGATGGCCGCTCCACCGGTACCCGACTCGAACTCCGTCTCGACCGGAATCGTAATCACCCGCACGTGACTGATATCCGCACGAACAGTAAAGTAGACCAGAACGGCGATCACCAGCGAAAACAGCTTCCAATGCCCGTTATTCAGAAACGCGACCCGAAGGGGTGACGACCCTTTTTCAACCTGCATGGCCATCCCTCCTCGGCGTATCCTTACGCTTCCGCATGAGTTTCGCAGTCCGCACGATCAGCCAATCCAGCACCGACAACGCACGCCGCTTGTCGTTCGGCATCGCCACACGAAGCCACCGCAGGATCAGCTTGTCGACCTTGTCCTCGCTGTACTGATGCAATCTCCCGTTATAGGCCGCCGAGATCCGTCCGGTCTCTTCCGAAACCACAATGACGACGGCATCGGTCTCCTCGCTCAGACCCACAGCCGCCCTGTGCCTCATGCCGGACGAGATCAGCTCGCTCTGATTGGACACGGGGAACAGACAGTGCGCCGCCGCAATCCGGCCCTCGCGCATGATGATGCCGCCATCGTGCAGCGGCAAAGGCGGAGTGAAAATCGAAATCAAAAGCTCCTGGCTGACCAACGCGTTGAGTTTAATGCCCGAGTCCTCGTAACTGCAAAGCGAAATGCCGCGTTCCACCGCAATCAGCGCGCCGATTCGCGCCTGTGAAAGGTTCAGGACGCAGCGGCAGAGCGCCTCCGGCACAGACTCCTGCCGCAGAGCGTACTGCCGGCTGAAGAGGCGCTGGCCGCCGACCAGCGCCAGCACGCGGCGGATCTCCTGCTGGAACACCACCACCATGCTCAAGGCGAGATAAATCAAAAGGAAATAGACGACACGCGCCAGCACGTCGAACCGGAAAAGGCTGGTAAACAACAGCAAGGAGACCACCAGCACGCAGAAACCCAGCAGCACTTGCGCGCTGCGCGTGCCCTTGACATAACGGATCAGCGCATAGACCCCGAAATACAGGATCAGGATCTGAATCACATCGTTAAAACCGATCTGTAGCCCTTCAAACATGCGCTTCAAAATCCTTCTGGCTCTCCAATGCCCGCACCACCTCCAACGCCTGCCGGGTCGCCTTCACATCATGCACGCGGACCACCGCCGCGCCTTGCAGCGCACACCAAACCGCCGCGCCCACGCTGCCGCCCACGCGTTTGTCTGCGCACGCCTCGCCGCACAGATCGCCGATGAAGCGCTTGCGCGAAGCGCCGACCAACAGCGGCGCGAGCCGTGCCAGCCGTGCGGTCGCCGCCAAGAGCGCCACGTTATGCGCCGTCGTTTTCGCAAAACCGATTCCCGGGTCGATCACCACGCGGTCACGCGCGATCCCATGCTCTTCCGCATAAGCCAACGCTGCCTGAAGCGAGGCTTCGACCTCCGCCACCACATCGTCGTAAACGGCGAATCCCGCCATGGTCTGTGGCGTGCCCCGCATGTGCATCAGCACCACGCCCGCACCGCTCCCGCAAACCACGCTAGCCATGGCCGCATCCCCCGCGAACGGCAGAATGTCGTTGACGATACACGCCCCGGCCTCAAGCGCCGTCCGCGCCACAGCCGGTCGCCGCGCATCCACCGAGACCGGCACACCGCTCCGTTCCGCCAGCGCCCGGATCACCGGCAACACCCTCTTCAGTTCCTCCTCCTCGCCGACCTCCGCGGCACCCGGACGCGTCGACTCGCCGCCGACATCCAGCAGGTCCGCACCCTCGGCCACGAGGTTCATTCCGTGAGCCACGGCCCGTCCGGCGTCGAACCATTGCCCGCCGTCGGAAAACGAATCCGGCGTCACATTGACGATGCCCATGATCAGCGTCCGCCCGAGCGGCAGACGCCGATCACAACACCGCCACACGCGTTTTTCCGCTTCGGCACACATGGCTCTGACACGCTCCCACGTCCGCGCACACGGTTATTACGGCAAGGGCGGCGGTTGCGAAGCGCCGCTCTCCGCCTGGACAGCAGGCGCCGGGTCCAGTTCGGGTTTCGTTTCCGACGCCTGTGTCGGGGCGGCTTGCGCATCGGACTGGCCACCGCTTTTTTCAAGCTTCCGTGCCGCACGCTCCTCCTCGCTCAGGATCCGCCCTTCCTTCAGCAGCTCCTCCACATCGCGACCATCCATCGTCTCGGCCTCGAGCAGATGTTCAACCAGTTTTTCCAGCATCGCACGGTTCTCGGTGATCATCGCTTCCGCCCGCGCATACGCATCGGAAACGAGCCGCTTGACCTCCTCGTCGATCATCTTCGCCGTGTCTTCGCTGTAGGCCTGGTTGCGCGACACTTCGCGACCGAGAAAGAGCGTCTCCTGATTGTCGCCGAACGATTGGAAGCCGAACACGTCGCTCATGCCGAAGGCGCAGATCATCTTGCGGGCGGTCTCGCTCGCCATCTTGATGTCCATCCGGGCACCGGTCGAGATATCGCCTGTGAAAAGCCGCTCCGCGATCCGGCCGCCCATCAGCACCACCAAATAATCCAACAACTCGCACTTGGAGCGGTTGAGCACGTCGCGCTCCGGCAACGACATGGTGGCTCCCAGCGCCTGACCGCGCGGAATGATCGTCACCTTGTGCAGCGGCTCGGTGTGCTTGCACAAAACCTGCAGCACGGCGTGCCCCGACTCGTGCCAAGCCGTGATCCGCCGTTCGCGGTCTTCCATCGCGCGGCTTCTGCGCTCCCGTCCCCACAGCACTTTGTCGCGGGCCTCCTCGAGGTCGATGTGTTCGACACCCGCCTTGTTTCCGCGTGCGGCCAACAGGGCCGCCTCGTTCAACAGGTTGGCGAGGTCAGCGCCGGAAAAGCCCGGCGTCCCGCGCGCGATGCGGCCAAGGTCGGCGTTCGCCGCCAACTTGATTTTCTGCGCGTGCATCTTCAGGATTTCCTCGCGCCCCAACAGCGTCGGCAGGTCGATGATGATCTGACGGTCAAACCGGCCCGGCCGCAGCAGCGCGGGATCCAGCACATCCGCACGGTTGGTCGCCGCGATGATGATGACGCCATCCGAGGTCTCGAACCCGTCCATTTCCACCAGCAGCGCATTGAGGGTCTGCTCGCGCTCGTCATGACCGCCGCCGATGCCGGAGAACCGGCTGCGGCCCACCGCGTCGATCTCGTCGATAAAGATCAGGCACGGCGCGTGCTTTTTGCCCTGCTCGAACATGTCACGCACGCGGGAGGCGCCCACGCCGACGAACATCTCCACAAAATCCGAGCCGCTGATGCTGAAGAAAGGCACGCCCGCCTCGCCCGCGATCGCCTTAGCCAAGAGCGTCTTTCCGGTTCCGGGCGGACCCATCAGCAACACGCCCTTGGGAATGCGCCCGCCGAGCTTCTGAAACTTCTGGGGCTCCTTCAGGAAATCCACAATCTCCTCAACCTCTTCCTTGGCCTCCTTGATGCCCGCCACGTTCGCGAAGGTCAGTTTCTTCTTGTCCTGGTTCAACATCTTCGCCCGGCTCTTGCCGAAGCTCATCGCACCCATGTTGGCGGACTTGAGCTGCCTCATGAAAACGAAGTAGAGAATGACGAGGATCACGATGACCGGCAACATCTCCCTCAGCAGCGAGCCGAAAATGTTGTTGTTGTAGACCAACGGACACGGGATCTGTTTATCCAACAGAAACTGCTCGAGGTTTTCCGTCGGGATCAGGTTCACGCGGAAACGCTCTTTGGCCTCGCCCTTCTTCGTGCCCCGCAGATACGTCATGCTGTTCGCTTCGCGCACCAGTTCGACCTTTTCGATCTGACCCTGATTCACCAGCTTGCGGAACTCCAGCTGATCCATGTTCTTGAGTTCACCCTCGGGCTTGTAATAGAACATCCCAAGCATGAAAAGCAGCAACATGCCGACCACAAGCCATGCGCCAAAAACCCGCTTCGGAGGCAGGGCGCCTGTCGCCGCGCCCCCCTCCTGCTTGTCGCCTTGGGCGGGCATCACGGGCGGCGTTTTCGGCATCTCCCTCTTATTCTGATTCTCGTTTGCCATAAGTTAGATATAATACTTTTTATGAGCCTGTGCGGGCAATGTGAAAAATAGGAAATGTGACCCTCTGGCGATAATAAATTAAACGGCGTCAACGGACCGGATTTGACACGGCACCGCCTGCGTTGCTATTCTTATAGATTTAGGAAACACTGGAGGTTACCGCAAGTTGCGGCAACTCGTGTACCTGTCTAGGAGCCGCAAATGAAACCGATTGCCACTGCCCTTGTTGCGTGTACGCTGACTGCCACATTGTATGGCGAAACCGTGCGGGAACTCACGACACCTGAAGTGTTTAAGACAGCCTCCGGTGAAACGATCAGCTATCGTATCTATCTGCCGAAGAGCATCCCCGCCGGCAAGAAACTGCCGCTCGTGCTCTTCCTGCACGGAGCGGGAGAGCGCGGCAACGACAACAGCAGCCAGCTCAAACACGGCGTCATGCCGCTGATCAAGTTTTGCACATCAACGAACGCCCCCGCCATCATCCTTGCGCCTCAGTGCCCCAACGACATGCAGTGGGTCAACGTTCCGTGGTCGGAAAAAAGCCATACCATGCCAGCCGAGCCCTCGCAGCCCATGAAGCTGGCGCTGGCGCTGCTTCGCGAGAAAATGAAGACGCTGCCCGTCGACTCCGCACGCGTCTATGTGACCGGACTCTCCATGGGCGGCTATGGCACCTGGGACGCCATCCAACGTGAACCCGCGCTTTTCGCTGCGGCCATGCCGGTGTGCGGCGGCGGCGACACCGCCTGCGCGCCTGCCATCAAGCACATCCCCATCTGGGTGTTCCATGGCGAGCAGGACGGTGCCGTGCCGGTCGAACGCTCCCGCGACATGTTCAAGGCGCTCCAGGCCTGCGGCAGCAAAGCCCAGTACCGCGAATACCCCGGCGCCGGACACGATGTCTGGTCAAGCACGTATGACGATCCTGCGGTGCTGGCCTGGTTCTTCGCGCAGCGCCTGAAGCCATCTCCTCGTTAATGTTGTTCGTGATTCTGTATTGAAAAGGTGTTTTGATGCGTAACGTAAAGACCGTGCCTGCGACCGAAACGGCCACGCTGACTCTGCGTGGCCAGACCTATGAGTTCCCCGTGACCGTTGGCACCGAAAATGAAGTCGCGATCGACATTGCGACGTTGCGCAAGAAGACCGGCGTGGTCACGCTCGATTACGGGTACATGAACACGGGGTCCTGCGAAAGCTCCATCACCTTCCTCGACGGCGAAAAAGGCATTCTGCGTTACCGCGGCTACCCCGTCGAAGAGCTGGCAAAGAACTCGCGTTTCGTCGAGGTGGCGTACCTGCTGATCAACGGCCACATGCCGAACGAGCGCGAGCGCGAGCAGTGGTCCAATCTGCTTAACAGCCACTCCATGATGCACGAGGATATGCGCCACCTGTTTTACCAATATCCCGAGCACTCGCATCCCATGGCGATTCTCTCGGCGATGGTCGTGTCACTCTCCACGTATTACCCCGAGTTGTCGCAGCACCGTCCCGATGAGCCGGAGGAGGCCATCACCATTGCCGCCACGCGTCTGATGAGCAAGGTGCGGACGATCGCGGCGTTCTCATATAAAAAATCGATCGGTGAACCGTTCGTCTATCCGCGCCACGACCTCAAGTACTGCGCGAATTTCCTGAACATGATGTTCAGTTCGCCCGTTTGCCCCTACGAGATCCGTCCCGAAGTGGTGCAGGCTCTCAATGTCCTGCTGATTCTTCATGCAGACCACGAGCAGAACTGTTCGACCGCCGCCGTACGTCTCGTCGGCAGCGCCCGCGTGAACCTCTACGCCGCCGTTGGCGCGGGCATTTGTGCCCTGTGGGGGCCGCTTCACGGGGGCGCCAACCAGATGGTCGTCGATATGTTAGAGGAGATCCAACGAAGTGGCCAAGGCGTGAAAAGTTATATTGAAAAGGTCAAGTCGTCCAAGGGTAAGATGCTGCTCTATGGTTTCGGGCACCGCGTGTACAAGAACTACGATCCGCGTGCGCTGATCATCAAGACGAGCTGTCACAACATGCTCAACGCGCTCAAGTTCCATGATCCCCTGCTCGACATCGCGCTGGAACTAGAGCAGATCGCTATGAGCGACGCTTACTTCACCGAGCGAAACCTGTATCCGAACGTGGATTTCTACAGCGGCATCATTTACCGCGCGATCGGCATCCCCAAAGAGATGTTCACGGTGATGTTCGCGCTGGGACGCCTGCCGGGCTGGATCGCCCAGTGGAAAGAGGCCCGCGAAGACCCTCGCTTCAAGCTGCAGCGCCCGCGGCAGATCTATGTGGGCCCCCGCATGCGCCTCATGGACAACGGGGACATGACCCGCGAGACGTAAGGGGTGTTCAGGCTATCAGATTACGATTAGTGCCTTACAAACCAGCAACAGCAATAAAAAACAAGTTGTTTTACCACGAAGACACGAAGTGTACGAAGAAACACAAAGCCGGAGGGAGGGAGAAGGCTGTCAGGTGTTTAGGCTGTTAGGCTGTT
>JANYBJ010000117.1 GCA_025360845.1 bacterium
GCAGATTGATTGGCCGCAAAGAACGCAAGGAACGCAGAGAGGATAGGAATCAAGAGCAGTCCTGTTATCACATTTTCTTTGTGTTCTCTGCGTTCTTTGCGGCCATAATAGTTCCGGTTATTTGAGAGACACTACACTAGCCACTACACCTCGACGCACCAGCCATGCGTGTCCGGCAGCTCGCCGTACTGGATGCCCTGCACCGTCTCGTACAGCTTTTGCAGCACCGGGCCGCATGCGTCCGGACCGCTGATCTTGAGGACCGTGCTTCCGCGCGTGATCTCGCAGACGGGCGTCACCACCACGGCCGTGCCGCAGGCGGCGATTTCGGAGAAGGTCGCGATCTCCTCGAACGGAATCGGGCGCACCTCGACCTTCATGCCGAGGTCCGCCGCGATCTGCTTGAGCGTCTTGTTGGTCACGCTCGGCAACACAGAGTGCGAATCCGGCGTCACATAGGTCCCGTCCGGCTTGATGCCGATGAAATTGGACGTCGCGAACTCTTCGACCAGCGTGTGGGTTTTCGCGTCGAGGTACAGCTCCACGGGATACCCCGCGTGTTTCGCGGTCTCGTGCGCGAAAAGGCTGGCCGCGTAGTTGCCCGCCACCTTGACATCGCCCATGCCCTGCGGCGCGGCGCGGTCGTATTCGTCAAGGATGATCGCGCGGACCGGCTTCAGCCCGCCCTTGTAGTAAGGCCCCACCGGCATGACCATCACGATGAACGTATATTCATCCGCCGGCGCGACACCGATCTGAGCGCCCGAACCGATCAGCAGCGGGCGGATATACATCGACCCGCCCGTGCCGAACGGCGGCAGATAGTCCTCGTTCGCCTTGACCACGCGCTTGACCGCGTCAACAAACAGCTCCACCGGCACCTGCGCCATGCAGGTCCGCCGGGCGGTTTTGAACATCCGCTCGCCATTGGCCTGGGGACGGAAAATGCGCGCCTTGCCGTCCTTGCACCGGAAAGCCTTCAGCCCCTCGAAAGCCGCCTGCCCGTAATGCAGGCAGGCTGCCGCAATGTGCATGTTGAGGTAGGGCTCTGAGACCAGTTCGCCCTTGTCCCACGCGCCGTCCCGCCACACATAGCGAATGTGGCAGTGCGTGTTCATGTATTTGAAACCCAGGCTCTTCCAGTCGATGTTCTGCATTTTTGACCCTTCTGCGGAGGAGGCGCTTCAGTCATCTCAAAATCAGGTTTAATACCATACCGTTTTTTTCGTAACTTGCAAGCCCGCTCTCGCGGCGCTTCAGCAATTCTAAATTTGGCTTAGGCCGCCCTGAAAGAATGCCCTAGCGGGCACACTACAAACGGATTTCCCTAAGCTTTCTTGCGTTCGTAGTGGCGCCGTGAGGCGCTTCCTTGCCAAATTTAGAATTGCTGCGCGGCGCCGGCAAATGGGAAACGCGGGCTTTGACGTGTTCCGCCGATGTGTTACAGTACGTCTATGCTTTAAGCGAAGAGGATGTGACATGCCAACGCTGCAATGGTTAGATGACGAACAGGCCCGGAGAACCGTCGAAAAGGTGCCGTACCGGATGCTCCAGCCGGACGACGCGCTGTCGTGCGGGGACAGCGCCGCCGGGAACATGCTGATTCAAGGAGATAATCTCGACGCCCTCAAGTCGCTGATGCCCTATTTCGCGGGGCGCGTGAAATGCGTGTTCATCGATCCGCCCTACAACACGGGGTCGGCGTTTGAGCACTACGACGATAACATCGAGCATTCGACGTGGCTCTCGCTCATGTATCCGCGCCTCGAACTCCTGCGCGACCTGCTGGCCGAAGACGGCTCCATCTGGGTCACCATCGACGACAACGAGGCGCATTACCTCAAAGTCATCATGGATGAGGTCTTCGGGCGCAAGAACTTCTTGACCAATTTTGTGTGGCAAAAGAGTTATGGTGGCGGTTCCAAGGCAAAGTGGTTTGTCGGTCTTCATGAACACGTTTTGTGTTATGCCAAAAACTTGGAAGACTTCCCTGAAATGTGGCTTCCGCCTGATCCAGACGCGGTAAAAAAGTATTACAAATATTCCGATGAGAAGCTTGGTCAACGCGGACCGTACCGGTTACAGCCGTTAGCAACGACTAGCATGGATGAACGTCCAAACTTACGTTATCCAATACCTCATCCCGATGGAAGCGTAATATGGCCAGAGAAACAATGGCAATGGTCGAAGGACCGAGTGCTTCGCGCATTGGCTAATAATGAGATTGTATTCACCGACAAAGGCAAGAAGATCACGGTTTCCTACAAGCAGTACCTTCGTGATGAGGATGGAGATGAACGTAGGAGAAAACCGGCTTCCATTATTGGCGGACATTACACGCAACATGGAACATATGAAAGCATGGACTTGTTCGGACTTGAGAACAAGTTTGCCTTTCCAAAGCCTGAAGGCCTAATTGAGCAGATTTTGGAGTCATCCACTAAGCCTGGCGATCTCGTGTTGGACTCTTTTATGGGTTCGGGTACGACGGCGGCCGTGGCGCACAAGATGGGGCGCAGGTGGATCGGGATCGAGATGGGCGAGCACGCGGTGACGCATTGCGCGCCGCGCCTGCGGAAGGTCGTCGAGGGCGAGCAGGGCGGGATTTCCGAGGCCGTTGGCTGGAAAGGCGGCGGCGGGTTCCGCTTCTACCGGCTGGGCGAGGCGGTCTTTGACGCTTACGGCGAGATCAATCCGGCCATCAGCTACCGGGCGCTGGCGGCGCACGTGTGGTTTGCGGAGACGGGGACCCCGGACTGTTGCGACGGCAAGAGCCCGCTGCTGGGCGTACACAACGGCACGGCGTATTACCTGCTCTACAACGGGATTCTGGGGGACAAGCGCACCGCGGGCGGCAACGTGCTGAACTCCGCCGTCTATGCGGGGCTGCCGCCCTTTGACGGGCCGAAGGTGATTTACGGGGAGTGGTGCCAGTGGGGCGAGGAACGGCTCAAGCGCGAGAAGGTGGCGTTCAAGCAGACGCCGTATGACATCAGGGTGCGATAAGGTGCGAAAGAGGTTTAGCCGCAAAGAGCGCAGAGAACACAAAGAAGAGGGAGTAGAGTAGGGATTCAATCTTTGCGGTCCTTGCGTTCTTTGCGGCCAAAGGAATCGGAGAGGGTTTAGCCGCAAAGAGCGCAGAGAACACAAAGAAGAGGAAAGCAGAGTAGGGATTCAATCTTTGCGGTCCTTGCGTTCTTTGCGGCCAAGGGAGTTGGAGAAGTTTAGCCGCAGGGAACGCAGAGAAAAGAGGAGAGACGGGTATGAGGACCATGAAAGAGTTGTGCGACATCGTTCGGGAAACGGCGTATGCAATTCATGTCTATCATGGCCAGGGGCATTTGGAGAAGGTTTACGAGAATGCCTTAGCCCATCGGTTGCGTAAGGTCGGCGTTGAGGTGAAGCAGCAACACCCGCTCACGGTGTATGACGAGGACGGCACGGTGATCGGCGAGTATTTTGCGGATCTGTTTGTTGACGGTCGGCTGATTGTCGAGTTGAAGGCGTGTCGCGCGTTGGCACCGGAACACACCGCGCAGACGCTGGGATACC
>JANYBJ010000118.1 GCA_025360845.1 bacterium
AACTGAGACAGACCCGGGAGCAATGGCTCGCGGGCCTCTCTCGTTGTGCGCTGAGTATGTTGATTGGACAGGAGGTGCAAGTCCTCTGCGGACCGTAGTGAGCGGAACCGCTCGGCAAGGCAAGGGTGTCCGTCGCGAGGCTGAATCTGAAGAAAGCCTGATGGAGGCAAGCCTCCGCGCCGAGAGTCGGGACGCGACGTACAGAAACCGGGTAGAAGGCCGTTGGTGCATGGGTAACGGGGCAATGGACCCGGAAGCCCAATACTCACTCAGATGCACCGGTGGTAGACCCGGCGTGGCCCCGACGAAGGACAATCAACTTACCTCAGGAGATCTCCGGCATCGGCCAAGCGGATGCGAGGGCCAGTCGTTAGCACTTGAGTTCGCTCCGCCATGCGGTATAATCCTCATCAGTATCTGCACAACTCGCTGCAGACCACGTTTCCGTACTCATTTGAGGTATGCCATGGGAAGCACAACTCGTTCCGCGTCCGTACGCTGTCTGCCGGTCATCGAAGGCCTTGAGGGGCGCACGCTGCTCAGCAGCGCCTGGGTCGGCACGTGGAGCGTGGACCTTGCCATGGCGAAGTTCGAGCTCGCGGGGGCCAACGGCTTCATGAAGGTCGAGAGCGGCGCGCCCAATACAGCGGTCATCACCGAGACCGGCCCCGGGCAGTTTCATCTGACCGCCGACGGCGGGAAGTTCCAGATGGACATGACTGGCACCGACACTTTGCTCCAGGGTGGCTGGGCGGGCCAGCTCAATCCCGAAGGCAAGTATTCGGACGTGGTGTTTCGCATGCGTCGATTCGAAGGCAATGTGGCCTCGGTGTTCCACTCGATGGTCGAATACAACGCCGCCAACCAGCGCAGGCTGACTTACGCCGAGGTGGATGGCGGTTTCGCGTGGCCAGCCGGAACTTCGCTGAGCCTCAGCAGTTTCCCCAGGGAAGGTACCTTTACGGCGCGCAGCACGAACATAAGCGCCAGCCCGAGTTCGCTCACCGCTTTCGACTCGACGGTCGGGGATGAGACCCAAAGTGTGACGATCGCCGCCGTAGACGGGAAGGCCAACACATACACCGTGGACTCTGGTGATGGCGACGTGCATGAGTGGACGCTGCAAGGCAACAAACTCGTCTACGCTTACGAAGGCGTTTCAGAAGGCGGTTCAGCGTACTCACACCAGTTCGACACGCTGGTCCAGGGGCCTGGCGGGCGCTTGTTCTACCTCGGCGGCGGTGCCGATTTCAACACGATGTCAGGCTTCGTGCAGGACGGCCGGACGTACGCTGTTGGCCAGATGAAGAACGCGTGGCTGGGCTTCGGTTACACAAACGTATTCAAGGCTGCTCCGGTACTCAAGACGACGGCGCCCATGTACCTCACCGCGATCAAGGAAGATGACAGGACCAATACCGGCACGCCAATTTCAGTTCTCATCGCCAGTTCGGGAATCAACACCATCACCGACCTGAACAAGGGAGCCAAAGAGGGTATCGCCCTGACAGCCGTTAATGCCGCCTACGGCAAGTGGCAGTACACCACCAACGGCGGAACCACTTGGACGAATGTCGGAGCCATCTCCGAGCTTTCGGCGCTGCTGCTGGGAAGCGACACCCAGAACTTCAACCGTCTGCGTCTGGTGCCCGCGAAGGATTACAACGGGACGATTGCCGACGCGATCACCTTCCGAGCGTGGGACCAGACCGCCGGCAGCAATGGCGCTCGGGTTGACGTTTCGAACAATGGCGGCACGCGTGCCTACAGTTCAGCGTTCGCCGTGGCCAGTATTCGCGTGAAGCCGGTCAACGATGCTCCGGTGCTCAGCGCGCCGGTGACGATCGTGCTGACCGGAGCCGCGCTGAACAGGAACTTTGGCATCAGCTTCGACACCCTGGCGACCGCGATTCAGGCCGTCAGCAGCTACCGAGACGTGGACAACACTCATGATTCACTGGGATTCCGGATCACGGCGATGAGCGGCACGTTGAAAAAGAGCGGAGTATCGGCCGGCAGTGGTCCTGTGCTGCTGATGTCGAGCGAGGCGATCGCCTGGCGGCCGGCAACGAACGCCAAGGGCAGAATCACCGCCCTGCAGGTGCAGATATGGGACGGCAAACTTGCGTCGACGGCCTTTGTCACCGTGATCATCAGGGTCGTGTAAGACGGCCACCCGCCCTTGGCCGATGAACTGAGACAGACCCGGGAGCAATGGCTCGCGGGCCTCTCTCGTTGTGCGCTGAGTATGTTGATTGGACAGGAGGTGCAAGTCCTCTGCGGACCGTAGTGAGCGGAACCGCTCGGCAAGGCAAGGGTGTCCGTCGCGAGGC
>JANYBJ010000119.1 GCA_025360845.1 bacterium
GCAGATTGATTGGCCGCAAAGAACGCAAGGAACGCAGAGAGGATAGGAATCAAGAGCAGTCCTGTTATCACATTTTCTTTGTGTTCTCTGCGTTCTTTGCGGCCATAATAGTTCCGGTTATTTGAGAGACACTACACTAGCATCATCGCGTCACACGCTTGGCGGGAACGCTCACTTTGGCCGAAAGTTCGCCGGCGGTTTGGACGCCGATCCGCTCTGTCGCATGATTGAAATCCACCGGCACAGCCGTGCGTTTAACCACACCGCCGCCGATCGACGCCACGCCGGTCAGCGACAGCCCGAAAACCGTTTTCGGGAAACGCGCCCCGTCGGTGGACACCGTCATCTTGCACAGCGTCGCGTCGGGGGCGATCACGCCGCCTTCACAGGCGATGCTGAGCGGAGGATAGTCCAGCGCAACCCTCACCTCGCCAGCGAACCCGTGGATGCGCTGCAGGTAGACGGTCGCCAACTCGCTGCCGTCCGCCGGGATGTTGAGCGAGGCCGGTGTCATCCACAGCCGGAAGTCAGGTTGCGGCGGCCCTACGCGCAGGCGGTAGCGGAGTCCCTCCGCCTTCCGGCTCTGCAGGTCCGACACCTCCACGTCATAGGCCCCCGCTTCGGCCAGCGTCACCCGCACCGACGGGTCACGCCCCTGCATGGCCGCCTGCGCCGTGTTGTTCGTGTCGAACGCGCCGGTTGCCACGGTCTCGCCCCGGCTGTTGCGGACCGACACCACCGGTTTCAGCGGCGAGCCCAAAGCGTCGGCCCGCGCATCCACATACAGCACCTCACCGGCAGCCCCGTTGAAACGGAACACGTCGCGACCGCCGGCCGGATTCAGCTCGCCGTTGACCACACAAGGCAGCGTGATAACCTGCGTGTTTCCGCCGCCGTCCGTGGGTTCCAGCTCGTCGACGTCCGCCTCGTCCGAAAGATCGAAACGCAAGGCCGGCAACAGCAACGCTCCCGACGCCAGCGTCTGCAGGCACAAGGCGCTGTTCTTGCCGCCGGTAAAGAGCCGCACGCGCTTCTGTGCCAGATTGCATCCCTCCAGCCGCACGTTGAGGCCCTCGCCCGCTTTGGCGCCCATCGGAGAGAACCCCGTGACCAGCGGCAGCTCGCCCAGCTTGACGCGGTACACGCACGCCTCGTTGCCGGCGCCCGTGGCCGACTTAATCTCCAAGCCGTACAGGCCGTGCTGCGGCACCTCGAAGACCAGCACAGGTGCCGTGGTCTCGTCGTATACCGTCACCACTTCGCATGGCTTGCCGGCCGCATCCGTAAAGGTCAACGCAGGGCGGGATGCCCCGCGCGGCAACACCCGCGCCTCGGTGAAGGCGACAAGCGTCACACCCTTGGCCGCCTGGAAACGGTAACGGTCAGCCCCTGTCCCGTTCACTCGCCCGTTCAGGCACACCGGCAGCGCGTTCAAGACCGTCACAGCGTCGACCTCGAGATTGGTGAACGCCTCGCTGACCTCGGGCAGCGCCGCGATTTCGAACCGCACGGGCTCGCTCAGCCGGCTGGCCGCCGCCACCCGCAGCGAGCGGATACCCGGCACCGCCTCTTTCTCGACCACGACTTTGAAGCGGAACCGGTTCGGCACGGCCGCCGGGACCGGCTTGCCCTTTTTCGAATAGGTGACCGTATGAACCGGACCCAGAAGGGTGGTCTTGACGCCTTCGCCGCTGACCACGGCCTGGGCGACCTCCTGCAGCGACGGACCTCCGACCTCGATTTCGAATTCGCTCTCCGGCTTGCCGCCCGCCGGGTAGACATAGTCCAACATCGGTTCAGCCGCCAGCCCGGTCAGTGCGCAGACCAAACTTCCCAACAGCAAAGAGACTCGCATCATGCGCTTCACACTCCAGTGGCATTACCGCTTTACACGGGCGAATGTTTATTCGCCCCAGCCTCGGTCTTCGCCTTTTTGAACGCCTGAAACGCCGTGACCGTGGCATGCTTCATGTGCTCGCGGTAATACCCGTAGGAGAGCGGGATTCCCGCGCCCTGCTCGGCCTCCAGCAATTCGCAGTGAAACAGCGTGTGCGTGGCCAATTCGTGCGTGTGTACCACTTTGCACACATACCACGCCGCCACATCCTGCAACACCGGCAGCCCGGCCTTCAACGTGTGCGCGACGTGGTCCCACTTCTGAATGTGGCGCGACGACATAAACCCGAACAGCGCCACCACGAACGGGTCCACGTCCTGGCGCAAAACCGATACGCTGAACTGCCCCGCCGCCTTGATGCAGGCGTTGGTCCGCGTCTGATGCTGGCTGCACAGAATCACGGTCGCCGGAAACGCGGTGGACTGGATAAACGCGTCCACGATACATCCGGAGAAGCCCTCCTCACAACGGGCACCGACCACAAACAAGCCACACGAAATCGCAAATAAAGCTTTGTCATCCATCGCCGCAAACTCCCTCACTCCGGCAACGCCGGCAGCCGGAAGACATGCGAGTCTTCCTTAACCGCCGTCATCACCTCGGGTTCAGAGAAACCGTATTTGTCCTGTAAGACCTGCACCGCGCCGTCCAGGAACGTCTCCGGCGTGGATGCGCCGCTGGTGATGCCGACCGACCCGACCGACTCCCAGCCCAGCGCATCCAGTTGCCCTAACTCGCTCACCAGCACCGCCTCGGCGCCGGACGCCCGCGCCGTCTCGACCAGCCGCTGGCTGTTCGAACTGTTCGCGGACCCCAGCACCAGCACCCGTTCGCACGCCTTGGCCAACGCGCCCACCGCCTGCTGCCGGTTGCGCGTGGCATAACAGACATCCGTGCTGGTCGGGAACTGCAACGCGGGAAACCGCCGCCGCAAGACAGCCATCACCGACTCCACTTGCGCCTCGCCGAGCGTTGTCTGCGTGACCACGGCCAGAGGCGCGCCTTCGGGCAAGACCAGCGCCTCGGCCTCCTCCGCGTTTTCTACGATCCGCACCTGTTCCGGAGCCTCGCCCGCCACGCCTGCGACCTCTTCATGATTCCGGTGGCCGATGCAGATGACCAGCGCCCCGCGCGACACGAACCGCCGCACCTCGGCATGCACCTTGGTCACAAACGGACACGTCGCGTTGATCACACGCAGCCCGCGCGCCTCCGCCTGTTGCCACACCGCCGGGGCCACCCCGTGCGCGGAGAACAAGAGCAGGGCACCTTCCGGCACCTCGTCCAGCCGCTTCACAAACACCAGGCCGAGCGAGGTCAGTCGCGACACCACCTGCTGATTGTGGACGATCTCGTTCAGACAGTAGACCGTCTCGCCGCGGAACCGCGCCAACACCGCCTCGGCGGTCTCCACCGCCCGCGCGACTCCGGAGCAGAAGCCGTGCGGCCGCACGACCAACAGCCGCTTCGCCGCGCTCACGTCTCCTCCTCGACGAGCCCGTCGCGCTCCAGCTCCGCCAGGATCTGTTCGGCGGGAGTCAGATATTTCTTGGTCTTGTTGCACGCCTCGCACGCCGGCACCACATTGCCTTTGGTGCTGGCGCCGCCGCGCGCGACCGGCACCACATGATCCAACGTCAACACCTCGGCACCGACCTTCTTGCCGCAATAATGACACACCCCGGCCTGCACCTGCTGCCGCCACCAGGCGCTCTTGCGCAACGCCCGGGCCTTCTCGCGCTCGCGCGCCACATGCTGCCCGTCTTTCCGTATGTCAATCCAATCGGCCATCATGTACGGGCACGGCACGCCGTGCCCCTCCCTACTTCCTCAACGCGATCAGCCGCTGGGCGTGATTCTCCTCCGCCACCGCCAATGCCCCGAACGTCTCTTGCAAGCGCGGGAGCGAGCTGCGCTTCGACAAGATCCGATAGAACTGTGCCATGGCCCGTTCGTGCCCGATCGCGTGCTCCACGTCCTTCGAGGCCTTAGCCGCATCGTGCATCAGCTCGTCCATCGGAGGAAGCTCTCCCGCCATCTCGGAGGTGATCTCGATGTCCTTTCCCCCCGAAGCGATGGCCACCATCATGGCTTCGTGGTGCCAGCGCTCCTCCAGCGCCAGCCTTTCGAAAACGGCCTTCTCTTCGGGACTGACCGCCCGTGCCGCCAGCGCCTCGTAATCCTCATACGCCGCCTTCTCAAAAACCGCAGCCTGCTGGATCACGAGCTGACCCACCCAGTTCATGACGTGCGACAGCGGCTTCGGCTCGGCGATCACCCGGTCCGTTTTCGGCAAGAACGCCTCGCGCAACATCAGAGAGCCGAAGATCAGAAACAACACGCCGCCCGCGCATTTGATATACCGCTCGTCGGGGACGAACCGCCGGATCAACTCCCCCGCCAGCACGCCGAACGCGGTGGTGGTCGTCAGCGCGAGCGCGCCTGCCGCAAACACCGTCCACTTCGACGACGCGGTCGCCGACTGGCTCATCACCGCCAACTGCGTCTTGTCGCCGAGTTCGGCGAGAAAAATCAGCATAAACGTACTGAAAAACAGGGGCCAACTCACGCACACCTCCTCTACCAAAAAAAGAAAGTATACACTTTTTAAAGCCGCTCATGCCACCGTCAACTTGGCCTGTTTACGGTGCGGCGACGGTGCGTTGCTATTTGACCCGACTTGAGGCTCGCCCAGCGGTCTAGCCCTACCCCTGTGAGAGCTGGGATTGGTTTGCGGGCAAAAACCACATTTGTATCGATGCCGGTTACCGGCCGCCGGCCGGTGGCAGCACTCGGAACTCGTCGATGGTGGGAACCTCGTTGGCTTTCAGGATGTTCAGGCGGACATGGCGAGTGGTGACCGGCTGGAAATCGATGACTTTATTTTCCCCGATCGTGGTACCGCGGGCGAGTTCCTTCCAGGTGTCGCCGGCCTGATATTCAACGATGAATTCCTCGGTGCGCGGAAAGCTCTGTTCAATGATTTGAACGCGGCCAATTTGCTCGTCCGTGCCCAGGTCAACCGCGAGCCAGCCGCTGCGCGAACCGGAAGCGCCACCCCAGCGGGTTTCCTGATTGTCATCGACAGCCTTGGCTGCGTCGTACTCCGCCGACCAGCAACTGGAGGCGCTGGCTGATTTACCGGTCGAAAGAGCAGGCGCAAGTAGAAGGTGCCTGACACCGCCCCAGAGATTGGCATCTTCCGCGGCCATGGGCACAGGTTTCACTAGGGCATTTGCCTGCTCACCGACAAATAGCAACCCTTCGTCACCCTTCTTCAGCGGCAATTCGTAAACTCCATTGACCGCCGGCGGCAAGGCCACGGACTTGCCATTGATCTTCAGCCTGAGCTCCGATGCGAAAACGGCTTGCACGCGGCAAGGTTCGCCCGCAAGACTTTTCACACACACCCACTCTGTTTTCCCATCTTTTCGGTTGGCGCTGACCAGAAATGCACCTTCGGCACGCAGGTCATGAAACACAGCATCCTTCCAGGTGGCAGGAACGGCCGGAAACACATTGATCTTGTTTCCCCAGCTCTGCAAGAGCATATCCTGCAGCGAGCGGTTGAGCACGATCGAACACTCGATAACCGGATCACCTTCAATGTACATGGTATTGGAACGCACAAATCTCTTGTCGGCCATGTGTCCATGGATTTGTGTGAGCGCATTGGAACCATCGCCCAGGGTGGCATACAGCGAGGCGGCTCCGGCGCGGGACCAGCCGTTAATGCCGGTGGCGCCATCAGTGGTCAACCAGTGCAGAACTGACTTGTTGAGCAACTCTCGGTCAGATGGATTATCCGCAGTCATGATGTGAAGCGGATGCACCATAAGGATATGCGACCAGTGCCGGTGTGAATTCTTGAAAGGCATTCCGGCGCCGATACACAGGCCATGTTCATCGACCGGATACGCAACCAGGTCTCTCAGGGTCTGTTCCCAAGTCGGGACCATGGGATCACTGAGCTGGTACCGCCGATTGAGATCGATCAAGGTCTGGCAGCCCCAGCGCAGGAGCCCGAGATTATAGTTATTGTCGGCGGCAACACCGTATTCCGGTGACATTAGAGCAGGCAGGTGAAGTTTGCCGTCCTCACCCTTTTTCAGGATTTTCAGATAAAGATTGATGCTCCCCTTGAGCAGGGGGTAAAAGGCGTGTTTCTTCTGATCCGTGATCATGGTGTGGTCCATGGTGTAGCGGTAGTGCAAATAGTAGTTGTGAAGGGCCCAGGTGAAATCCCCGGGATTTATGTAAGCATCAGGCGCGCAATCGCCATCACCCCGCAAGCCGTCGTAATCCGTGGTATGCGGGACAGTCGCGCAGTCGTCGAACTTCCATATTTCCTTGCCGTTGCGGAAGAAGTTGTCCCTCTTCTTGTCGATGAAATTGACAAACGACTCCCCAAGCTCGAGTCGGTTACCGGTATAAACCGGCAGATACAGGGTTTCGATATTCAGATTCCACCAGA
>JANYBJ010000125.1 GCA_025360845.1 bacterium
CCGAATTGCCAGAAGTGGCTGACGGGGCAGGATGCCGGCAGCCCGTATTTCTCCAACGGCCAGTACAGCGACTATTTCTTCCAGTTCGTCAATGAAGTGGCGAAGGAAGTGCGCAAGACCCACCCCGACAAGTGGATCGGCGCGCTGGCGTATTGGAACTACGCCTACTGCCCCTCCAAACTAAGGCTGGAGCCGAACATCATGGTCCAACCCTGCCTGCACACGCGCAACTGGTGGTGTCCCTCGATGGAGGCGAACGACCGCAAGGTTCTCGCCGATTGGCGGCGTCAAGATCCGGAGCGGCCGCTCTACCTCTGGCTTTACTACTGTTTTCCGGCACTCAACTCCCAGAGCGAAAAGTACCACCACTTCCCGGGTTTCTTCGCACACCGCGTCGTTCAGCAAATGAAACTGTTCCACGATTCAAAGGTTCGCGGCATCTTCTTGGAGCACTCCGGCGAGTTCGGCGCGACGTATCTCATGGATCAACTGGAATTCTATGTGACGTTCAAGCTCGCCGACGACCCGAGCCTTGACGGCAATCAGTTGATCGAGGAGTTCTTCACCCGCTATTACGGCTCCGCCGCCGCGCCGATGAAGGCCCTTTACTGTGCCATCGAAGACACGTTCTCGAATCCCGCGAGCTACCCGGAGTCCATACAGAAAACGCCGGCCCACCAGCATCAGAATGCGAAACTCGCTTGGGACTCGCTCGGCACGCCGGAGCGGATGGCACAGTTTGCGAAGCTGATGGACCAGGCCCGGGCCGCCGCGATGACGCCGACCGAGAAAGCGCGCGTCGCGCTATTTGAGAAAGGCATCTGGGACGACATGGTCGCCGGAAGAAAGCAACAGGGCCCATAAGGGGCGTGGAGTCAACAACAGGAGAATACACAACATGCAAAGATCATATCTTTCTATCGCCCGCATGCCACTTGTTTTGCTCATTGCAGCCAATGCGTTGGGCGAAGTCGCCGGCGCGGCGACGGTCAATTCAGGCAACTGGACACAATTACGCGGCACCGACGGCGACGGTCATGCCACAGGCCAAGACATCCCCCTGAACTGGAGCGAGACCAACAACATCGTTTGGAAAACAGCCATTCACGACCTCGGCTGGTCTTCCCCCGTCATCTGGGGTAATCAGGTCTGGGTGACCACGGCGCGTGCCGATGGACGGGAGCTGTTCGCGGTGTGCCTCGACCGCGATCAAGGTCAGGTGCTCCATGACGTCAAGGTGTTCGACGTCGAGAAACCCGAGTCGATCAATTCGGTCAACTCCTACGCTTCACCCACCTCTTTCATTGAGTCTGGCCGGCTTTATGTTCATTTCGGCACCTATGGGACGGCCTGCCTCGACACCGAAACAGCCAAAACACTCTGGTCGCGCCGCGACCTCACGTGCGATCATGAAATGGGGCCGGGCTCGTCGCTGGCCTCGGCGGGGAACCTGCTGGTCTTCCATGTGGACAGCATGGATCAGCAGTACGTCATCGCGCTGGACAAAGCCGATGGCAAAACGGTTTGGAAGACGCCGCGCTCGGTCGATCTTACCGGCATTATCCCGAACCACCGCAAGGCGTTCAGCACGCCCGCGCTTGTGGAGGCCGCCGGCCACCTTCAACTCGTCAGCCCGGGAGCCTACGGCATCATGGGATACGACGCCCGCACCGGCGAGGAATTGTGGAAGGTGCGTTTTAAAGGCTGGTCTTGCGTAGCGCGTCCGATCTGTTACCAGGGGATGGCGTTTTTCGGAAACGACTTCGATCATCCGCAGCTGTGGGCGGTGCGTCTCGACGGCCACGGCGACGTGACCGAGAGCAACGTCGTTTGGAAAGTCACCGAACGCATGCCTTCAACGCCGTCTCCGCTGCTGGTGGACGATCTGCTGTATGTGGTCAATGATGCCGGAATCGCAACGTGCATAGAGGCCCAGACCGGCAAGCGGGTTTGGGAGCAGCGGCTCGACAATGTCTTTGGCGCCTCCCCGCTTTACGGTTCCGGAAGAATTTATTTTTTTGGCCGCACCGGCGCCACAACCGTAGTAGCTCCCGGCCGGGAATTCAAGAGTCTCGCGGTCAACAAACTGGAGGGGATCGTGATGGCCTCACCTGCCGTTTCAGACAACGCCCTTTTCATGAGGTCGAAAACGCACCTCTATCGTATCGGCGGCAATCGCCGCTGAAAATGAAGATGCCCGTGAAACTTTCAGACCATTCGGCGGATTTCCTCTGATAGGCAAGCGGGGGTCAAACCGCCATCCTCCAACAGCTGGCGAGTGGTCCCCTGACCGATGAACGCGTCGGGCCACCCGTAGGCACGGACCGGCACGTTTAAGCCCTGTCCGGCCAACGCCTCGCGCACCGCCGAACCGAAACCGCCGGCCACCGCCCCGTTCTCCAGCGTGACAAACGCGGCTGCCCCGGCGGCCTGCGCGAACAGTCGCGCCGTATCGAGCGGCTTGACAAACCGCGCGTTCACGACGCCCGCACGCACGCCGCAGTCGGCGAGCCGCTGCGCGGTCTCGCAGGCCAGCGGAACCAGGTCACCCAGAGCCCAAAGCCAGACCACCGGACCTTGCGCCGCTTCAGCCGGAGAGACAATGAGTTCGGACACGCCGAGCGGGACCGGCCCGATGGCGGGAGGCACCTCGACTGCCGGTCCGGGATCGCGCGGGTACCGGATCAGCGACGGGCCTGCGTGCGCCAAGGCGGTCTTCAGCATCGCCACCAGTTCGACCGTGTCCTTGGGCTGCATGATCACGAGATTCGGCAGGCAACGCAACATCGGAATGTCATAGATGCCGTGATGTGTGGGGCCGTCGCTGCCCACGACGCCCGCCCGGTCCACGCAGAAAACCACAGGCAGTTTCTGGATGCAGACGTCGTGCATCACGCAGTCCACCGCTCGCTGCAAGAAGGTCGAGTACACGGCAAAGAACGGACGGAAACCGGAAGCGGCCAGGCCTGCCGCGAAGACCACCGCGTGCGACTCGCAGATGCCCACATCGAAAAAGCGGGCGGGGTGCCGCGCCGCAAAAGGCTCCAGCCCGGTGCCGCCGCACATCGCCGCCGTGATCGCCATGACCGAGGGATTTTCATCGGCCAACGCGGACAGCGTCTCGCCGAACACCTGTGAATACCCGGGCTTGGACTCCGGAGGACGCTTGGCGTCGAGCTCAAAGGCGCCCACCCCGTGCCAATCGCACGGGCTGCGTTCGGCCGGCCTAAAGCCCTTCCCTTTCTGGGTCGCGACGTGAATCAGCACGGAACTCTTGTCGTTGCGGGCGGAGCACAAGGCGTTTTCCAACGCGTTGAAATCATGCCCGTCGATCGGTCCGACATAGCGCAGGCCGAACTCTTCGAAGAAGGCGTTCTGCAGCCACAGGCTCTTGACCGCCTGTTCCACACGGTGGTAGATCCGGCGCAGCGGCGTCATGTGCATCCGGTGGCCCGCGGCCTCTGCGGCCGCCTTGATGCGGTTGTAGCGCACGTCCGCCAACATGCGTCCGAGCCGCCGCGAAAGCGCTCCGACGTTTTCGGAGATCGACATCTCGTTGTCGTTGAGGATGACGATGACCTTGCTGTGCATGTCGTCGAGGTTATTCAGCGCTTCGAGCGAGATCCCGTTGGTCATCGAGCCGTCGCCGATCACCGCGACCACATGGCCCGTGCCGTCGCCACGGTCACGTCCGACCGCCATGCCCAGCGCGGCGGAGAGCGCCGTGCCCGCATGGCCGGCCACAAACGCGTCGAACACGCTCTCTTCGGGCTTGGGAAATCCGGACAGCCCGTTTCGCTGCCGCAACGTGTCAAAGCGGTCGTGCCGGCCGGTCAGCAATTTCCACGAGTAGGTCTGATGCCCCACGTCCCAGATGATTTTGTCGGCCGGAGGCGTGAAGACACGCAGCAGCGCGATGGTGAGTTCGACCGTGCCGAGGTTGGAGGCCAAATGCCCGCCCGTCCTGCTCACGGTTTCCAGAATGACGGTTCGCAGTTCATCGGCCAACCCCGGCAGCTGTTCCGGGGCGAGCGTCTGTATTTCTTGCGGGTTTTTGAGCGTGGTCAATAGGTCAGACATGCTATTCTCTTAGGGCTTCGGAACGCCGACCGGGGTCCGTCGCTTCAGGATCTGAAGTGTCGTGCAGTTCTGCCCGAAATCGGAAACCTCTTGCACAAGGTCGTAGTTGCGTCCCAGCAGACTCATAAACAGTTGCGTGTCCTCCTGCGGCACCGCATCCATCACCGGCGCGCGGATCGCGAGTCCATAGCCGCTGAAAGCCGCGACGCCGCATGGCGCGGAAGACAAGAGCGCGGCCAATCGGCTCTTATTCATGACGTGATAGCGGGCGGCCTCCTCGTCGCCGAGCGCGGCAAAGTAGCCGAACGGCCCCATTTCAAAGCCTTCCGGCACACGCAGCCCCGTCTCGACAGCCAGATAGACGTCTTGCGTCAGAAGCACCTTGTCCTTTTCCGCCAAGGCGCGGACGTCTCGCGCCGTCATCCGCAACAGGGCAAGGTCCGACATCGGTTTGCGCACGACCCAGAAACGGTCCTGCCTCACGATGAGCCACTCTTGCGCGAGCGGAGAGGCGAAAGACGATGCCAGCGAAACCATCACCCAGAAAAGGCAGATGCGGCCGCGAAGCTTCGCGGACGACGTGCCGTTCACGGCCCAGCCTGCCAGCGCAGCGGCGAACAGCCCCATCACCGGAACCTGATAGTCGTCATACGGGTACGGGCTTGCGAGCTGCACCAGAAACACCGTCAGGAACGAGCAGAGCCAGAGGGTCGGCCAGATTCTGCCGCGATAGACGATTCCCGCCGGCTCCTCCTGGTCCGCGTGAGGAACCTTGCCAGATACCCGGAAGAGCCGGAAGACAACCAGCGCCAGGCACAACAGGCAGACGGGCAGGTAGGCGCGCAGGGTCCGGGCCAACGACCCGGCGACGAGAAACAGTTCGTGCCCTCCGCGTGCCGCATGGAAACTCTGAGCGAACATGAACGGGTCGCGCGATTCCAGCAGCACCGGCCCATACACCATCGCCAAGCCCATGCCGCCACCCAAAGCGAACCAGAAAAACGCCGCGCCCGTCTTGCGGCAAGTCACCAGCAGCCACAGCACCGTGACCGGCAGCAGCATGCCCAGCGACAGCCGCGTGCCCGCGGCCATGGCGATGAGCAGACCCGCAGGCAGCGCCCACATGCTGGACATCAGCGAACGCGTTTTCTTCCGACGTGACAGGCCGAGCGAAAGCACCAGATAGCCGCCCAACAGCAGGCACGAAGCCAGCGCGTAGGTTTTCGGGATCGTGGTGAAATAGACGTGATACAGATTGCAGGCGGTCAGCGCGAAGGCCATGACGCCAGCCTCGGCGGCACGCGGCGACGGCACCGCGCGCCGCGCGAGCAACGCCGCCAGCACACACCCCGACAACCCGAGAACAGCCGTGAACAGCCTTCCGCCGAGCACGCCGTAAGGCGACCACAGTCCGGACAGCAAGGCATACACGTGCGGCATCAGCGGACCTTGAGTGAAAAAGAAGTCGCGATACACGGACGCACCGGAAGCCACCTGACGGGCGGCATAGAGGTACCACCCCTCGTCCTGGTTCAGGTTGCCGAACCAAATCGCGAACCCGTACAACACGAGCGACACGCTGACGGCCAACACCGCCGAACCCCAGACACACAATTGATAACCCCATTTACGGAGCATGAAGCGTTCCCCCGGCCCATTTGATTGGCTACATCTTATCACACCCTCCAACGGGCCTGCAATGTCGCATCCGGCACTCAATCTTTTTCAGAACGACGCGTTGCTGAAGATAATCACACCCCACGCCGGGACGCGCGTCGACACACCGACCTATTGCCCCTGTGCCATGATTACAGAGATTTAATCATATATCTAGTTGATCCATGAAAGTGCTAGTGTTAAGCTTCGGGTAGTTTTTGAAAGGAGATCTCAATGAGCGGCAAACAACAGTCAGACGCGTCAGCAACGACGGGAACGCTCGGGATTTGGGGTGCGGGTCGCCTGCTGGCGCGGGCCTTCTCAGAACAGGTGGCGTGCCTGCGGTCGGTCTACGCGATCGCCGACGAAATCGTGCGGCCCCCGGCCGGTTCTCCGCCCGAATACGCCATCCGGACGGGAGCGGTCCCGGCCTCCTTCTTCACACCACGCAAGAATCTTTTTTCGACACTCTTCTATTCGACCTATCTGGCGCTGGACATTCCCAAGCCGCGCCGGCTACTGTACGGCAAGCTCAACCATCTCTTCCGGATCTGGGTGACCAGCGCGGACAACCTGTTGGACAACGAAGACAAGTGCGTCTTGCCGCTCGCCATGCCCGGAACGTCCCGCATCATGCGCGAGGTCGTCGCCCTCATGGCGGCGGACCGCGTGTTGTGGCGTTTGCTGAACGAGGCCGTCGCGGAGAGGACCCTGACCGCCGAGCAGGCGAACGCGCTGGCCGACGAGTCGCTGCGCTGCCTCCTGCCGAGCGCGGCGCAGGAGGCCAGCGAAGAAGGTGGGGTCACGGCGCGCCCAGACCCCGGCTATGTGCTCGACACGATTCACGTCCTCAAGACCGGGCTGCTCTTCAACATCCCCTTCACGGGTGTGGACCTCGTCGAGCGTGCTCTCGACCGCAACCGCCTCGCTCGCATAAAACAGGCCCTGCTGTTGTTCGGCGGCGGTTGTCAGATACTGGACGACGTCCGCGATATCGCCAGGGACTTCGTCGAGCGCCGCCACAATTACGTGCTCTCTATCCTGGCGCACGAGCAGCCCGGCGTCTTGGAGACGTGGTCGCGGCGGACCATCAAGGCCGGCGACCGCCTGTACTTCGAGGTGTTATCCACTAGCCTTGCGGCCGCCCGGCTGGGTTTCCAGCGGCTCACCGACGCGTGCTCCGTCCTGCAGGAAGAAAGGGTGCTCCTGAAGGGGGCGCCCGTCGCACAAATCGCGTGCTCGATGTTCATCGCGCTGGATCTGGAGGATCTCGCCCATGCCTACGCCTTTGCCTGAGACAGCCGTACCCCACACGCGCGGACGCACCCTCGACCATGCGGCCGCCGTTTACGACATTCTGGCCCCGGTGATGACGCTGGGGCAGGAGGGCCGCTATCGCGCGCTGGCCATCCGGTTGCTGAATCTGCGAGGGAGCGAGTGTGTTCTGGACGTGGGTTGCGGCACCGGCATTCTGACCCGCCAACTCGCTGAGCGCCTGTCGGGCGCCGACGCGTGCGCCGTGGGACTCGATGCGGCGCCGAAGATGATCAAGGTGGCCCAGCGGCATGCGCGAGGTCTGCCGCACCTGCGGTTCGACGTCGGCGTGGCCGAGACGCTCACGTACGGCGACGCGTCCTTCGACTGCGCGGTCTCAACCTTCTTCTTCCATCATATCGACGCCGACCTGAAGCGCCGCTCACTGGAGGAGCTGAGGCGGGTCCTGAAGCCAGGAGGCAAACTTATCATCGTGGATGTGGACGTGCCGAGCAATTGGTTCGGGCGCCTCTGCGCCTGGTCCGGCTACTGGCTGTTCAAGCAAGAGGAGATCCGCGAGAATATCTGCGGCGAACTGCGGCGGGCGCTGGCGGACACGCCGTTCCGGGAGGTGACACGCGTGGCGCACTATTCCGGCTATGTTACGGTTTTCCAAGTGGTCAAGTAAGCATCGGAGGGCGCGGGTGTCCGCGCATGAAAGGAGCGCAAAGCAATGATGACAAGAACCCTGTGGCTGAGTGTACTGGCGGTAGCGGCGCTGGCGGTCTGCCCTGTGCAGGCGGTTCCGACCGAGGCGGAATTGAAGACCGCTGTCGAGTCCTACTTCAACGATCTGTTCCAGCGCCTGGGCAAGGTCGCGGAGCAGTCTCCCACCGAAGATACGTTACGCGCCTTGATGAAGCCCGAGATCGAGAAAATCGATGGTCTGTTCGGCGGCACATTGATCAACGCCGACTGGGAGATCCGGCAGGTCTATTTCAAGCGCGACTTCCTGGCGGTCGGCTTCAGCCTGAAGAAAGTCAAGGAGCTGGACGGGTTCCGCAAGCTGATGGAGGAGAGGCCCGCGCCGCAGCTCAGCGAGCCCGGACACGGCAACCTTGTTCAGCCGCGGCTGGTCGCGCTGCGCTATCCGATCATCAAAGACGGCAAAATGACCGGCATGGTGTCGCTGATGATCCGGACAGAGGCGTTCCTGAAGGCTGTCAAGCTCGACACCTGCAAAGCGTTCAAGTTCACCTGCCTCGGCAAAGAGGCCGAGAGCAAAGGCACATTGACTGACGCGCGCAAACAGGTCAAACTCGCCTTGCCGTCGACGGAGTGGGTCATCGAGTTCGAATAAAGGGGGCACGCATCATGAATGTTCTGGTGGCGGGCGGAGGCGGCGTTCTGGGACGCCTTCTAATCAAAGAACTGTTGTCGCGGAAACACCAAGTGACCTCGTTCGCCTACAGCGCCCGCGAATTCGAGGGGCTTCAGCATCCCGACCTGAAGACCTTCGCCTGCAACATCACGCGGCCTGAACAACTGAAAGGCGTCTGCGACGGGATCGGCATCGTGATCTCCTGCGTCGGCATCACCCGGCTGTCGGGCAGCCTCTCGCATATGGACGTCGACTATCAGGGCAACCTGAACCTCCTGCTCGAAGCCGAGCGGGCGGGCGTCCGGAAGTACGGCTTCATCTCGCCTGAAGGCGTGGACGAGGGTCACGGTCTCGTTCCGCTGCTGGAGGCAAAGTACCTGTTCGAGGAGGCTCTCAAGAAAAGCGGACTCCAGTGGGTGATCTTCCGCGCGGGCGGTTTCTTCGGCGACCTGAAGGAGATGGGCAAGGCAGCCGTTAAAGGAAGCATGTTCGTATTTGGAAACGGCGAGAACCGCTTCACGCCCGTGGACGTCGGTGACCTCGCACAGCTCATGGTCGAAGACCTTTTCGCGCATGAGAACTGCGTGGTGACCGTCGGCGGGCCGGCCGACATGAGCTGGAACGAGATCTGTCACACCTGCTTCAAACATCACGGCAAGCCGCCCAAAATCCTCCATATTCCAGTCTGGGTGGGTCGTCTGACTTTGCTGCTGATCAGGCCCTTCTCACGGAAGTACGACGCCATGGGACGGCTGATCCTGTTCATGTGTACCACGGACCTGCTCACGGAAAAACGTGGCAGAAAGAGTCTGGAACAGTACCTTCACGAGAGCGGCTGACGGGGCCAGTCGCTCACCTTCCGCCCCAGCGCAGCTTGCGGCGCAACACATCGCACGGGTTATAGCCGTGCAATTCGATCACCGGCACGTCGTGTGTGCTGCGCGCGATTTCGACGCGGTCGCCGCAACACAGCGGCTCATCCTCGCGGCCATCCGAACTGACAATCATCGGCACGTCGCAGGCGACCACCTGAAACGCGATGCGCGTCGTGTCGCGCACCACCAGCGGTCTTGACGTGAGCGTGTGAGGACAGATCAGGCTGATCACCAGCGCGGCGGTGTCCGGCAACAGGATCGGCCCACCCGCCGAGAGCGAATAAGCCGTGCTGCCCGTGGGCGAGGCCACAATGATGCCGTCGCACAGAAAAACGGCGACAGGTTTCTCATCCAACAGAAGCTCAATCTCCACGGCATGCGCCGAGGCGCCGTGGTTCGCCACGACGTCATTGAGCGCATCGGGCAGCGGAACAAGTGTCCCATCCAGCCGATGCAGAACCGTCACCGCCAAAGCCGACCGCAGGCTCACGCCGAACCGATCCTCGCGCAATTGTTGCAGCGCTTCGCCGAACTGGTGCTCTTCCACGCCCGTCAGATATCCGAGCGAACCGATATTCAACCCCATCATGGGAAGGTGCTGCCCGACCAACTGGTGCGACGCGTCCAGCATCGTGCCGTCGCCGCCCAAGGCCACCACGGCCTCCGCGCCCCGCTGCGCAAACGATTTCACCGGGCACTCCTTGATCGTGGGGCTCATCGCGGCCGCACGCGCTTCGGCCAGCAGCGTGAAGCCCATGCCCGCCGCCAGCGACGCCAGGTGCTTGACCGACTCCGCCGCACGCTCTTTTTTGAAATTCGCTATCAGCCCGATGGTTTTCATTTCACCTTCTTTCGCTTGGTCGCCCGGTACGTCACCGGGGCTTTTGCCACACACCTGGCGGGGTGTGTCGAATATGCGCCGATCAGACTCTGAACGGGGATGCTCAACCCCTCTGCAAGATTCCGGATCATCGCTAGACTCAACGTGCGTTTACGATTAAGAACCTCGGAAACCTTACTTTTGCTTCCGATCAACGGAATCAGGTCTTTCGGAGAAAGCCCCATCTGCTCCATTCGAAATTTCAGCGCCGACAGCGGGTCGGGCGGAGCGATCGGATAATGCTCACACTCGTAGTGCTCGACCAGATGCGTCCACAATTCCAGCTCCACAAACCGTAGTGTCCCCGGATGCGCAGACATCAGGCCCTCAACCTGCCGCAAGGCCGCGTCATACGTATTTTCGGATTTGATCAGTCTCGGCTTCATACAGTCTCCGCATCAACTTTGTCGTATTCCGCGTGTGTCCCCACAAACCTCACAAACGCGGTTCCGCTGCCGAAATTCACCCGCACAATCAATCGGTACTTGTTGCCGCAGATATTGAAAACGATTCGTTCGGCACGCACGATACTGGCCGAAGGATACCGGGCTTTCACATCAGCCGATTTCGCCCATCTCGCGTTCTTCGCTTCGTAGTACCACGCACGAATGGCCTGCTCCGCATCAGGATGCCGCTGCCAAAAGAGTTTCAGGGTCTTGAGAGCCAACACATGCATGAGAAGCCCCATTCATGCACCCAGTATAGTTCCCCATTTGGGAACCGTCAAGCCGCCGAAGAACGATTTCAACACCTCACTGCCTTCGTCTCGACCGCGCCTCGCCCTCCCGGCTTCACTTGCGCCTGAGACGCTCTCTCCAATCCTTCTTGAAATCCGCCTTCGCGGCCTCATATCCAGCTGAAGAAATCGGATTAACCATATCCAGCGAGGCGATCTCATCGGTTTTGTTGAGTGTGCCGGGACGGCCGTCAGCCGCGCGCGTTGTTCCGCCGTCGTCCCGCAGATTCTCGCCGACCGACCACACGATCTCCCGTTCTCGGGAGTACTGGAGGGGTTCACCGCTATAGGGATCATGGGGAACCTCGTCAAAACAATCCGGCACAAGCATTTTGAGCGTTTCGGGATAAGCGCCTGTCTTTCGGCGGAAACGCTCGCACGCCAACACGGCCCTCATGCACTCCTCCCGAGCCTCCAACCGCTTCAGCCGCCGGACAAATGACACATTATAGAACGTGATGAGTTCATTCATGATCCGTCCTCCGGCATTCGGCCGCAAAGAGGCCCAGGCAGACGAGCGTTTAAACACGGCCTTCTCGTCAAGGGAAACGCCGACGCACCCGCTTTGCACAATCGCAATGTTATTCCGGTAGGAGTCCGCCAGTAGCCTGCGCGTCTGTTCTGGCCGGAACGTCAAATCCATGAAGAACCTATAGCGCTTGTTCATCCGGCTAACAAGCTCATTGCAAGAGGGACGCAAAGAACGCAGAGAACACAAAGAAAATGTGATAACAGGACTGCTCTTGATTCCTATCCTCTCTGCGTTCCTTGCGTTCTTTGCGGCCAATCAATCTGCGGATCTTCGCTATACCATTTGAATATTTGCAGTGCAATCTCCGTAAAGCTAAGCTTACGCGTGGTCATCCGCAAACTCCGCAAATGAACCGGCTTCGCGCGTCTTGCCCTCCTCCGCCTGTCGGATTCCCGTCATCACGGCCTTCAATGCCTTTTTGTTCTTGAAAAGCCACGCCTCACCAACGGGCACTTGCAAACAAGGATCAAGCAAGATTTGCCCGACTTTGTTGCGATAAACACGATACGTGATCCCCTGGTCAGCCTGAGCCCTTCCCAAGCTGATCCGGCTCTTGCTGTCCGGCTTCACAGCCGAGATCACCTCTTTAAACGAAGGATCTCTTACCAGGTCCATAACACACCCCTTATTCTCTGAATACTATATACTACGATACTCTTGGTGATGTAATCCGGCAAGTGGGAATTTCCCACCGGGGTTGCCGAAAACACAGCCTGTCTTCCCCGGTATGATCGATTTGCCTCAGAGCCAGACTTCGGCGGAGGCGTCGCTGGGCATGCGCCAGTCGCCGCGCGGCGAGAGGCTGATCGAGCCTACTTTCGGGCCGTCCGGCATGCACGAGCGCTTGAACTGCTGGCTGAAGAAACGCTTAAAGAACAGCTTAAGCCAGCGGTCAATATCTGTCGCTGTGTAACGGTCTTTAAAAGCGATCCCTGCCAAGAAGCGGATCTTTTCGACGGACGCGCCGCAGCGGACAAAGTGGTACAGAAAGAAATCATGCAGCTCGTACGGGCCGATCACCTCTTCGGTCTTCTGGGCGATGCGTCCCTCTTTGTCGGCGGGCAGCAGCTCGGGCGAAACCGGCGTGGCCAGAATGTCCGTCAGCGCGAGCGAGGTCAGCTCATTCGCCCGATGCTCAGCCACCCAGGCCACGAGGTAGCGCACCAGTGTTTTCGGCACGCCGCTGTTGACACCGTACATGCTCATGTGGTCGCCGTTGTACGTACACCACCCCAGCGCCAATTCAGAGAGGTCGCCCGTTCCGACCACCAATGCGCCGATCATGTTCGCCCTGTTCATCAAAATCTGTGTGCGCTCACGCGCCTGGGTGTTCTCGTAGGCGACATCGTGATTATCGCCTGAGTGGCCGATGTCAGAAAGGTGCTGCTTACATGCTGCCGTGATGTCGATCCGCTCCAGTGTCACGCCCAAGCCTTCACATAAGCGGACCGTGTTGCCCAGCGTGCGCTCGGTCGTGCCGAACCCCGGCATAGTGATGGCACAGATTCCGGACCTGTCAAGGCCGGCACGCTCGAAAGCCTCGCAGATGACCAGCAAAGCCAGCGCCGAATCGAGTCCTCCGGAAAGTCCCACAACCACCTTGCGGCAGCCCGAGTGCAACAGGCGCGTGGCCAACCCCGTACTCTGAATCGCAAAAATCTCTTCGCAGCGGCTGTTGCGCACAGCCTCATCCGCAGGCACGAAGGGGTGCCGGTCAACCGAACGCATCAGCCCGCTGCAGACCGGCACCTCGTCCACCGCATCGTATACAATTCTGCGGACCGGCTCAACCTGCGCCGCGCATTGCGCGTACGTGGCATTCTGCCTTCGCTCAAATTTAAGGAACGCCAGATCAACATCGGACAGCACCAGTTCCGCCTCACGCCCGAACCGGCGATTCTCAACCAGCATCCGCCCGTTTTCGGCGATCAGCGCATGCCCGCCGAAAACCAGATCCGTGCTGGACTCTCCCGGTCCCGCGCCGGCATAGATATACGCGGCCAGGCATCGCGCCGACTGTTGCGCCACCAGTTCGCGGCGGTACTCGTGCTTGCCCACCAGTTCATTGCTTGCCGAAAGGTTGCACAGCACCGTCGCGCCGTTCAAGGCCAGATGCGTGCAAGGAGGAATCGGGCTCCAGAGATCCTCACAAATCTCGACACCCACGCAGCAGTCGATCACGCCGACCGACTGAAAAACAAGATCGGTGCCGAACGGCACCTCTTCGTCGTAGAGACGGATGGTCTTGGCCTGTGTGCAAACCGAAGAAGAGAACCAGCGTTTCTCATAGAACTCGCGGGTATTGGGCAGGTGCGTCTTGGGAACCACACCGAGAATGTTGCCCTGACGGCAGACCACCGCACAGTTGAACAGTAGTCCATCCATTCGGACAGGAAGTCCCAGAATGAACAACGTGTCAAATTGCCATATTTTCTTAAGGAAACCCGACAATCCTTTTTCAGCGGCATCCAACAGTGCGGGCTGGAAAAAAAGGTCGGCGCACGTATAACCGGTCACACACAGCTCGGGAAAAACAACCACATCGGCGCCAGCCTCAGCCGCTTTTTTGGCCAAGGCCGCCATCGAGGCGACGTTCGTGGTCACCGCGCCCGGACGGACAACAGGAACCGCCGCACCCACCCTGCAGTAGCCGAATCGCTCGTTCATCTGTGTGACTGCACTTCCTTGCCACTGGATTTAGAAGATCACGCCCGAACCGGTGAAATACCGGTTCGGGCGTCTGAGAAAGCCCTAACCGGTCCTACCGGATGAAGAGCATCTCTTGGTACGTCGGCAACGGCCAGAGGTCGTCCCCGCAGACATGTTCCAGCGTGTCAGCCACTTTGCGGACATCGTTCATCACGGGGATGACGGTTCCGATCAGGTAGCAGCACTGCTGAGCGTGGGACAGGCCATCGGGAATCTTCACGACATCCTCCAGCATCATCATCGCCTTCTGGAGGTCGCCCAAGAGTTTGTCCACCTCATCGAGCGTCGTCGTGCAGCCGGATTTGCCCATCGTCACCAGAGAAGCGGCGGTCTGCGCCAACAACTGCTGGTACTTCACGCCCGCCGGGAAAATCATGGTGCGCGCCATGGTCAGACACAACCGCGCCTCGATCAGCACATCCTTGACGTACTTCTCCTGATAGATCTCGAAACGGCTCTCGGCCTCACGGTGGCTCAACACGCCGTACTTGGCAAAGACCTCAAAGGTCTCCTTGCACTCCATGGCTTCGATCGCCTCAGGCGTGCTCGTGGCGTTCGGCAGACCGCGACGCCCCGCCTCTTTTTTCCACTCGGCAGAGTAGTTGTCGCCGTTGAAGATCACGCGGTCATTCTCGCGGATCATCTTCTGCAGCAGCTTCTGCACGGCGAGGTTGAACTTCTTCGGATCTTTGGGAGCCTTCTCGAGTTCGCTCGCGACATAATCCAGCGACTCGGCCATGATCGTGTTGAGCACGACCAGCGGTCCCGCGATCGACTGGCTGGAACCGACGGCGCGAAACTCGAACCGGTTGCCGGTGAAGGCGAACGGGCTCGTGCGGTTACGGTCGGTGGCGTCTTTCGGCAGCGGCGGCAGGGTGTCGACACCCACGGTGAGCACGCCCGCCTTCTTGGACTGCTTGGCTCCGCCCGCGGCGATCTGCTCGAACACATCCGTGAGCTGCTCGCCCAGGAAGATCGACATGATCGCAGGAGGCGCCTCGTTCGCGCCCAACCGGTGATCGTTACCCGCATGGGCCACGGCGCCGCGCAACATCACGGCGTGCTGATTGACCGCGCGGATCGCGGCGGCGCAGAACACCAGGAACTGCATGTTGTCGTGCGGCGTAGCGCCCGGGTTGAGCAGGTTGCCGACTTTCGAACCGCCCAGCGACCAGTTCACATGCTTGCCCGAGCCGTTGATGCCGGCGAACGGCTTCTCGTGCAGGAGGCAGGCCAAGCCGTATTTCGGCGCCACGCGCTGCAGGGTCTGCATGATGAGATACTGATGATCGGTCGCGAGATTGGCGCTCTCGAAGACCGGCGCGATCTCGTACTGGGCCGGAGCCACTTCGTTGTGACGGGTCTTGACCGGAACGCCCAACTTGTACAGCTCCGAGTCAACCTCCATCATGAACGCCAACACGCGCTCGGGGATCGTGCCGAAATACTGGTCTTCCAGCTCCTGTCCCTTCGGCGGACGGGCACCGAACAACGTGCGGCCCGCGCTCAACAGGTCCGGACGCGCGAAGTAGAAGCTGCGGTCGATCAGGAAGTATTCCTGCTCAGGGCCGGCGTTCGCGAGGATCATTCCCGGATCGTCATGCCCGAACAGCTTCAGCACGCGCTGGGACTGCTTATTCAGAGCCTGCATCGAGCGCAGCAGAGGCACCTTCTTGTCCAGAGCTTCGCCGGTCCACGAGCAGAACGCCGTCGGGATGCACAGCGTCGTCCCGTTGCGGCTCTCCATCAGGAAGGCGGGGCTCGTCACGTCCCACGCCGTGTAGCCGCGGGCCTCAAACGTCGCGCGGATGCCGCCGCTCGGGAAGCTGGAAGCGTCGGGCTCGCCCTGGATCAACTGCTTGCCGGAGAAATCCAAGATCACGTTACCCTTGCCGTCAGGGCTGAAAAAGCTGTCATGCTTTTCGGCGGTCAGACCGGTCAGCGGATAGAACACATGCGCGTAGTGGGTCGCGCCGCGCTCGATCGCCCAACTGCTCATGGCCGCTGCGACCACATCCGCCACGCTGTAATCCATGGGGACGCCTTCCTCGATGGTCTTGCGCAACGCCTTGTAAATCGTTTTCGGCAGACGAGCTTTCATCTGTTCATCACTGAAGACGTTCATGCCGAAATACTCTTGAATCTTGCCTCCATCCAAGACCGGCACTTCGTTACTACGATGTTCAATCGCCGATTCGATCGCTTTCTGACGCGTGATGCTCATGGGTTTCTCCGGTTATGACGTTTGTGCTGTTTAAAAAACAAATTTGAACGTTCAATTAAAACGCAAAATGCGTGCCAGTTAAGAAAAATCAGCCTAACAACATGAGGGAAAAGACGTTAGAAAGAAATCATAAAACCGTCACTTCGTTACAGATTGAACCAAAACGTTCGATGCCGTCCGACAACGAGACATTTTTGTCACAATTGACTTAAAAGTCCATCCTGAATCGGGGCCGGCAACATCCCTTTATCCCGTGCCGATTCCCGCCTCGACGGACTCTGCCTCAACACATGTCAGGCCATGGTGATTTAGACTGTAAGCTCTCCGGTTCTTTCATGCAAGCCGAATTTGTCAATCGCGTCGCACATGGGCGGAGGTCTTGCCGACACGGCCGACCGCAGCCGGACCCAACTTCTCGCGCAAGGCGTCCACGGTACGGCAGAGCCGCTCACGCTTCTCGCGGACTTCGGGAGCGGGGCCGAACAGAGACATCTGTTCACTGCGCCCCACACAGAACCCGCTCACGCCGAACCCCACCAGTCGCACCGGCTGCACCAGCTTTTCGGAATCGAATAATTTCAAGGCCAGTGACCGCAACGAAAAATCGTCGCACACCGCCACTTCGAACGGTGCCTGCCGAGTGATCGTGCGAAAGTCCGACCACCGCAGTTTCAACCGACCAACCGTCGCGAACCGTCCGTGTGCCCGCACGCGCTGCCCCACCTCATCCGCCAACCCTTTGAGCACTTCGAGAACCGTCTCGCGGTCCTTGCAGTCCTCCAGGAACGTGTATTCGCGTGACAGGCTCTTCTCCTCGAACACCGTCTCCACTTCACGTGCGTCTTCGCCAAACGCCAACGCGCGCAAATGGGCTGCCAACCCCTCTCCCAACAGACGTTGCAAATACGCGGTATCCGCCTGCTGGAGGTCGGCCACGGTACGGAAGCCCGCACGTCCCAAGGTGTCCCCCGTCACCTTTCCCACGCCCCACAGCGCCCCCACCTTGAGCGTCGCGAGAAACCGGTTGATCGCTTCGCGCCCTTCCGGCATGACGAAAAGTCCGTCGGGCTTCGCCTTCTCACTCGCCAATTTGGCCAAGAACTTGTTGTGCGCAACACCGATCGAGGCCGTCAGCCCCACCTCTGAACGTACCGAGGCGCGGATCTTCTCGCCGATCGCCCGTCCGTCGCCGAACAACTGGCCCGCTCCGGTCACGTCGATGAACGCCTCATCGATCGAGAGCGGCTCGATCAGCGGCGAGAAGCGCTCAAAGACCGCGAACACCCGCTGCGACGCCTCGTCATATCGTGCCATGTCGGGAGGCACAAAGATTCCCTGCGGGCAACGGCGATACGCCTCGCGCGACGGCATGGCGGAATGCACGCCGAACACGCGCGCTTCATACGAACAGGTGGAGACCACGCCGCGCTGATCCGGCGGCGCGCCGACGATGACCGGCTTGCCGCGCCACTCGGGATGGTCGCGTTGTTCGACCGCCGCAAAGAAGGCGTCCATATCGACATGTAAAATACAGCGTTGCATCACGTGTGTGCCAAAAAAACACCGCCCCGCGACAGGACGGCGTTTGTGCTAAAAGACACAACGAAACCGCATCACTCCGCAGCGGGTTCCGGCGCGGGCGCCTCGGCGGGCACTGGGGCCGGGGCAGGTGCCACAACCGGCGCCACCGACAGAGCTTGAAAGGGCCCCGACACCGGAGGCCGAGCGGCCTGCGTCGCCGGAGGCCGGGAGGCTTGCGTCGTCTGAGGCCGGGTGGCTTGCGGTGCCGTCTGTCCCGAGCCCGGTTTCGCGGGTTTGGCCGCCAACATGCATCCCAGCGTGCGCCCGATCAATCTCGGCGTCTGCTCGACAATCGCTTCAGCCGCGCAATCTTGGATCACCTTGTTAACAACTTCCACGCCCAGTTCCTTGTGCGCATTCTCACGCCCGCGGTACTGGAGAGTCACCTTGACCTTGTGGCCTTCGGCAAGAAATTCTTTGATCTGACGCAGCTTGTGGCCCAAGTCGTTCGTGTCCACGCTGGCGTGGAACTTGACTTCCTTGATCAGCGTCGTCTTCTGGTTCTTGCGGGCCACCTTGCGCTTGATGCTTTCCTCGTAGCGGAACTTGCCGAAGTCCATGATTTTGCAAACCGGAGGCTCGGCGTTGGGGGAAACCTCAACGAGGTCTAATCCCTGATTGTCCGCAAGACGCTGCGCATCGCGCGTCGTCATGACGCCGAGCATCTGTCCGGCTGCGTCGATCACGCGGACATTCGGGACTCGGATCTTAAAGTTGACTCGGATAAACGAAGCGATAGCTCACCTCCACTGTTGGGCCGACGGGGCGGTCCTTTTCCTGTTTCTGATACCAACCGGCTGGCCCAAACCGTTTCAGGGCCAACCGGCACACTTATTCGCGTTACGCCTTCAGCGCAACGTGAAGCAATTCCATAAACGCGGCCACCGTCATGGCGCCCTGGTCGCCCGCCTCGCGGCTGCGCACCGAGACCACGCCCGCCTCGACATCGCGTCCGCCGACGACCAACATATACGGCACCTTTTCGAGCTGCGCCTTGCGGATCTTCGCGCCGAGCTTCTCGTTATCGGCATCGACCGTCACACGGATATCCGCCGCGCGCAACTTGGCCTCAATGCCCTTCACGTAGTCGAGCTGGCCTGCCGTGATCGGCAACAGGCGCACCTGCTCTGGCGCCAGCCAAACGGGGAAGGCCCCGGCGTAGTGCTCGATGAGGATGCCGAAGAAACGCTCCAGGCTGCCCAGCAGCGCACGGTGGACCATGTAGGGCTGATGCTCCTTGCCGTCCTCGCCGATGTAGGACAGAGCGAACCGCTCGGGCAGGTTGAAGTCGAACTGGATGGTGCTGAGCTGCCAAGGACGCCCCAGCGCGTCCTTGATCTTCAGGTCGATCTTAGGCCCGTAGAACGCGCCGCCGCCCACGTCCACCTGGTACGGGAGCCCCTCCGCTTTGAGCGCGCTCTCGAGCGAGCGCGTCGCCTGCTCCCACCGCTCCGGCAGCCCCACAGCCTTCTCGGGCCGGGTGGAGAGATACGCCGTGACATCGGTAAACCCGAAACGCCGCAGAATGTGCAACGCGAAGTTGACCGTCGAGCGGATCTCGCCCTCGATCTGCTCCGGCGTGCAGAAAATGTGCGCATCGTCCTGCGTGAAGCCACGCACGCGCAGCAGTCCGAGGCGCGCGCCCTCTTTCTCGTAGCGGTACACCGTGCCGAGTTCGGCCCAGCGCAACGGCAGGTCGCGGTACGAGTAGCGACGGGTTTTATAAATCTGGATGTGGAACGGGCAGTTCATGGGACGCACGTAGTACTGCTCGACCGACGCGTGCGAGCCCTCGCCCTCCGCGACATTCATACACGGAAACATGCCCTCGCGATAAAAATTCAGGTGGCCGGACGTCTCCCACAACTTGGCTCGCCCGACATGCGGGGTGAAGATCATCTCATAACCCGCGCGGAAATGCTCGCGCCTCCAGTAATCCTCAATCGCCACGCGGATACGCGCGCCCTTCGGATGCCAGTGCGCCAGACCAGGCCCTACGTCTTCGCTGAGGCTGAAAAGCTCCAGCTCCTTGCCGAGTTTGCGGTGGTCACGCTTTTTCGCCTCTTCAATCCGGTTCAGCGCGGCGTCGAGCGCCTCCTGCGACACGTCCGCCATGCCATACAAACGCTGCAACATCGGGTTCTTCTCGTCGCCCCGGTAGTATGAGCCCGCCACAGCCATGAGCTTGACCGCGCCGATGTCCGAAGTCTTGGCCACATGCGGCCCGCGGCACAGATCCACAAACGCTCCGCAGGTGTAGAGCGAGACCGTCTCGCCTTCGGGAATGTCCGCCAGACGCTCCAGCTTGTAGGTCTGTCCCGCGAACACCATGGCGGCCTCGGCACGCGAAACCTCCAGGCGCTCGAACGGCAACCCGGCCTTGATGATCGACTTGATCTCCGCCTCGATCTTCGGGAAATCCTCCGGTGCGAGCCGGTGCTCCATGTCGAAATCGTAATAGAACCCGTCTTCCGTCGAGGGTCCGATATCCAACTTCACGCCGTTGAAAAGTTTACACACCGCGGCCGCCATCACATGGGCGGCACTATGACGCATCACTTCTGTCGCTTCCACTTCAACCTCCCTGCCGGGGAGCCTACAAACGCCCGCCGGAAATCCATCAAAACAGTGGGAGTAGAGTTTCCCGTATCCCGTCCCGGATGTCAAGCCCCCGCTTCGGCCAGCCCCGCTTCGGACATGCAGTCGGCCCTGGACAATCTCCCTGACGTAACCGCGTGACCACTCGGAGAGCAACGCACACGTCGCCTATCGTGCCGGCACCCTTGCGGAACTGGCAGCCTCCGCCTGTGGCGTCGATCGACAGGAGCTGCTCTCGCGGGACGAGCTGCATCCTGTGAGGTCGGCTCCGCCGCCCGTCCGCATCGTGCAGCCGATCACTTAATCGAACACCGTCCAGTTTCAGATACTCCTTCTCCATCGAGATCACGCTATGCGCTTCCTGCCTTCAGGGCGTCAGGTGCGCTCCGGCACGGCCGGAACCCGTGGCTTGAGTCTGAAAACGAAAGGTCGAACATCGGCTCCAGCACCTGCGCATCGGGAGTGAGTGTCTAACGCGGGCTCTGCCCGCAACCCGGAATTTCCACCACAAAGACACCTCATGCAGTGTCCCGCAAATAACTAGACAGTGTACCTTAAATTCTATTGACAGGATGGCAGGATGAAACAGGATGAATAACGAGTTAGTCCTGAAAATCCTGTCAAACCTGTCAAAAAAACCGGTTTAAGGTGACTGTCATGTGTAT
>JANYBJ010000141.1 GCA_025360845.1 bacterium
AGGAGGTAGACGAGGGGTCGTAGCTAAATATTCGACAATTCGGCGTCATGCTTTCTGTTCCCCGAGCAGCCTTAAGGTAGACGAGGGGTCGTAGCTAAATATTCGACAATTCGGCGTCATGCTTTCTGTTCCCCGAGCAGCCTTATGGTTTTCCGGTACGCCATCGCGATCTCCTTGTCCGTTGCCAGCCTCTTCCTGATGCGAATCGCGGCCTGCGACACCGACTGGGCACTCATACCGGCGTAGCCGCCCAGCGCCTTCAGGGTCAGTCCGCAGTGCAGTCTTCCGATATAGAGCGCCAGGTCCCTGCCCCAGTCCCCGTATCGGTTGACGAGGTTTTCCCAAGGCTCGCCGCTGACCCTTCCGACGGCGGCCATCACTTCAGGGAAAGGCAGCAACCGCCGCCAGTCCCGCTCATTCGTGTTCTCGCCCTTCCCCTTCAACACCTGTTTGCGCAGTTTCGCGATGAACTCCGCACCGCCGACGGCCACGGCCGTCGAAAACTTGGAGAAGACGCCCTCCTCAACCCCCTGCCTGACGTGACCCTCGACCCATGCCCTGTACTCCTTCTTCGAATCCTCGCCCTTGTCGCAGCAGCGCCTCCACAACTCCGCGCACGTCAGCCACCGAGGCGCCTCCACATATCCGGCGTACGCGGGATAGGAACTCCACGGATGCCTGCGGAGCGTCTCCAGCCGCTTTAGAATCTGCTCCTCGCCCGGCTCATCGGGGAGCATTCCCAGCTTCTCGCGCCTGCGGTCATCCTTCCCCTGTCCAAGCTTCCTGATGCGCACCGGATTCAGGTGGACGTACAGGGAGCACCCCAGTGCCCAGGACCCCTCACTGTCGATCGGGACGCTTTTGAACCGCGACTGGAAGAGCGAGCCCACGCCGTCGTGCCTGATGTTGTACCACACGCTGTAGCTGGTGTTCAGCCACTGCAGCGCCCGGCTGACATTTCCTTCAGGCGACTCGATCAGCAGGTGGTAGTGATTCCCCATCAGCACAAAAGCGTGCAGGATGATGCGGTAGCGCTCGACCATCCCTTCCAGCAGGTCGACGAAATGCTCACGGTCGCGATCCGTATGGAAAAGCGTCCGGTGCCCCAGCCCGCGGGCCGTGATGTGGTACCAGCCGCCCGGCACATGATGTCTCAATTTCCTCGGCATGTGTGTAACTTAGCACATCCGGCAGGCCGCCGCACTCAAAATGTCGAATTTTTAGCTACGACCCCTCACGTATACTCCAAAAGATGCACTCGCCACGAGGCAGCCGCATATCAGCATCAGAACAGTTTTTGTCCGCATGGGTATCGTCTCCTTCCTGGGAGTGTTTTGGAGCGCGGAAACGCGACGGGGCTGTTGAGCAAGATGACGCATCAAGCGTCGTGGTCCGCGGTCGGGGCGTGACCGCGTTCTGTCTACTTCGCGCCGACGCCCGCATCGGGGTGGCTGGCCACAACTTGCCAAGCCGTCTTCTGTATCGTCTCCGCCAGCGCCGGGTCGATCGTGCCGTACGGCGCGGTCGGCAAACCCGCCGGCGACTGCTTCAGCAGCGTGGCGAAGTACGTGCAGCCCACGAGGTAGGACCCCGCCTCGTTCAGGTGAATGCCGTCCTTGTAGAGCTGATAGACGCTCGTGTAGCCGGGCACCTGGCCCGCCTTCATCTTCGCGTGCAGCGCGTTCATCACATGGCCCACCGGCACCAGCAGCGGCGGCTTCTTCAGGAAGGCCGCCTCCTTCCGCACCTCGCGCAGGAGGGTCTCGAAATAGTCGCGCGTCTCGTTTGTGCAGTCCCAGCCTCCCGTGTACCTGTCTTCCCAGCGCGCCGTGTAGTCGTCCACCTTCGACAAGTCATTCCCGCTGCCGGGCTTCGCCGGGTCGTAGTCGTTCTTGTCGAACGGCGTGCCTTTGCCGCCGCTGGTGACGCGCGGCCAGCGCGCGTAAATGTAGACCTGCACCTCGGGATTCAGCCGCGCCGCCATCTTCGCAAACTGGCAGATCAGCGCCACGTCGCCGAGGTCCCTGCCCTCCTGGTCTTTCCCGTGCAGGTGGCGGTCGAAAGGCTGAAGCGAGACCGCGTCCCAAGCGAACCGGCTCAGCGCGTTCGTCCATGTCCCGTACGGCTCCTGCTGAAAGCCGTCCTTCGGGTGCGTGAAGAGCCACTCCAGCGGCGCGCCCGGAATCATCGTGCGGCCCCAGTCCAGCTTCACTCCTCGGGTTTCCGCCAACTTGGCCAGCTCGCCGTAGCGGATGGTGTCCGTGACGCTGTTCCCGATGTAGTAGACCCGCAGCGTGTTTGTCTCAGCTTTGAGCGGGAGCGCCGCAAAGGCAAGCAAGGTCAATGTGCATAGCCGTTTATTCATGGTCGAGTCTCCGGGTTGCGCGTTTGTTCGGATCGCTTGACACGAGCGCCTCTATCAGGCGCCGCTTGAGTTCATCAGCGTCGAAACCGGCCGGAGGCTCGCGCTGATTCAGGCGGACGCCTGCCACCGCCGTCCGCAGCACCTCCGCTGCGGGATCGCGCTTGGCCAGCATCTGCAACAGACAGAAGTCTTCGGCACCCTCCCTGCAACGTTCGAACGCCAATGTCGGATAGAGGGCGTTCCGTCCGTAGCACAGCATGGCGGTGTCCGGCTCGCGTCCGTCCAGATCGAAGAACTGATACCCGTGCAGGATGTTGAGATGCCACTCCCAGCGCGCCTTCACCCCGCGCGTATATTCCGACCACTGGTAAAGCCCGAAACTGTAACGGGACGTCCCTTGGTTATAGATGTGGACCTCTTTGCCTTGCCGCGCGGCCTCCGCCATGACCGACTCGTCATGATCGTTCAGGCTGCTGATGTCGAGGGCTGAAAAAAACTTCCGGTGCCACGCCTTCATCTCGTCCGCGTCACCTTTCCCCGCCTCGAAACTGACGCTGTAGCTGCCGCTCGTGCGCACCGTGGAGGGATAGCGTCCGCTGACCGCGGCCATGAGGTTCATGAATTCCAGCTCCCGCTCCGCCACATCACGCACGCGGGTCTCATCGCACATGGCGTAGAGAATCACAGGCCAGCCCGCGGCCCGCGCATGCTCATGTGCCGCGCCCCAGGCCCGCATCAGCGCCTGATCGTACGGCAGCCCGCTCTGCTTCTCGACGGTGGCAGCCGTCTCGCCTTTGACATAGCCCTCGTGCAGCCCGGTGAAACGCGCCCCGCCATACCCGTTCAACGTCCGGCCGAACCCGCACTTCGTCAGCAGGGCGCAAAAGCGGTCCATCTCACCGTAGTCGATGACCGGCTTCCCCTCGTGCCAGCCCTTCAATCCCCAACTCGGACCACCGGACACGGCGTTCATGCCGTATTCGCGCAACAGCCGCAAGGTCTCCTCCAAGACCTGCCAGCGCTTCTCCTCCGGCAACAGTTCCGGCGGCATGAGTCCGAAGAAACCCATGAGGAAATCGGTGTCGCGGTTGAGCGTGACGGGCGCGACCGTCAGACGCAGCGGCACGCGGAGCAGCACCTTCGACTGCGCATCGCTGATCACCAGCGCCCCCCTATACTCGCCTGCGGCCGCCTGCTCAGGGATTTTTACGCGCACCGCAAGTTCGCGTGTGACGGCGGCTGGCAGGCCGATGCGCTCCTGGGCGCGCACCGTCTGACCGCGTATGTGATAGGCCACCTCGCCGAAATCGCGCTGCGTATTGTACCAGACTGCGGACGGAGACCCTTGGATCGTGCCCGGACCGACCAGCGGCTCGACCGTCAGCCGACACTCGCCGAGATCACGGAGGGGCCGCAGCGCCACGCAGAACAGCTCCGTTTCGCCGCGCACCGCCAGCCGCGACAGAGTCAGGTCGGCGGGCTTCTCCGGCAGAGAGGCGGCAGCCGGCACCGTGACCGGCGAGATCTCGTCCTCGATGCGATACGGCCACGCCGCAACACCCGCCGCCTGCCACGCGGGCGGAAGCGCCGCCAAAACCGGAGCAGGCGGGTCCAACGCGACCGCCGTGCTGCGGAACTCCGCTTCCAACCCCCGCTGCTGGCCGTCGAGCCACGCTTCCGCCTGCGCGTCGCCGATTTTCACAACCGCCAAGGCCGCCACTTTGCAGCCCCACCTGAAATCAGAGTCAAAGCGGAAACTCAATCCGTCGCTGCCCTTGGCCTCGGCTTCGAACACCGCGGGGCGGGCCAGTTCCCCGGCCATGTACGTCTTCCACAGATCGACGCCGACCGGCTCCACCGCTTCAAACCGGTACAAGGCATGGGCCGCGCCGTCAGGGCGCGTCTCCTTCCAAGACGGCTGTCCGTTGACCGCGATGCTGCGCCACTGGTGGCGAGCCTGCTCGCCGCCCCAGTACCCGCTATTCTCAAAGTAGACGGTGACACGGTACTTGCCGACCGGCACCGCGACGCGGAAGCTGTAGCCTCCCGCCTCGCAGAAATCGCGCAGCAGAGCCGATCCGAAGCCCGTGTCGCGATCGGCCCCGTCCCAAGGCGCTCCGCCCTGCGGACCCCAGCCGAACCCGCGCTCTGCGGTGAACCCCGTCAGATGCGAGACCGGCGTCCAGCCCAGCATCACGGGCTGGCCAGGCGGCCCGAAGTCGAACGCCCAGACGCCTGTCGGAGAAGCGGCTTTCACCAAGCGGAGGTTGTCGAGAACGATCCGGCCCTCGGCCCCTTTCCTGCCGAACCCGAAATCCACCCGGACGATGCGGGCGGGGTCGATGTCTGTCTTGATGTCGTTGTTGCGGCTGCCCGCTTCGCCGCGGTACAGCCCGCGTATCGGCATGACCCACTGGGTTTTGCCGGGCGGAAACGCACGCTCAGCGTTGTGACGGTTCCAGTACGACGACCCTTTCACGCGCCAAGGCTCGTCGGCAATCAGCACGTAACCGGCCACCGCTTCTTGGCTGGGGTTCAGCACATCCAGAACCAGCGCGTCATACGCAGACCATTCGTGCGGAAGCCGGCAGCTGCTCAGATAGGCACCCCGGTATTCGCCCCGCGGATCAAAAGTGACCTCCAGCGCCTTCCGCCCGGAGGTGGAGCCTTCCTCAACCAGCCGCGCGGTGCCGCACGACACTTCCCAAAGGGCTGCCTGCGCCGAATCTTCGAAGTCGCAGAGCACTCGCGACTCCGCTCCTGTTTCAGCGAACGCCAACGGCCGCACCAACGCCGCGACAGCCAAGCAGCACCGTATTCTCATGACCCAGTCCCCCTTGTCTTACTGACCTTCCATGCGGAAAATATAGCATGGTCAACGGTGCGTTCCCAAGCCCTTTTCCTCTGCGGTGGCTTCCTCGCGGCTTCTTCATTAATTCCGAACACACAGAAAAATTTCAGCGGCGCTTGACTTCCACGCATTTGTGGCGGATACTTATCTGATGTGAACTTGTATTTAAATCTCGCACGAGAGGTGTCTTTATGAAAAAGATGTTGATTGGTGGTAATCCTGTGGTGTTTTCTTCCGTGATGGCGCTCTTCACCGCCGTATCGGTCATGGGCGGGCAGATTTTCGACGGCGACGGTTCCGACGAGTCCGGATTCGTGGCGCCGCCGGCCCGCAAGGAGACCCCGCCGCCCCCGGCCAACATGGCGGGCGGCGAGACGTTGATCCCCTACCCTCCGCCCCCGGCCACCCCGATGTCGCGCTCGGAGAAGAAGAACCCGCCCAAGCCGCCCACCCTGTTCACCAAGCTCACCTCGCAGTACGGCGAGCAGGACTGGAACGCGCGGCCGAACGACCTGAACAACCTGCTCAAGTCGCTCAAGAGCATGGCCGAGGTGGACTACGACTACGAGGCCAAGTCCTTCTCCGAGATCAACACGGACCCGGACCAGAACCCGATCCTCTACCGCTCCGGCCACTACCACTGGAGCATGACCGATGAGGAGAAGAAGAAGCTGCGCGAGTACCTGCTG
>JANYBJ010000156.1 GCA_025360845.1 bacterium
CCTGCAGGTCGTGCTCCAGATTCTGGATGCGCCCCTTGAAGATGCTGCCGACCAGCCGCTCCTCCGTAGGATGCTCAACCTGGAACTCCTCGACCCTCCCGCTCTCCACAACCGCCACACGCGTCTCAAGTTTTTCGACGTTCACGACGATCTCGCGCTTCGGCGCGCTCTTCTTAAACCAGCCAAACATAATCCCTCCGATCCGATTCAACATAATCACTCCCGTCTTTCCGGGCGATCAGAACCTTGTCTCCGGTTCACGCCCATGAATGGACACACTCTGAACGAACCCCAAGGCCAACATCATCGTCAGCATGAAGGTCCGCCCGTAACTGATAAACGGCAACGGCAACCCCGTGATCGGCATCATCCCTATCGTCATCGCGATGTTAATGAACATGTGACAGAAGATAAGGGACACGACGCCGACACAGAGCAGACGCCCTGCATCGTCTTGACAACGAAACGCCACCCACAACCCGGGCCACAGCAGGCCCGAGAAGAGGAGCAGCACAATCAAAGACCCCCTGAAGCCGGCCTCTTCGGCTAAAACCGCAAAGATGAAGTCGTTCGACGAGACCGACGGCGGCAAATACCCCAGCATGTACTGCTCGCCCTTCAGATATCCTTTGCCCAGAAAGCCGCCCGAACCGACAGCGATCTGCGACTGCCTCCGGTTGTAGCCGCTGCCGTGCAGGTCCTTGTCCGGGAACATGAACACCTGCAGCCGCCTGATCTGATGATCCTTGAGATGCGTCGCATGGATCAGCGCCTCGCGCTTCTCCGGCGGCAGCCCCGGCTTCTCCGCCGCGTAGATCGCCCCCATGATCAGCCCGGCCCCGACTACGCCAACCAGCACAAAGCTCCACAGCAGCCGGGGCGACACATTCGCCGCAAACAGCATCGCCAGCGCCGTCGGCGCCATCACCATCGCCGTGCCGAGATCGGGCTGCATCAGGATCAACACCGCCGGCACCCCCGCCAGCGCCAGCGTGAGCAAAAACATCCACGGCCCGCGGTTCGCCTCGCGCCGTCCGAACAGCCACGCCAAGATCATGATCAGCGCCAGCTTCGCGGGCTCGGAGGGCTGAATGCCGAAGAGCCAGCGCTTCGCGCCCATGGTCTCCTCGCCGATCACCGGAACCAACACCAGCAAAACCAAGCTCACCAGATAAAAGAGCCAGCTCCAGCGCAGCACGCTCCGGTAATCGAACCAGGCCACCGCCCCGTACACGACCAGACCCAACACGCCGACCTCGGCATGCCGCATGTAGAGCTTCTGCAGCTCGGGATCATCGCGCACCGAACACGAGCTGTAGACGAAGGCCACGCCGATGAGGGTCAGCCCCATCATGCAGGCCAGCAGGAGCGGATTCATCCTTCGCAAACGGGCTATGACCTGTTTCAGCATCTCAGTCACTCTCCGTTCCCGTTTGCGCAGGCGCGGGCACAGCGGTCTCGGGCTGCACCTCCGCATCCTTCGCGGCTTCGCCAAAGATGGACACCAGCACATCATGCACCATCGGCGCCACGGTCTGCCCGCCCGAAACGCCGTTCTCGATCACAATGGCCATCGCCACCGTCGGCTGGTCAAACGGCGCAAAGGCCGTGACCCACGTGTTTTTGCGCCGCACGCCGCCCGCGTCGTATTCCGCCGTGCCCGTCTTGGCCGCCACCTCGATGCCGCGCACCTGCACGCGCCGCCCGGTGCCGACCGTAGCCACGTCGTGCATGCCGCCGCGCACCCGCCCGACCGCCGCCGCCGGCCACCCCATCTCGCGCACCCGCTCGCCCGGCCCTTCCCGGCGCGCCAGATGCGGACGGTAGAGCGCGCCCCCGTTCGCGAAGACCGACACCAGCAGCGCCATCTGCAGCGGCGACGTCACCAGCAGCCCCTGGCCGATCGAAATCTGACAGGTGTCCCCCGGGCGCCACTTTTCCTTCAGGCTTTTCTCCTTCCACGCCGCCGTAGGCAGCAGCCCGCGCGTCTCGGACGGCAGGTCAATCCCGGTCGGCTGCCCCAGTCCCAGCTTGTGCGCCTGCGCGTAAATCGCGTCGTACCCGATGGTGTTGCCGAGATGGCAGAAGAAGGCGTTGCACGACTGTTCGATCGCCTTGCGCAGCGCCACCGCGCCGTGCCCGTACGTGTTCCAGCACCGCAGCCGCATGTTGCCCAGCACAAAGGCCCCGTCGCACGTGTAGGTCGCGTCCGGGTCAAACCCGTCGCTCAGCAGCGCCGCGATCGACGTCACCGGCTTGAAGGTGCTGCCCGGCGCGTACCGGCCCGACACGGCCCGGTTGTACAGCGGCAGCCCCTCGTCGTCCCGCAGCCGGCTCCACACCCCCGCGCTCGGCGCAGGCACGAGATCGTTCAGGTCATACGCGGGCGAACTCGCCATCGCCAGCACCTCGCCGTTGCGAGGGTCGAGCACGACACCCGCGCCGCGCCACCCGCGAAGCGCCTTCTCCAGCGATCGCTGGACATTCACGTCCAACGTCAGATGCAGATCGCGCCCCGCCACCGCCTGCGCGCCTTCCAGCTCGGCATGCTTGTACCCGCGGGCGTCCACACGGATCAGTTGCCCGCCCGACTCCCCGGTCAGCACATCGTTGTACTGGCGCTCCAACCCCGACCGGCCGACCATCTCCGGCAGGTAGAAATGAACCGTCTCGCCCGGCAGCGCCAGCGGCCGGTCCCGTTGGACATAGCCGACCGCATGGGCGGCCAGCCTGCCCAGCGGATAGGAGCGCTCGGGCTGCACATACACGTCGACGCCGGGGAACGCTTCGACCGTTTCGGCCCACCGCGCGAGGGTCACGGGGTCCACATCGCGCCACGCCAGCAACGGCATGGGAAGGCTCTGCAGCACATGCTGCCGGACCTTCTCTTTCGAAATCTCGCGCGGGATCCCCAGCGCCGCGGCCAGCCGGTCGATGTCCGCATCCACCGCGTCGATGGTGTTCTCCCACTTGCCGCGCTTGCGCAGCTCCTCCACGTAGTAGGCGATGCAGTAGCTCGCGCGGTTCTCCGCCAGGCACACGCCGTTGCGGTCGAAAATCCGGCCGCGCGGCCCGGGCACCTGCACGCGCCGCACGCTTTGCCGCACCTGGTCGCGCGAATACTCCGAGGATTGCACCACCTGCACACGGTGCAGCGACGCGGCCAGGAAAACCAGGCCCGCCGCAAACACCAATGCCAGGATCGCGATCCGCCAGCTATCGGTTAGTTTCTGCCCACAATATACCATTGCTCTCTTTCACCGGCTTCACATTGCCGGAGACGTGGTCCGCCAGACCACATAACGCAAACCCCGCAAACCCCGCCGCCAGTCCGGCCGGCACCGCATATCCCATGGCCACCAGCGTCTGCCACCCGAAGAACGGCTCGCCCGTCCCCGCCCAAAGCCGCGTCCAAACCGCCTGAGCCACGGCCGCACACGCGACCAGCAGCGTTCCCTGCACCAGCGTCGCCTCCAGAAACACACGCTGCAGCATCCGCATCACGCCGTACATCACCAGCAGAAAGCCGAAGGTGCAAAAGAGCGGCAGCCCGCCCAACGCGTCCGTCAGGCCGCCGGCCCACGCCAGCGCGGTCAGCGCCACCCACACCGGCTTCGTCAGCGCGGTGTAGAGCGCCACGGACGTCAGAAAAACGACTTTGACGGGGAACGACGGCGTCGCCGGGATCAGGTCTTGCAGCAGCGCGGCCACAAGCAGCGTAAAGGCCACCACGGGCAGATTCATGTCAAGGCGCATGGGAGGCCCCCCTTGCCGACAGGATGTAGACCTCGTCCAGCGCCGCCATGTCCACGGCGGGGATCACCGAGGCCTCGCGCGACAGCCCGTTCGGCTCCAGGCGGCTTTCCAGCAGATAGCCGACCGTCAGCCCCTTCGGGAACGTCTGCGCCAGGCCGGAGGTCACCACGCGCGTGCGCGGCGCAGGCTCGAACTCCCGCGCCAGATAGCGCAGCCGCAGCGGGTCCACCACATAGAGCAGCTTCAGCTTGGCGTCGCCCGCCGGGCGCTCCCCGCCGCCGTACAGGATGCCGCGCACAACCCCCACGCCCTCGCCGGGCGTCTCGAGCTCGCACGCCACGCGGCTGTTGGGATCGGTGATCAGCATCACCTCGCTGGTGTGCGGCGACACGTCCACCACGCGGCCCACGACCCCCTCGGGCACCACCACCGGGTCGCCCTTGCGCACGCCGTGTGTCGAGCCTTTCGCGAGCCGGAGGCTCTGCCACACGTCCGAGGTTCCGCCGCGAGAGAGGACGGGCGCGGCCAGCCAGCGGCAGGGCACGGGCGGGGAGAAGTCGAGGAGCGCGCGCAGGCGGGTCACCTCCGCCTCGAGGGCTTCGGTGTCGGCCGCGACGATCTGCAGACGCGCCACGTCACGTTCCAGCATCGCATTGCGCGACGCGTGACCGGCACGGGAAAGAAGGGCTTGAACGCGGACCCCGACGGTCCGTTCAAACCATAAACAGGCGTTCTCGTAAGGGTAGAGGGCCTCCCGTGAAAAATCACGGACCCCGGAGCGCCAGAACAACAGCGCGCCGAGCGACAGCACCAACAGCCATACCCACAATTTCGATTGCTTCACCCTGGTCGCTCCCCCGTTTTATCGGGCAGGCAGAGACCAGAAAGCAGCCGAGAAGTCAGATCACCGGCCCAGTTTCGACTTGGACAGGAAATTCAGCTCGTTCAACACCACTCCCGTACCTTCGGCGACCGCGCTCAGCGGGTCATCGGCCAACGTTACGGGCAATCCTGTCTGTGAAGCGAGCAGCTTGTCCAGGCCGCGCAGCATCGAGCCGCCGCCAGCCAGAACCATGCCGCGGTCGACGAGATCGGCCGACAATTCCGGCGGACACTTTTCGAGGGTGATCCGAACGGCGTCGACGATCGCGGAAACCGGCTCCTGCAACGCGTCACGAATTTCTTCCGAGGTGACAGTCAGGGTTTTGGGAAGTCCGGCCACCAAATCGCGGCCCTTGACATCCAGCGTGCGCTCCTCACCCATAGGATACGCCGAACCAATCGTGATTTTAATCTCCTCCGCGGTCCGCTCTCCAATCATCAGATTGTAAACTCTTCGCATGTACTGAACGATACACTCGTCCATGGCGTCGCCGCCCACGCGGACACTCCGCGCGTACACGATACCGGCCAACGAGATCACCGCGACCTCGCATGTTCCGCCGCCAATGTCGACGATCATGTTGCCGGCCGGCTCAGACACAGGCAAACCCACGCCGATGGCAGCCGCCATCGGCTCTTCGATCAGGAAGACTTCACGGGCGCCCGCATGCCGTGCAGACTCCTGCACGGCACGCTTTTCAACTTCTGTGATATCACTCGGCACCGCCACAATCACCCGCGGCTTCACGAGCTTCGCCACGTGAACCTTGCGGATGAAGTAGCGGATCATCGCTTCAGTGATATCGAAATCCGCGATCACACCCGATTTCATCGGACGGATGGCCACAATATTCCCCGGCGTGCGGCCAATCATCCGCTTGGCCTCTTCGCCGACCGCCAAAATACGTTTGGTCCCCTCCTGGATAGCAACCACAGAAGGCTCGCGGATGACGATTCCGCGGTCTTTCACGTAAACCAGTGTATTAGCGGTGCCGAGATCAATCCCGATATCGCTTGAGAAAAAGGACAAAAACTTGTTGAACATCGCGCGTTCTTTCCCGTAGGTCAAACGTTCTAAACTGTGCCATAAAGACGCAGTGTCAATAGTTTCTATGATAACCCGCGTCGGGTCAAGCGCAAACCCCGCTTTTTTTGGAAGCCGGGCACCTACGGCACACTTGAAGCCGCCGTCCGTTTCTGGCACAATACGCCGCCAAATGGTCAGAGCAGGTTCTGTCATCACAATCGAAGCGCCGGCCAAGATCAACCTGACGCTGGAGGTTCTCGGCAAACGGCCTGACGGCTATCACGAGCTGCGCAGCATCGTGATGCCCGTCAGCCTGACAGACACCTTGTCCCTCACCACCACCTACTCCCAGATCGCCATGACCCTCACGGTCGGGCCGGGCGTGGACCTCTCGAAGATCGGCACGGTGGAACGCAACCTCGCGGTGCGCGCGGCGCGGCTGATGCAGGAGCGGTACCGCGTCAACGCCGGCGCGCGCATCCACATCCACAAGCGCATCCCCATCGGCGGCGGCCTCGGCGGCGGCAGCGCCGACGCGGCGGGGGTGATCCGCGGCCTCGACCGGCTCTGGGGGCTGGAGCGGCCGTGCGGGGAGCTGATGGACCTGGGGGCGGAGCTGGGCAGCGACGTGCCCGCGCTGGTCCACGGCGGGGCGGTGCTGATGGAGGGCCGGGGCGAGCGCGTGCGCGGCCTCTTCGACGGCGACCGCTCCGCGCGGTGCGAGGGGTTCTGGCTGGTGATCGCCAACCCCGGCGTGATGTGCCCCACACCCGATGTTTTTAAGAAATGGAGAGTGGGCTTGACTGCGAGCCCCTCTATTCTTCATAATATGGCCTCTTCTATCCGAACCAGCGATGTGTCGGCTGCGGCGGATGCGCTCTACAACGGATTGCAGGCGGGGGTATTCGAGAATTACCCCGGCGTGGCCCAAACAGCCGCCCGGCTTCAAGCGGCAGGCTGTTTGGGTGTTTTGCTCTCCGGTAGCGGCGCGTCGGTCTTCGGCCTGGCGCGGGACAGGGTCCACGGAGAAGAGATCGGCCGGAAGCTGGGCTCCGGCTTTTGGCACGTTTTGGTGCATACTTGCCCGGTGGTGTAATGGCAGCACAAGAGACTTTGACTCTCTCAGAGGTGGTTCGAATCCACCCCGGGCAACCAATTTGATGGCGGACGGTTTTGTTTGAACCTGCGGAAAACGCGGGAGAGCGCGGACACTTTAATGAGCATGATCGTATTTTCTGGAACGGCGAACCGGCCCCTGGCCGAGAAGATGATGGCCTATCTCGGCGGACAGCTCGGGGACATCAACATCCGCCGCTTTCCCGATGGCGAGACCCACATCAAGATCGTCGACAACGTCCGCGGCATGGACGTCTTCATCGTCCAGCCCATCTGCACCCAGCCCAACGAGATGCTGATGGAGCTGCTCATCATGATCGACGCCGCGCGCCGCGGCTCGGCCGCGCGCATCACCGCCGTGCTCCCCTACTACGGCTATGCGCGCCAGGACCGCAAAGACCAGCCGCGCGTGCCGATCACCGCAAAGCTGGTCGCCAACCTGCTGGTGGCCGCCGGCGCCAACCGCATCCTGACCATGGACCTCCATGCGCAGCAGATTCAAGGATTTTTTGATATTCCCGTCGACCACCTGCACGCCGCGCCGGTTTTAGTGAAGTACCTGCGCGAGATGAAGCTCAAGAAGCCGCTTGTCGTGTCGCCCGATACCGGAGGGTCAAAAGCGGCTTACGCCTATTCACAAATGCTGGGCACGGGCCTGGCAATTGTAGCGAAGCAGCGTCTGGGAGACGCGGAAGTGGACGCCTTTAGCGTCGTTGGCGACGTGAAAGGGTGTGACGTGATCATGGTCGATGACATGACCACGACCTGCGGCACGTTGTGTGCGGCAGCAAAGATCCTGAAGGAGCACGGGGCCGCCTCGATTCGAGCGGCGGTCACCCACGTGCCCCTGACGGAAAAGGGCGTTCAGCGCCTGAAAGCGGACAACGGGCTCATCGAAGAGCTGGTGGTGACGGACACGATCCCCATGCGGGACGATCTGGACATCACCCGATTGCCGGTGAAGCTGACGGTGCTGACGGTTTCCGAACTGCTGGGCGAAGCGATCCGCAGAATCCACAATGACCAGTCCGTAAGTTCGCTGTTCAGATATTGAGCGGCGGGCTGACGGGCTAATGGACAAGTCCGCACAAGCGGGCATTGGCGCGATGAGCCGGTCCCTCTCCGGGGAAAAGGTTGCACTTTCCGGAGCCGGGATGGGGGGTCGCGTTCCGTGCTCGTTTTGCGGGTTTTAGTGAACGAGGAAAAAAATGGCGAACGAAGAGATCAGAATGAAAGCCGAGCTGCGCACGGAACAGGGTTCCAGCGCGGCCGGCCGTTTGCGCCGCGCCGGGAGCGTTCCCGCAGCGGTGAACCGGATCGGGGGCGGCACGACGTTGGTGAAATTTGACGCGCATGCATTCAAAGCCATGCTGCGCCACCACACCAGCGAGCATGTGCTCGTGATGCTCGAACTGGATGGTCAGGATGTGCCCGCGCTGATGCGCGAGGTGCAGTATAATGTCATGACGGGTTACCCGATCCATGTGGACTTCGGCGAGGTTTCGCTGAGCAAGAAGCTCCGCGTGTCGATCCCGGTGCACCTCTTCGGCGAGCCCGAAGGCGTCAAGGTCGACGGCGGCATCTTGCAGCAGTCGATCCGCGCGATCGAGGTCGACTGCTTGCCGATGGACATCGTCGAGCACTTCGACGCGGACGTTTCGAGCCTCAAGCTCGACCAGTCGCTCTTCGTGCGCGACCTGAAGCTGGGTGACAAGTATACGGTCATCACAGCCAAGGATGTGCCGGTGGCGACGGTGGTCTCGGCCGCCGCGGAAGAGGTCGTGGCCACCGCTGAAGGCGCGGCCGCCGGCACGCCTGAAGTGGTCGTCAAGGGCAAGAAGGAAGAGGGTGCCGCTGAAGGCGCCGCTCCTGCCGCAGGCAAAGCAGCCCCCGGCGCGAAAGCGCCCGCTGCCGCAGCCAAGGCTCCTGCCGCTAAGAAGTAACTGGGAGGGCACGGCCGCGTGAAAATGATTGCGGGACTGGGCAACCCCGGCGAGGCGTACGCGAACACGCCGCACAATGTCGGTTTCGATGTTGTCGACCTGTTGGCGAAGCGGCTCGAGGCCGGTTGGAAAAACAGTTCCGGGTTTCACGCACGCGTGGCCCGCGTGGCCTATGCGGGAGAGACGGTGTGGCTGGTGAAGCCTCAGACGTTTATGAATCTGAGCGGAACCAGCGTGGCGCCTCTGCTGCGGTACTACGGCGGGAACCCCGCGGACCTCACGGTGGTCTCGGACGATGCGGATCTGCCTTTGGGCAGGCTGCGGATCCGGGCGTCGGGAGGCAGCGGAGGACACCGCGGACTGGCCTCGGTGATCGAGGCGCTGGGAACGGAAGCGTTCCCGAGAGTCCGGCTCGGTGTGGGACGCGAAGAGCGGGGCGGCCTGATCGGTCACGTGCTCGGCAAGTTCGGCGAAGCGCGCCTGAAGCTTGTCTGCGCGACGATCGCGGCGGCCGCCGACGCGGTGCAGTGCTCAACCGCAAACGGTTTGAATGAAGCGATGAACCGGTACAACGGCTGGAGCGCCGAAGAGGCGCAGCCGGAAGACCGGAAGTGAGAATGGGAATCCCATCATGAACAAATACGATGGCTTGTATATCTTCGCCAGTTCGGCGAAGGATGACGTTCTGGACAAACAGATCGATAAGGCGCGCGGCGAGATCACGCGCCTGTCCGGAAACGTGCTGAGCACCGACGTGCTCGGCAAAAAATCGTTCGCACGCCCGATGCGTAAGCGCGACAGCGGCGTGTATGTGAAGATCCGTTTCGAACTCGACCCCCTCCAGGTCTCGACGCTTGTCGGACGCTACCACTTGGTCGAGGACATCTTCCGCGTGCAGATCCTGGCCATTGACGAGCGCCGCGAGGCCGTCATGGTCAAGCAGATCGAAGTGCAGAAGATCCGCGAGGCGACACGCGCCGCGGCTGCGGAAAAAGAGGCGGCTAACCAGAACGCGCAAGAGGCGTAAGCCCGAAGCGCGACCAAGGACGGTGGACTATGGCTTCCTTCAACAAAGTGATCCTCATGGGGAACCTCACGCGTGACCCGGAACTCAAGCAAGCTCCCTCGGGCTCGAAAGTGGCCGATCTCGGGCTGGCTGTCTCCGAAACGTGGCGCGATAAGAACGGTCAACCCAAAGAGGTGACGTGCTTTGTTGATGTCGTGGTCTGGGACAAGCTGGCGGAACTCTGCCAGCAGTACCTCTCCAAAGGCAGGTCCGTGCTCGTCGAGGGCCGCCTGCAGATGGACGAGTGGAAAAACCAGCAGGGCGAGACGCGCCGCAAACTGCGCGTGCGTGCCGACACGGTCAAGTTTCTGGGGTCTCCTCAGAAGCCGGCCGAGGCGCATGACGGTCCTCAGGGCGGCACCGCCGCACCTGCGGCGCCGGTCGCGAAAGCACGCCCCCCCGTTGAAGCGGGATCCCCGGCCGACGCGGGCGCACCCTTCGATGCGGGCGATCTGTCCCACGATGAAGAGCACCTGCCGTTCTAACAACACGAGATTCGAAAAAGAGGAATTACGCTTATGGCCATGCAAAGAAGAAACAGCAGTAGCAGCAGCAGTAGCGGCGGCAGCGGCGGCAGACCCGACCGGGAAAGCCGCGGCGACCGCGACCGCGACAACATGCCCGTCCGCAAACGCGTGCGGATCCTGGACCCCAACGACATCGTAAATGTGAACGACGTCGAGTTCCTGCGCCGGTTCATCACCGAATACGGCAAAATCGTACCGGCGCGCCTCACGGGCGTCACGGCTGCCCAGCAGCGGCAGATCAAGCAGGGCGTGCGTCGCGCCCGTAACATGGGCTTGCTGGCATAGCCCGGAGAGGATCGAAACAGTATGGCTACAGAAGTACTTTTGTTGTCGGATGTCGAGAATCTCGGCAAAGCGGGTGATGTCGTCAAAGTCGCGGACGGTTACGCCCGCAACTACCTGCTGCCGAAGGACCTCGCCGCGCCCGTTTCGCAGCACGCCCTGCGCCGCCTCGAAAAGATGCGTAAGGAACGCGAGCAACTGTCCCGCATCCAGATGGCCGAGGCCAAAGACAAGGCCGCCAAGCTGGCCAACGTCTCGGTCACCATCCGCGCCAAGACCGTGGACGGCACCCGCCTCTACGGTTCGGTCGCTGCGGGTGATATTGTCGCCGCCCTCGAGGAAGGCAACAAGATCACGATCGACAAGTCCCAGGTGGTGCTGCCCGAGGCTCTCAAAGAGACCGGGACGTTCGATGTCACCATCAAGCTGCATCCTGACGTGACCCCCACCATCAAGGTGTGGATCGTCGAAGGCTGACGCTGAGTGCCCCTGCGACCGCCGCGGCCGCAGGGGCCTCTTTTTCTCGGTAGGGACGTTTCCCCGAAACGTCCGGACTCCGTCGCGGACGGCTCGGGGAGCCGTCCCTACCCTTCTCTCTCTACCATACCGCGAGCACGTTCATGCAGGCGCGCCACACCACAACCTCCCCTGCGGCCCCGCTGCGAGTGCCGCCACACAGCGCCGAGGCGGAGCGCGGCGTTCTGGGCTCCATCCTGCTCGACGCCGCCACCGACAGCCGCGTGCTGGACCTTTGCACCGAGAACGGCATCACTCCCGATTCCTTTTTTTCGCCCGCGAACTGTTTGCTCTTCGAGACGCTCGTCGAGATGTCCCGCGCCGCCGCCACCATCGACCCCCTCACCCTGAACGAGCGGCTGCGCACCCTGAACCGCCTCGACGACATCGGCGGCACCGCCTATATCCAGGCGCTCATCGACGAGACCCCGACCGCCGCCCACGCCGAGTATTACATCAACATCGTCCGCCAGAAGCACCTGCTGCGCGCCGTCATCTCCTGCGCCCGCGACGCGGAGCGCCGCTGTTTCGACGAGGCCGTCAGCGCCGACCTGATTCTCGGCGAGGTCGAGCAGCAGTTCCTCGGCATCGCCGACCGCCGCGAGGGCACCGGCCTCTCCTGGCCGCAGGCCATCAACAACACGATGGGCCACATCGACCGCCTCTTCTCCCTCGGCCCCGGCGCGGTCTCCGGCCTGCCCACCGGCTTCTCCAACCTCGACCGGAAGCTCAAAGGCATGCGCAACGGCGAAATGATCGTTCTCGCCGCACGCCCCTCCATGGGCAAGACCTCGCTCGCCATGAACATCGCCGAGTGCGTCGCGCTCGGCAAGGACGTCTACGGCCGACCCATGAAAGGCGACAACGCCCGCCCGCACCCCGTGGCGGTCTTCTCACTCGAGATGTCCACCGAGTCCCTCGCCATGCGCATGCTCTGCGGCTTCGCGGGCGTGCCCGGCTTCCAGATCGACCAGGGCCTCATCAACCCCAAGAAGATCAACC
>JANYBJ010000157.1 GCA_025360845.1 bacterium
AGAGGAGGCTTATATAGGACCTGGATACGAAGAAGGCAAGTTGCCCAGATTAATTTTTGTTTCGTCCGACACGGGCGATGCGTGGCATAAAGATAGTCCCGAGTGCGGAACATTGGAACGCATTAGGGGACAAATCTTAGGCGACATACTGAAGCATTCCAAACCCATAAGCCACTGGTATCAAACGCATGATTGGGCGCGGGTCATTCTGGCGCCTTACGCGAAAGAACGTTTATCGGGGGAAGTCCTCGACATTAACAAAATTACAGGTTTTTTCGCTCACACTCGTAGCGCGAGATGCAAAGACGTCAGCATAAAAAAAAGGGAAGGAAATCCTCTTATGGCTGCGAACTGCAAGGAATTCGTGAAGGGCGAGATCGAGGTGATGTTGCCTGATATCATCGTGACACAGGGGAACAGGGCAAGGAATGCATTGGCGGGGGCTTTTCCGGTCAGTCAACGTGTTCCCATGCCCGGCAATCCACGTCACAAAGCCTTTTACGAGATTGTCAAAATTTCCGAAAATCACACCGCGATCAAGATTGTTGCGTGGCATCCCTGTGCGCATTGGAAAAGTGGCGAAAAAGAAAAGTGCATAGACTGGGCCGCAAAGAGCGTGCGGGAATTCATTACGGTCGCCTAACAGGTGAATAATCACAAGCCGTCAACCGCGCCGCACGGTTAACGGTCATTAAACAAACCATGCGGATTTGAAAGAGTCACAACTATGCTCATATCGGACGTGCAGTGCAAAAATGGACAGTACTAAGGTCTACGACGAAGACGGTCGGGACGTTAATATGTTCTTTGACAGCGAGGGAGAACTGGCCGGGTTTGGGCAGGACTTTCTTGTTTTCGAGCGGAATGGCCAATACCGGTTTGTTCGGGCTGAAAGCGGGGACGAAATTGCCAGCGTCTGGCGTGACAGCGTCGGGCAGTTCAAGCACGCGAACGGCGATCTCGCGGTCTTCGAGCGGAACGACCAGGTTTTCACGCACAGGGTCGGCTGTTCCGGTGTGTCCGAAATCAGCAGTCGCTGGGTGTGATGTTGTCCGCCTAGCCGATTGGGGAGGCTAGATGAGGCGGCGGTTTGAAACGCGTCGCCGTCGCTTTCAGGTGCCACATTTGTGCTTGTGCCGGTCCATATAGGACGCATTGTCCGTGCAAGTTGACTGGATTTAAGATGGATATCAACACGGTTGAAATAGTGCGCTGGGACGTTACGGGCGCGGCACCGTTCGCCGACGGTGCTGCGTCGCCGCTTCCCACCGGCTTTAAGCGCCTTGACGCGATGCTGGATGGGGGCTTGCGGCCAGGCGATTTATATCGTTTGTCAGGCCCGAACCAGCATAAGACGAGATGTGCGCTGGAAGTTGTGCGTTGTGTGGCGCTGGGGGAGGATAACAATGGCCAGCCGTTATCGGGAGGCCATGATCGGCCACATCCCGTCTGTGTTTTTGTGGTTGATTTGTTTGCGGATTTGATCGAGTGGCGTTACGGATTGTTGTCGCGATGCGCTCAAGTTGCGGTCACGGCTCCGAAATGTTATAACGTTGCTGATCTCATCTTTGCAAATGCTGACACCATTATAGAAATGGAGGACATGCGAACACGTGCTCGGAATATAAAAATGCGCCACGTTGTCGAATTGGTCTTCGTCGATCTCCATCAGCTTGTGCACAGTGGGTCCGCCAGTCACGGAAGACAGGCTGAAGTCTCGCATATCTTCGCCCAGTGCGCAGAAATGGCCAGAGAACTGTCCTTGCCGGTGGTCTTGATGACGTGACGGGTGAGAATGAGAACGGCCCCCTTCGCAAAGGCGTCGGTCAAGAGCACTCGCCTTTTGATATCAGCGCGCATATTTGAGGACGGTGTTGCGGGAGACGTCGAGTGCGGCAGCGGCGTGGGAGACGTTGCCGCTGTGCTTCTCCAGGACCTTGCGGACGTGTAGGCGGGTGATGTCCTCCAGACGGTCGGAACGGCCGGACAGCGCGGCGGTTGGGAACGCATCGCCGTCGCCCATCGCCTCCCGGTAGTCCTTGAGCAGTCTGCTGAAATCGCGTTCGTCCAGCGCGTAGGAGCGGTCCAGCAGGTTGGCCAACTCGCGGACGTTGCCATTCAGTCGGAGAGATTATGATCAGGATTACGATTAGGAATGAGAGAATTCCTTATCTTAGCGCTATTCAGTCCCGGCGGTCCGTCCCTACATATTGACTCACCAAATGAAGTGAATCGGATATGTTCAGGTAGGGCTCGACCGCTGGGCGAGCTTCAAGTCGTGCCAAATAGAAACGCCCTGATAGAAACGTGTTGGCATGAAGCGTGCATAGCATGGGGAACGCAGGTGATTCATAAACTTTGCTGGAAGTCGGCTTCCGGCAGTAAATCGAAACAAAAACGCCGTAAGGCGTTAATTGCCGAATTTTTCAGCAGAATATTCTTAACACTCCTAACTCCTCCTTTCACCCCCATGTCACCCACCCCCACATCTTCCTCTGCGGCGCGGTCGCTGCGCGTACCGCCGCACAGCTCCGAAGCCGAACGCGGCGTTCTGGGCTCTATCCTGCTTGACGCGGGCAACGACAGCCGCGTGCTGGATCTCTGCACCCAAAACGGCATCACCTCCGAATCGTTCTTCGCCCCGGCGAACCAGTTGCTCTTCGAGACGCTGTGCGAGATGGCGCGAGCCGCCGCCACCATTGACCCACTTACGCTCAACGAGCGGCTGCGCACCCTGAACCGCCTCGACGACATCGGCGGCACCGCTTACCTGCAGACGCTCATTGACGAGACCCCAACCGCCGCCCACGCCGAATATTACATCAACATCGTCCGCCAGAAGCACCTGCTGCGTGCCGTCATCTCCTGCGCCCGCGACGCGGAGCGCCGCTGCTTCGACGAGGCGGTCAGCGCAGATCTGATCCTCGGCGAGGTTGAACAGAAATTCCTCGGCATCGCCGACCGACGCGAGGGCACGGGGCTCTCCTGGCCGCAGGCCATCAACAACACGATGGGTACCATTGACCGCCTATTCTCTCTCGGCCCCGGCGCGGTCTCCGGCCTGCCCACCGGCTTCTCCAACCTCGACCGGAAGCTCAAAGGCCTGCGTAACGGCGAGATGATCGTCCTCGCAGCCCGCCCCTCCATGGGCAAGACCTCGCTCGCCATGAACATCGCCGAGTGCGTCGCGCTCGGCAAGAACGTCTACGGCCGACCCATGAAAGGCTACAACGCCCGCCCGCACCCCGTGGCGGTCTTCTCACTCGAGATGTCCACCGAGTCCCTCGCCATGCGCATGCTCTGCGGCTTCGCGGGCGTGCCCGGCTTCCAGATCGACCAGGGCCTCATCAACCCCAAGAAGATCAACC
>JANYBJ010000178.1 GCA_025360845.1 bacterium
CCAGGTCGCGTGCAGGTGTTCGGTCTCGGCAAGCGTGCGCTCGCCCAGCTCCTTCATGGCCTTTTCCATGGGGTCGAACGGGTCGGCCGGACTGGCGAGAATGCTGTATTCGACCACCTCATGGAACGCTTCGGGCAGCGCCCTCGTCGGTGCTCCGACGCTGAAAAACTGATCCCCGGCAACGATATCGGCGACCGTCATTTTGTTGAGGGTCAGGGTGCCTGTCTTGTCGACGCACAGGACGGTCGCCGAGCCGAGGGTCTCGACGGCGGGGACCCGCCGCGTGAGCACGCGGTGCTTGGAGATGCGCCATGCGCCGAGCGCAAGGAAAATCGTGAGAACCACGGGGAACTCTTCGGGAAGCACGGCCATCGCGAGCGACAGCCCGACCAAAAAGCCCTCAAGCAGGCTGCCGCGGGTCAGCCAGTAAGCGATAACCACCAGCACACAGAGAAAGCCTCCCGCATAAGCAAAGATCCTCACCACTTTGCCGGTCTGGACCTGTAGGGGTGTCCGCTCCTCTTCAAGCGAAAGGAGCGCCTTGCCGATTTTCCCCAATTCGGTTCCCGTGCCGATCGCCTTGACGACACCCGCCGCCTGGCCCGATACGACCAGCGTCCCGGAAAACGCGAAGGGCAGGTCGTCGCCGCCCGGCTTTCCCATCGCGGGTGAAACGTCCTCGGCGTTCGATTTGCGCACGGGGACCGACTCGCCGGTCAGAAGGGACTCGTCGACGGAGAAGTTGAGGGCGTGCACCAGAATGCAGTCCGCCGGGACCCGGTCCCCTTCCGAGAGCAGCACAACATCGCCGCGGACCACTTCGCGGCCGGCGATGCGCGTCTTCTCCCCGTCGCGGATGACATAGGCGCGGGGGCTTGACAGGTCTTTCAGCGCCTCCAGCGCCCGCTCGGTTTTCCGTTCCTGATAAAAGGTGATGCCGATGATGACACACACGAACCCGAGCAGCATGGCGGCGTCCTGAACATCCCCTGCAAGCAGGTACAACACTCCGCCCGCGAGCAGCAACAGGAACATCGGCTCCCTGAGCACGCCGAGGAAAATATCCAGCGCCCTGCGTCTCCCCTGGCAGGGCAACTCGTTAAAGCCGTCCCGCTCCTGCCGCTCCTTGACCTCCCGCTGCGAAAGCCCCCTCAACTTTTCAAGCCCGTCACTCATGGTTTCCGATCCCGCACCTTGACTCCCGTGCGTGTAAAACATTTATTCTGGGGGTAAGTCTCACTGGCCCGGCGGACCCGCCGGCGCAGGAGCAGCGGGTTGTCCGGTGCCTGACGCGGCGACGCCTTCCGCATCGACGGTCCGCGCCAACCGGCGCGCCGCGTCCTCGAGCGGCTTAAGGGACACGTCTTCCCCCGAGTAGCGCTCGTAGTAACCGAACGGATTGTCGAGATCCCGGATGAGCAACAGGAGATAAACCAGCAGACACGAAATCACGCTTACGTAGAACAGCGATTCGTAGAACGGTTCGATCTTTGAGAAGACGAGCCCTATGCAGAGAAGGATGGTGATGAGATCGGCGAGCAGATAGCCCGAGGAAATAAAGGACGTCTCCCGAATCGTGTGGATGCGTACGAGCATGCGCCGGAGATTGCCCTGCTCCTGCTTCAACCGGGCCACCAGCGTCGCCTGAGTCCACTTCTCCATCGCCGCGAACAGGGGCGTCAGTCCGTTCAGGTGTTCCAGCAGTTCCGACGTGCGGTGTTTCTTGTGGAACCAACTCAAAATGTCCTGGCCCAATTGCGCCAGAAGCGCGAGGCAGGGAGTCACATCGGCTTCAGGCCTTGCCAGTTTGATGCCACGCACCTCCTGCGCCAGATTCTCCAGACTGACACCCAACTCGCCCGGATACCGCTCGCTTTCCTTAAAATCCGACAAGACCCCGCTGAGAAGGAACCCCATCAGGAATACGTTCGCGGCCACGATCCCGGAGAACAGCGGATTGATGGTGATAATCTCCCACCCGAGGAAATGCACGAGAAGTTTCGCGCCCGCCACCATCGCAACGATAACGCCCGCCTGTAGCAGAAGACGGTACCGATTCGTGACAATCATCACTTCTCCTCATCCGGGTTCTCCCGCGAGACCTCGTCGGCACACCCCCCGCACGGGCAGATGCGGACGCGCAACACATCGTTGGAAATGACGCTATAGATCTTGTCGGGCCGCTCCGCGCCGCAGGGAATGCGGATGCGCTGCAGGTAGCTCTTGCCGGTGTCGTCGTCTTTCATGGTTAACGTCAAGACATTGCCCGCGGCTGTGACGCGCACGCTGTCTTCGGCGATCCCTGACGGCAACGAGAAGAAGACCTCGTATGTCTCTCCCTGCTCGCGAATGTCCATGGCAGGACTGGAGGGGCTCCGGTCCCAGCCGGAATCGACCATCGAACGGGCGATGGAGTTCACGCGTGTCCTTCCTTGCGACACCCGCACGCCATCCACCGTGCGGACTGCGGAGGGGACCCTGCGAAAAGGCCCATCGGACATCCAACGCCTGGCATCGCCCGGCTTTCCCATGGCCGCCAAGTCGCGGCTGTTCGAATACCACACGATGCCGAGCAGGAGGATCAATGTCAAAAGCAAGAGATAGTCACATCCCGCCCATACCCTCTCAAACCCTGTTTTGCTTTGCATACCCATTACTCCGCTACTGTCAGCCAAGTAAAAAGCAGAATATGTGCCAGCCGCCTATCCGGTGAGGTTAGGGGGTTCACGTTAAACGTTTAAGTCAAAAAAAGGGCTCTGGGCGTCAAGATGTCGCGCATGCGCGTCAAGATGTCGCGCATGGGCTTGCCTTGCCGCAGGTAAGTGGCGTAATATAGAGGACCTAGGGGGCGGATGCTTCCTGTATGTGTGCCATCGCGCCTCCACGGCACACTCCCTGCTTCAGCATAAAAAGAAGATGCGACGGACAATGGAACAACTGAAACCACGCACAGGTGCCCAGCGGCTGGAGCTTATCCTGCTGTTGGCCTTGTTGACCTCCGCCGTGGTGGCTGGAAGTGTGCTTTTCATTCTCAAGGCACAGCATTCCCGCCAAGCGCATCTGGCAGCCACAGAGAGCGTGTTGCAGGAAGGGGAGTTCCTCCTCAACGCCATCAGCGATCTCGGAATCGCCTGTTCCACGAATCCGGCTCCTGCCAAATGGCGGCTGTTTTCAACCGTGGTGGACAGCGCCTTCTCCGTGCGTAAGGATGTGCAGTCGGTCTCCGTGTCACGCGACGGAGTCACCGTCTTTCACCGTCAGGCGGGCGGTCTGAGCAAGCCCCCCGCGCTGCCCACCCCGTCTGGATGGGTTGAGCCCGTGTCGAACCTGACGGCTGAAACCGAGATGTCGCAGGGCTCGCTGGAGATCGGCGGCGTGCGCCAGCCGGTCTTCGTCATTTCCCGCAGCATCGCGTTGAGTGACGGCAGCAAAGTCGTCACCGAAGCCACCTTTAAGCGCGAGGCGGTCGGCACGGCTGAGCAAACCGCCAGCAGGCTGGTTTCCTCGCTTTTCGCGTTTTCCATCGCCGTGCTGATCCTCTCTTTCGCGGCCTGCGCTCTTGTGCTCACCGTTGCCCTATCGCGGGACCGTCGGCGCGAACAGCGTGCCCGGCAAGAGGAGCACCTCGCCTTCTCGGGCGTGCTCGCCAACGGCATCCTTCACGATTTCCGCAACCCCATGTCCGCGGTCCGGCTCGACGCCCAGATGCTCGGCAAGGAGATGAAGCGGCCCGAGAACTTCCGGCCCGAACGCGTACGGGACCTTTCCGAACGTATCGCCCGCACCATGGAGCGCATGGACAAGGTCTTTCAGGAGTTTCTCTTCCTCGCCAAACCTGCCGACGAAAAACCCGAAAGCGTGGATCTCGAGCAGGTGGTGAAGGAGTGCGTGGACACGCTCTCCCCGCGTGTCGAACAGGCCGGTGTTACGGTCAAAACCGTGCGCCTGAACGACCTGCCGCATGCGGCCGCCTTCCCCTTCGCGTTGCGCCGCGCCTTTCTGAACGTCCTGATGAACGCGATCCAGTTCGCTCCGAAGGGCAGCGAGATCACGGTCACTCTCGCCCTCCGCGACAACCGCGTCGTCACCGACGTGCTCGACCGCGGCCCCGGCATCCCTCCCGAAAAACGCGAAAAAATCTTCGACATGTTCGTGACCGGCCGCCCCGAAGGCACCGGCCTGGGCCTCTTCCTCGCGCGCACGGCCATCCGGCGTTGCGGCGGCGACATCCAGGCGTTCGTCCGTGACGGCGGCGGCGCCGACATCCGCATCACGCTTCCGGCCATCCTGCGCAAGGGCGACCCGCCGGGCGACACTACAAGTACGGGCGACCGGCGGGTCGCCCCAACGCCCCAGGCGACCGGCGGGTCGCCCCAACGCCCCAACTCCCCACCCCTAAATCCTCCTTCCCCATGAACGACACACCCACACTCCTGATCATCGAAGACGATCCCGACAACGCCCGCTCGGTCACCGAGGCGGCCGACGACGCGGGGTTCAAAACCATCTGCAGCGTGACCGGAACAGAGGGCGTGGCCCGTTTCCGCCAGCAGGTTCCCGACGTGGTCTTGAGTGACCTGGTGCTGCCCGACATCGACGGCTTGGAGGTGCTGTCGCGCCTGCGTAAGCTCGACGCCGCCGTGCCGGTCATCATCATGACCGCCTACGGTTCCGTGGAGTCCGGCGTGCGAGCCATGCACGAGGGCGCTTACGACTACGTCACCAAACCTCTCGACCTCGACGACATCCAGTCCAAGCTGCGACGCGCCTACGAGACCTCACGCCTGCGCCGCCAAGTGGACAAGCTGTCGCAGTCCGTCCGCGAGAAATTCGCCTCGTCCTCGATCATCGCAGAGTCGCCCGGCATGAAAGCGGTCATCTCCCAGATCGAAGCGCTGGCAGACACGGCGGCGACCATCCTGATCACCGGCGAGAGCGGCACCGGCAAGGAGCTGGTCGCACGGGCGCTGCATGTGGACTCCAAACGGGCGCAGGGGCCGTTCGTGCCGGTCAACTGCGGCGCGTTCGCCGAGACTCTGCTTGAGTCCGAGCTGTTCGGCCACGAGAAGGGCGCGTTCACCGGCGCGATGGGCATCCACAAAGGCGCGTTCGAACGCGCCGACGGCGGCACGCTGTTCCTCGATGAGATCGGCGACGCGCCGACGTCGGTGCAGGTCAAACTCCTGCGCGCGCTGGAAGAAAAAGAGGTTTGCCGCGTGGGAGGCAAAGAAGTGCTCAAGGTCAACGTGCGCCTCGTCTCCGCCACCAACAAGAACCTCGAAGCCATGGTCGCCGCAGGCACGTTCCGCGAGGATTTGCTCTACCGGCTCAACGTCGTGACCCTCCGCGTGCCGCCGCTGCGCGGACGCAAAGAGGACATCCGGCACATGA
>JANYBJ010000185.1 GCA_025360845.1 bacterium
GACAATCACCTTAAACCGGTTTTTTTGACAGGTTTGACAGGATTTTCAGGACTAACTCATTATTCATCCTGTTTCATCCTGCCATCCTGTCAATAGAATTTAAGGTACACTGTCTAGTTATTTGCGGGACACTACACTAGCGTGCCGTCTCCACGCACCACAGGTGTTTTTGGCCGCGCACGTAGATGCGCCCGCCCGCAAATGCGGGTGTGGCGCGTATCTGATCGCCCAGCGGGTTCTTCGAAAGCTCTTTGCCTTCGCGTCCGAGCGCATACACGCGGAACAGGCCTTTCACACGGTCCACCACATAGAGCTTGTCGCCCGCAACCACAGGTGACGCGTAGAAGCCGTCCTCGAACTCTTTCCTCCAAACCTGCTTGCCGTTCGCGAGGTCGTGGCACAGCATTTCGCCCGCGTCGGTCACCAGATAAACCAGGCCGTCCGCAATCACGGGGCTCGCCACGTCCGGCAGGTTGCCGTCCTCCCACTCCCACAGTTTCTGCGGCGCTCCCTCCGGCGGCACCTTGAACGCCGTCATCTTCGAGTACGCGTTCGCGGCCAGCCAGGTGTCGCCCTCCCACGCCAGCGACGGCGCGACCTCGCCCGTGACGGCCTCCACCTCCCACAGCTTCTTGCCTGTGGCCAACTCCATGCCCCAGGTGTATTTGCTCGCGTGAATCAGCAGCACAAACTTATCGCAGAGCGGCATGACCACCGGCGTGCTCCACGACATGCCCACCTCGCGCGGCGTTTCCCACAGCGTTTTGCCCGTGGCCTTGTCCACCGCCAAGATGCGGGCCTTCTCCTCCTGATCCCACTGGACGACCAGCATCTCGCCGCGGTACACCAGCGAAGAGGCGTGCCCATAGGTGTTTTTCGGCCGTCCCAGAAACACCTGCCACACGATCTTGCCCTCATGGTCCAACGCCGCCAGATCCCCCGTGCCGAAGACCGCGTAGACGCGGGACTCGTCACATGCGGGCGAAGAGGCCGCCAGCCCGGTGTCCTCGCCGACCTCGGGCAGCGGCTCGCCGCCCTTCGCCCCGTCCGGTATATCCGTGCTCCACAGCAACACGCCGGTCTCCGCATCGTGCGCCATCACCGTCCGCGCCTTGGCATCGCCCGCTGTCAGAAAGAGCCGCTTGCCCCACACCGCGGGCGTGCTGGCCCCGCCGCGCTTCAGCTCGACCTTCCACTTGATGTTCTGCCCGGTCTCGCCGTTCCACACCGCCGGCGCGTTGGTCTCCGACGTACGCCCCGACATCGTCGGCCCGCGCAGGAACGGCCACTGCCCGTCCAGCGCCGCCTGCTGCGTGCCTTTGCGGCAGGGACAGACATTCTCCTCGCCGGGTTTCAGCGCGGGATTGGTCAGGCTTGCCCGCAGCTCGCGTTCGCCCGGCGGAACCGCCCGGCGGCCGTGCGCGAGCTGCAGCGCCGTCGCGCCCGCCAGCAGCGCGGCGCTCGCCGCCAACACCGCGTGTACGGCCAACCTGTCTGAACGGGCCGGATCATCGCCGGCCAGCCTGCGCGGGTCAGGAATCTTAAGGCTCATTCTCCATGCCAGTCCGAAACACCCCGCCGTGGCCAACAACCCGACGACGAGCAACCCCATCCCGCCCTGCCGGAAGGTCAAGCTGTTGAAATAGGCCCTCCGGGCCAACAGGTCAAGTTCGCGCGCGAACGCCACGGCTTTCGCATCTTGCGGCGCAGAGCGGCCGTGTGCCAGGGCCTGCAAGAGCACCTCCGAGCGCACGGTCTCTGCCGGACCCGAGCGGGTCCAGTCCGCGGCCAGCAGGGCCGCCACCGTAAGGCTGAACACCAACGCCACAAACCCCACGCCCCGCGCACACTGCCGCACGGTCCGAACCTGCTCCGAGCTCCCTTTACATAACATACCCGCTCTCCCCTTCCTCCAAATCACCCGAAAGCCAGTATCTTAAAGAACGTATCCCCCGTTCGCAACAGGTTTACTCAACATCGTTTCGTAAAACTTCGTGACTGACAAAACCTGACGGGCCTGCTATTTTTTTGTGATGACTAAGAAATCGCTCATCACCGGCGGAGCCGGTTTTATCGGCTCCCACCTCGCGCGGCGGCTGCTGGACGCGGGTCACGAGGTCACCGTCATGGACAACCTCTTCACCGGGACCAAGGCCAACGTTTACGACTTGCTCGAGAATCCGCGCTTCACCTTCATGCTGCACGATGTGACGCAGCCTTTCTGGGGCCAGTTCGACGAGCTCTACAACCTCGCCTGCCCCGCCTCGCCCATCCACTACCAGCGCAATCCCGTCGAGACCATCAAGACCTCCTTCCTCGGCATGATGAACGTGCTGGAACTCGCGCTCAAGACCAAGGCCCGCGTGTTCCACACCTCCACCTCGGAGATCTACGGCGACCCGGAGATCCACCCCCAGCCCGAGAGCTACTGGGGAAACGTCAACCCCATCGGCACGCGGAGTTGTTACGACGAGGGCAAGCGCGCGGCCGAAACCCTCTGCGCCGACTACTGCCGCGAGTATAACATCGACGTGCGCATGATCCGCATCTTCAACACCTACGGGCCCAACATGCACCCGCAGGACGGCCGCGTGATCAGCAACTTCATCATGCAGGCGCTGCGGAACAAAGACATCACCCTCTACGGCGACGGCTTGCAGACGCGCAGTTTCCAGTATGTGGACGATCTGGTCAACGCGATCCTGCTTTTCATGGCGCTGGAGCCGAAAAAGGTCAAGGCGTTCTTCGCGAGAAAAGAGATGGCCGTTCCCGTCGTCAACATCGGCAATCCCGGCGAGTATACGATCAAACAGCTCGCGCAGGAGACGCTGCGGCAACTGCCCGAGTGCAAGAGCCGGCTCGTCTATGAGCCGCTGCCGAAGGACGACCCGAAACGCCGCAAACCGGACATCACGCTGGCGCAAGAACTGCTCGGCTGGGTGCCCGAGGTGCCGTTGCGCGAAGGTCTCGGCCGCACGATCGCCTATTTCCGCACGGTGAGATAGCGCGGCTCGACAGAGTCTCGCCCTCCATCACGGTTCTTGTCCCCCAGGGAGGGCGGTCGTATTCGCGAGCCGTGCGCGGTCGGCTACACCGTCACGATGCCGAGAGGGTCGGCGGTCTTCCAGCCGCCGCGCGTGAAGTCGGGCACCGCCACCGGCGCTCCGCCGCGCAACACGGAGCGCTCGCTGAGTTCGACGACCGAACTCCAGAGCGCCGAGTCATACACGCTGATGTCGAGCGGCAGGCCTTTCCGCAGACAGTGGCAAAGGCGCAGGTCCATCAGGAAATCCATGCCGCCGTGCCCGCCCGCCTTCTTGGCCGCCTCGCCGTTCTTGTCCCACAAGGGGTGGACGTACTTGGCCTTGAGCGCCTCCAGCTCCTGCTCGCTCATCCACTCGTCCGCTTTCGGATCGAGCGCGACGCGCAGCGGGTAGTCCGTCAGAATGCCCTTGGTGCCTGAGATCGTGTTGAGGCGGCTGTAGGGGCGCGGGCTGCTGGTGTCGTACTGCACCATGATGGTTTTGCCGCGATAGGTCCTGATGAGCGTGGTGTTCATGTCGCCCAGCTTGTAGACCGTTTTGGCCTGTTCGCTTCCCTTGCCGAATTTCGCCGCAGCCGCCAGGCTCAGGCCGAACTGCGCCGTGCTCATGGAGGTCAGCGCCTCGAAGCGGTCGCCGCGGTTGATGTCCATATATTGGCAGACCGGCCCGAGTCCGTGCGTGGGATACGGGTTGCCGGTGTGCTGCTTGGCCCACTCCAGCCGCCATTGCCCCTGATTGCTTCCGGAAGCCTCCTCATTCAGGTTGCTGGCGCGCTGGTCGTGAAGGTAGCCCGCCTCACCGTGTACGAGTTCGCCCAGCACGCCTTTGCGGCAGAGCATCAGGGCGAGCATTTCGTTGTACCCGTAACAGCAATTCTCAAGACTCATGCAGTGCCGCTGCGTCGCTTCCGCCGTATCGACCAGTTGCCAACACTGTTCGATGGTCATCGCGGCGGGCACCTCGGTCACGGCGTGTTTGCCGCACTGCATCGCATAGACCGCCATGGGCGTGTGCCAGAGCCACGGCGTACAGATGTAGATCAGATCGACGTTCGCCGACTCGCACACCCGACGCCACTCGTCCTTCGAGCCTGAATAACACTCGGGCGCGGACTTACCTTGCTCAGACAACACCTTGACCTGTTTGGCGACGCGATCCTCGTACACATCACAAAGGGCGGTGATCTCCACGCCCGGGAGGCCCGCCAGCCGCGGAACCGCCGCGGAACCGCGATTCCCAACGCCGAGAATTCCGATGCGGACCTTCTCCAACGGCGCGGCGTGAAAGCCGACCATGCTTTTGCCTTTCCGTTCGGGGAACCCGGCAAAGGCCCGACATCCCGGCTGCGCCAACACGCCTGCCACCCCGCCAGCCCAAGCCGCAGCCTTAAGAAACCCCCTCCGATCCATTTGCATGCGTTCTCCTCTCCTTAAGGCGGCGCGCTCACACCCCGCTTTGTATTTTTCAGATTAGCAAAAGGGCGAACACCTGCCTACGCAAATTAGCAAGAACACTTGCTCCATTGCATGGTTACTGCTAAGATTAATAACGTTATTTGAGGTCGTCTTCATGAAGCTTTTTTTATCTACATTAACCCTGTTGCGCAGCATACGGACCAAGTTCGGCGTGGTCACCGCCTGTATCCTGCTGGGGCTTCTCCTTGTCTTCTATCTGGGCGGACGTTTCATTCTGGTACGCATGATCCGGGAGACCGAGAAGGACATTCAGGTCGTCGGCAACGACGTCAAGTCTGTCGTGTACGAAGAGATCGGCACGCTTCAGCGGATGACGTCCCAGACAGCCGACACGTTGTCCCTCTCCGGCGGCGAGCCGACGTGCGCGTTCTTGCAGGCACAGTTGGACTCCTCTGCGGGTAACGCGCCTATCCACCTGGCCCTCGCCCTCTCGTCCGACGGCACTTTCAAACAGGGGTGTTGCCGCGTACCTGACCAGCCGCTTCAGCGTGTGGAAGCCGAAGATCTGCAACCCTATCTGGCGTCGCTGCGGACCCTCGTGTTGCCGGAGGCCGGACTTCAACACCCGTCGGGGGTGATCACGTTTAAGAACCACCCTGTTTTTTTTGCGCTTTCCCCCGTTAAAGATCAAGCGGGGACAACCGCGGGGTTCATCCTCATCGGTTCGTTCCTTCACGGCAACCTGTTACTCAACCGGATCAACGAGGTCACACATGGCATGCAGGTGGCCGTCTCTGACCGCCGCATCCGGCGTGAAGCGAGCGCGAGCACAAATGAGGTTCAACGGCTCGGCCCGGTTCCTGTCTTTCAAGAGGCCCTGAACTATTATTCCGGTGGCGACTGGCATCTGGGAGAGAACCTGTTCGAGGCGGTCATGCCGATCAACGACATTCTCGGCAGGGAAGTCACTTCGATCTCCATCCGCCTGCCACGCACCCTCTCCTCGATCACCAGCGCCGCACTGGGCAGACTCACCGCTTTTGTGGCCTTGATCGGAATGCTCTTTGTGCTCCCCGTATTCTGGCTTCAGACACGGATCGTGCTGAATCCGCTCACCAAAATCGCCGAGCAAATCCGGAAGATCGGAGAGACCCATTTGAACGGCACCTGCACCAGGATCGAGTGGTCGCAAAAAGACGAGTTCGGCACCTTGGCGCAAAGCGTGAACGTCATGTTGGACTCCCTTTTGCTGAAAACGAAACAGATCCAGCAAATCGAGCAGCGCCAAAACACCCTGATCGCGGGCATGCCCGACTGCCTGTGCGTTTTCGACACCTATGCGCATTTGATCGCCGTTCACAAACAGCCGGACTACGCGAACCCGATCCCAGGGCTGATCGTCGGGCATTCCATCTCGCCCCCGCTCTTTCCCGAGAGCGACTGCGAGGCGTTGCGTACGGTGATCGGCGAGACCTTCCGTACCGACAAGATCCATGTGGTGATTATCTCGTGCAGAGAAACGGACGGCTCCTACCGTCATTTAGAAACCCGGATCAGCCGAATGGACGCCTGTCTCGCACTGGTCGTGCTGCGGGATGTAACCAAAGAGTGGCACGAGCGCGAGTCGCGCGAGCAAGTGGAAGATCGCCTCGCCAAGATCAAAAAGATGGAGAGCCTAGGCAATCTTGCGGCCGGCATCGCACACGACTTCAACAACATTCTCGCCATCATCCAGAACACCGTCGATTTCGCCTGGGACCAGCACAGTCCCGAAGCGGTCGAAGCCGCCGGCACCATCCGCCAGGCCACGAATAAGGGCGCGGCGCTCACACACGAACTGATGACCTACGCCGGGCAGGCGCGCCTCGCTTTTATACACGCCGAACCCAACACCCTCATTCTCGATTTGGAGAAACTGATGGGAGGCGTCATCGCCTCCAACGTCGCGCTCGAGTTCAAATTGTCGCCGGGGCTGCCCTTCGTGGACGTTGACCCGCATCAGTTTTGGAAGGTCATCATCAACCTGCTCAAAAACGCCTCGGAGTCAATGAACGGCGCCAGCGGGAACGTCCGTATCAGCACCTATCCATACGAGCTGACCCAAGAGAACATCGAAGCGTTCTTCAGCACACACGAGTTGTCGTCCGGCAATGGCGTCGTCTTTCAGATAGACGATAGCGGTTCCGGCATCTCTTCCGAAGACATCGGCCGGCTCTTCGAACCTTTCTTTTCAACCAAAGCCGTCGGACGCGGCCTGGGGCTCTCCACTGTTTTCGGCATCGTCGACGCCCACAACGGCGGCATCGCCATCGATTCCGAAATCGAGAAAGGCACGAGTTTCCGCATTTGGCTTCCGGCCTCCAGAGAAAGCGCGGAACGGCCGGCGACCTTGGCAGAGATTCCCCTGCCGCTCCTGCCCGGCCTCCACGACACGGCACGCGCTCCTCAGTGTCAGGCGAACCCATTCCCGTACGTCTTGTTGGTCGAGGACGACCGGGCGATCCTGCAGTCCACCACCCTCATGCTGCGCTCTCTGAATGTGCCCACGCTGCAGGCCGCAACCAAGCGCGATGCGCTGATGCTTTTCAGAAAACATGCGGATTCGATCCGGCTGATTCTGCTGGATTCCCAGCTCGGGCATCTGGACAATGTGCGCCTGCTGGCCACGCTCCGCATGCGGAAACCGGGCATCCCGGTCGTGATCGTCTCTGGCCACACCGAAGCGCGTATCCGCGAGATGTTCGCGGGGGAAACCTTCGACGGGTTCCTCAGCAAACCCTACACGATGCGGGAACTCGAAAGCATCCTTGACCCATTTACGGGCAGGCGGCACACGGGCTGAAACCGGAGCCCCCGTGCGGTCAGACGAGCTTCCCTGCGGCGATCCGCCAGGCTTTCGGATACGCCAAGAAAAAGTGGCATTTCTTATTCACACGGGCCGCCACCTCGTCCTGCAACTCCTTGCTGAGCGGGTTCAAAAGAGCCACCAACACCTCGTCACCCAGCAAGGCAAACGGCAGAACCCCTTTAATTTGAACGACCGCGGACGGCAAGAGCTTGGCTGCGGCGGGCTGCACCTCGAACAGTTCGATCGGGATCGGGGGCAGCTCACTGGCACGTTGCATCGTCTCCATCAGCCGCTCCGTCCACTCCGGGTGCTTTTCGTCCAGCAACGCAAACGCCGAAATCAAGACCGGACAATCCGTCACCGGAAGATCGGTCAGAAAATGCATCACGTCCATGCACGCCTCTTTCGGCAGATACTCGCGATCTTTCCAGATCCAGACCAGATCCATCTCGGCCGCCGCCGCCGAGTGCGACAAGGCATGCACATCCGCGCTGGCATCGTACGAAACGGACGCCGTCTGCCCCGGCATCGTGACGGTGCCCCTCACACCTTGCATTTCCCGTCGGGTCGCGCCCTCGAGAACCTGTCCCTGGATCTGCTCCGCCACACGCTCAACCGCCGCAAGCGCAGGAGGGTAGTCCATGAACGCGCTCAAATACCCGGCAATGACTTGGGCGTTATCGTAATCCTTTTCCAGCAGCAGCGTGTCCGCCAGCCGGATCAGACATTCCCGCCGCTTCTCGTTCTGCCCGGTCTGATCATACGCGACCGATAGAAACTCCAGACTCGTCCGGTCCCCCGGCATCGTCTGCAACATCTGTTCAAAGAAACCGATCGCCTCGTGTAATTTCGGATCCGCATCAGCCATATACAAACTCCTTCCGGGAATATAAGCAATAACCATGCCGCATTGGCTTTGCGGTTTCGCCGCGCGCCGCGCCGCGCCGGGAAGGAACGGACGCCTGCAACAGGCTGGCCTTGGCATCTTTCCTGCTTTTAAGACTGACGGAGAAATAAAGTCATGCCTCAGCCGGTTCACTACCAGAGTTTTCAGAACGCGTTAATCAAGCGCGGCGTATTAACCGAAAAGCAACTGCAAGACGCCCTTTCCGAAGCGGGCAAAGTTCCGCTCGAACGTTTTCTGTTGCAGAACCGCATCGTAGCGCCCGAAGTGCTGACGCTCACGGTCGCCGCCTATTTTCACAGTTTCCCCATCGCCCTTCCTTCCTCGCTCATCCTGCCGATCGAGCTTTTGGATTTGGCGCCGGCCCAACTCTGGCTCCGCCTGAAGGCCGTCCCGCTCATGCGCCTGGGCAAGCGGCTGTGTGTGGTTTTTGGCGATCCCTTCGACCTGCTGGCGCAGGAGGAGATCGCCCGTGTCACCCGGCTGGATATCATCCCGTTTGTCGCTCAAGAGAACGAAGTGCTCGACGCCATTGGCCGCGCGCAGACCCGCAAAGACTCCGAGAACCCGGGTCTGGCCATGGAAAGTATCATGAAGGTGCCGGACGCCGACATCGAGGTCTCCAGCGAAGCGCAGAACAAGGACGCGAACATTGACAGCGGCTTGGACAGCGCCGACGAGGCTCCCGTCATCCGCATGGTCAACATGATGCTGGTTGAAGCCCTCCGCACCGGCGCGAGCGACATCCACTTCGAAGCCATGGAGAAGGTTTCGCGGCTGCGTTACCGCATCGACGGCGCGCTGATCGAACGGCCCAGCCCCCCGCGTTCCCTGCACAATGCGATCGTGTCGCGCATCAAGATCATGTCCGACCTCGACATCGCGGAGCGGCGCAACCCGCAAGACGGGCGTTTCAAGGTCAAAGCACTCAAAAAAGAGGTCGACATCCGCGTCAGTATCCTGCCGACAATCCACGGGGAGAAGGTGGTGATGCGTACCCTTGACAAGACCAACCTCGCCCCCAGCCTCGCCGCGCTGGGACTGGATGATTTCGCCTATAAGGCAATGAGGTTCGCGATCGACCAACCCCACGGCATCATCCTGGTCACCGGGCCGACCGGCTCCGGCAAAACCACCACCCTTTACTCCTGCCTGCAAGACCTGAACAAGCCGGACGTGAATATCGTCACCGCCGAAGACCCGGTCGAATACCAACTCCACGGCATCAATCAGGTCCATGTCAACCAGCAGACGGGACTCACCTTCTCCATGGTGTTGCGTTCCGTGCTGCGTCAGGATCCCGACATCGTTCTCGTAGGCGAAATCCGCGACGGGGAGACCGCCGACATCGCGGTGAAAGCCGCGCTCACGGGCCATCTGGTGTTGAGCACGCTCCACACCAACGACGCCTCCGGCGTGATAGCCCGTCTGATCGACATGGGCGTGCCCCCTTTCCTGCTCGCCTCCTCGCTGATCCTCGCCCAGGCCCAACGTCTCTTCCGCAAGCTCTGTCCGCTTTGCAAGAAAGCGTGCGAGATCAATCCGGAAGTCCTCATTGCAAACCACATCGACCCCCAGTTCTTCGAGGGGGCTTCCGTCTTCGAGCCGAACGGCTGCCCGAAATGTAACGGCATCGGCTATAAGGGCCGCGGCGCGGTGATGGAGGTGCTGCCCATCAGCGACGCCATCCGCAACGCGATCACCAAGGGCGCGTCTTCGTCGGCGCTCCGCGAACTCGCCGTCAGCGAAGGCATGATCACGATCAAAGACGCGGGCATGATGAAGGTCCGGAACGGCATCACCTCTCTCGGCGCCGCACTCGAAGTCACGGGCGGCGAATAACCTAAACGGAGTTTTTATGGCAAGTGCGACCACGCAAGTCAACACCATCCGCGTCAGCGGTATCGGTGCGATCAAAAAGAAAGAGCTGATCCCGTTCACCCGTCAGATGGCGAGCATGCTGAACGCGGGCATGTCGATCCTTTCGGCGATCTCGACGCTGGAGGACCAATGCGCCCATCCGGGATTCCGGCTGGTCTTGAGATCTCTGCGCGATAACATCGAAAGCGGTTTGCCTTTTTCCGACGGCTTACATCAGTTCCCGAAGGTATTCGACGACATGTACGTCAACATGGTTGCTGCGGGCGAGAAGAGCGGCCAGTTTGCCGCCGTGCTCAAGCGCCTGGCTTTCATGATGGACGCCTCGGCGCGCTTGCTGCGCAAGGTCAAATCCGCCATGGCCTACCCGCTCGTCGTCCTGTCGTTGGCCTTAATCATCGCGGCTGGCCTCGTCACTTTTGTGGTGCCCGTCTTTAAAGACATGTTCGAAGGTTTCGGCGCCCAGTTGCCCGGCCCCACCCAGGCCTTGGTGACCGCCAGCGATTTCATCCGGAAACAGTGGTACTATGTGATCGGCGGCATCGCTGTCGTCATCTTCGGTTTCCGTAAATGGCTCGCTTCAGCGGAGGGAAGGTATAAGTTCGACCAGCTCCTGCTCAAGCTGCCGGTTTTCGGCGACCTGACGCAAAAAGTGGCCGTAGCCCGCTTCTGCCGTCTCTTCGCGCAGATGCTTTCCAGCGGCGTGCCGATCCTGGACGCGATGTTGGTCGTCGCGAAGTCCATGGGCAACAAGGTGATCGAATCGTCCATCCTGTCGGCCCGCTCCGGCATTGAACAGGGCAACACCCTCAGCTCCTCGCTGGAAGGCAAGCCCAGTCTGCCGCTTCTGATGATCCGCATGATCGCGGCGGGCGAAAAGAGCGGGCGTATCGACGAGATGCTCGAAAGCATCGCCGACACCTACGACGACGAGGTGGAGACCACGCTGGCCACGCTGACCTCTCTGATGGAACCCTTTCTGATGGTCTTCCTCGGCGTGGTCATCGGCGGCATCGTGATCGCCATGTTCCTCCCCATCTTCAAACTCGGCACGGTCATCAGCGGATAACGTTTCCGGAAACAGGATCGGATATTAGCCATTAGCCCCGGACGAAGGGTTCGTGGTTGTATTTTGATACGTTCTTAGTTATTATGGTGCCGTTTTATAACTGTAATTCGTGAGTGTAACCCTGACTGTGTTATGGCTAAAATCCTGATAGTTGACGACGAGGCGCGCATCCTGCTCCTGCTTCAGAGCCTTTTGAAGGCGAACGGTTACGAGACGTCCACGGCTAAGGACGGCGCAGATGCTCTCCAGCTTGCGAAAAAGAACCCCTTTGATCTGGTCATCACCGATCTGCGCATGGCCCCCATGGACGGCATGACGCTGTTCCGCGAGCTGAAGACGCTCTATCCCGCCATGCCGGTGATTCTGCTCACGGCCTACGCCTCGGTCGAAACCGCCATCGAGGCCATGAAGAGCGGCGCGTTCGACTACCTCACCAAGCCGTTCAAAGTCGACGAGATGCTCGCCACGGTCAAACGCGCGCTCGACAACGTCAAGAACAGCGCCGCAGCCGCAGTCGCGACCGATCCCAACGCGCCGCTGCGTTACCAGTTCGAGAACCTCATCGCCTCCAACAGCGCCATGATGCAGGTCTGCGAAATGATCCAGCGCGTGGCGCCAACCGCCGCCACCGTCCTCATCAACGGCGAGAGCGGCACCGGCAAAGAGGTCATCGCCCGAACGATCCACAACACCAGCCCGCGCAAAGACAAGCCGTGGGTGGCCGTGAACTGCGCCGCGCTGCCGGAACCGCTGCTCGAATCCGAGATGTTCGGCCATGTCAAAGGCGCCTTCACCGGCGCGGTGGTGGAAAAGGAGGGCCTGTTCGAAACCGCCAACAACGGCACGCTTTTCCTCGATGAGATCTCCTCGCTCCCCCTCGTGCTCCAAGGTAAACTCCTGCGCGTCTTGCAGGAGAAGGAAATCCGCCGCGTCGGCGGCACCAAGAACATCCCGATCAACGTTCGAGTCATCGTCGCCAGCAACACCAACCTCGAACAACTGGTGGTTCAAGGCAGCTTCCGCGCCGACCTTTACTACCGTTTCGCCGTCATCACGCTCGACATTCCGCCGCTGCGCGACCGTATCGAAGACATTCTGCCGCTCGCTCGCCATTTTATCCGCATCGAGAGTGCGGGCTTTAAGACCCAGCCGACGCTCTCGCAAGAGGCGGTCGATGTGCTGGTGTCCTACCGCTGGCCAGGCAACGTGCGCGAATTGGAGAACGCCATCAAACATGCGGTGACCTTTCTGCAGGAAGACACCATCACGCCCGACCTCCTGCCCTCGCGGATCGTCAGCCGCGCCAGTGAGGCGAAAGCCCAGCAGGCCGTCCAGCCTTCAGCGCCAGGCAGCAACACCTCGCTCAAAGGCTTTCTCAAGCTGAAAGAGAAGGAGTACCTGGATCAGATCCTCTCCTCCACAAACGGCGACAAGGAAAAAGCCGCGCAAACCCTTCAGGTCAGCCTGGCCACCCTCTACCGCAAACTGTCGGACGAAGAGGTTCCGCCGGCCCCGCAAAGGTGACCCGTTTTTGTCTCTTTTGCAAAGTTGGGTGTCATTTATGAGAAAAATTGACCTTTTGAAAGCGCGCCTGATCTCCTGAAACCCGGCATCCCTGATCCTTTTCTTTGACCTTGCGTGCGATTTATTCTTTTTTTCACATAAGCTTTTCGCTGATTGAGAATTGGCACGCCGTCTGCTTTATCAAATTCAACAGTGGGACCGACAGAGATGCCGGAAAACACAATAAAACGAGAGAAAAGGAATTCATCATGAAACGCAATCGTAAGGGTTTTACACTCGTCGAAATTATGATCGTGGTCGCGATCATCGGCATCTTGGCCGCCATCGCTATCCCGAACTTCCTCAAGTCGCGGACAGAGTCCCAGAAAAACTCCTGTATCGCCAACATGAAGCAGCTCTACGGCGCCGCCGAACAGTATAAGTTGGCCGCCACCGGAACAGCCGTGACGCCGTCCGTCGCGCAGTTGATCGACCCTACCACCGGTTATATCAAGGCGAGCACGGCGCCGCTTTGCCCGACCACCAAAGCCGGCTATACGATCACCGACTCGACCGTCACCTGCGCGACAACGGGGCATGTGCTTCTGTAATCGCTGCAGTCCAGATTGTTGAAAAACGAACGGGCATCGCTGGCGAGGTGATGTCCGTTTGTTTTATTGGTTGAAAGCGACGGTAAACTTCCGATGATTGTAAGAAGGGTGACCCAGATGAGCGCATCACGTGCCGGTTTCACTCTTATGGAAATCATGATCGTTGTGGCGATCATAGGGGTTTTGGCCGTGATCGCCATTCCTAATTACGTGAATTCGCGCATCGTGTCGAATAGAAACGCCTGCCTGGAAAATTTGCGCAAGATCGAGAGTGCGGTCGAACAGGCCAAGACCGCAGGCGTCGAGGCACCCGGGGTGACGGACCTCGTCGGGGAGAGCGGTTACCTTAAAGCCATGCCGAAATGCCCGGAAACTAAAACCGTTTACACGCAATTCGATCCCCCCGCCTGCCCCTCTGGCGACCTGACACATGTCTTGGTCCCCTGATGGTCGGTCTTTTTTCAGACGTCTCCAGTGAGCACCCGCTTCGCTGATCGCTTGGCACGCCGTATGCTTTAAAATATCGTTAGCAGGACCGACTGGGATGCCGGTAATCATATAAACGAGAGAAGGAGTTTATCATGAACCGCAATCGTATGGGTTTTACACTCGTCGAAATCATGATCGTCGTATCGATCATCGGCATCGTGGCCACCATCGCTGTACCGAATTTCATGAGGTCGCGTGCGGACTCCCAGAAGAATTCCTGTATCGCCAACATGAAGCAGCTCTACGGCGCCTCCGAACAGTGGAAGTTGTCTGCCACCTCAACGGCCACGACACCGACCGTTGCGCAGTTGATCGACCCTGCCACAGGTTACATCCGGGCGAGATCAGAGCCAGTTTGCCCGACCACCAAGGCCGGTTATACGATCACCGATTCGACCGTTTCCTGCGCGACAACGGGGCATGTGCTCCTGTAGCCGTTCAAGAACAGACTGTTGAAATAAGAGCGGGCATCGCCGGTCAGGTGATGTCCGTTTGTTTTTTTGGTTCTCACGCGCTCACTGTGCCGGCTGGTAAAACCAATACGCGAACGCGACATGGTCGCCGTAGAGCGTCAGACGTGTAGCCGCTTGCCGGATCTTTTCGGCCGGCAAGGTGAGCTGGATCTCCGAGAAAGCCGTCTCGTTCGTCGAAAGCGGCAGCGCGAACACACCGACCTCGGCCCCATCCACATGGACCCTCAGTTTCAGCGGGGAATCGAAGGTGAACATTTTTTTCATCTGAAGGGCCCCTATGCGCATCTCCGTCTCGGCTTTAGCTGCGGTGCGCAACACGACTCGCACCGGGCGACCGGGGCGCAGGCGGACCGTCATGTTGTCGCACCCAAGAACCACCCTCCCGACCTCAAACACGTCGTTAGTTCCCTCCCCGCCGGCAAGTCCGAAAGGCTCGTATTCCGCGCGGTGAAAGCGGCTGTAGGACGTATACTCACACCTCTTCTCATCTTCGGGATAACCCACGTCCAGCCGGTCCGTCAAGCGCCAGCCCTCCTGCGCCAAACGCCCGCTGTCGGCTGGCAGGAGCGCGCGGTCAAATCCGTCCCACCGCGCGCGGCGCATGTTCGATCCGTCCACGCCCAAAACCTCGATGGGGCCGCACAAGGCCCCGATCTTCGTATTCGCGAACATCACCTGTTCGGACGACAAAGACCAATAGTCGAAGCGCCACTCGGGATGATGCTTCACGCGCTCCAGATTGAGCACGGGGGCAAAGGTAAGCAGGTCCGGAGAATAGAGACCCGAGAGGTGTACCAGGCGGTGTCCCGGCAACCCGTACGCGGGACGGGCGGACTCGTCTCCCACACGCGCGCCTGCGGGAAGCTGGGCATGCGCATCTTTCGCATAATCGTATTTCTGCTGACTGATCAGGCAGGCGGTCTCGTAGGCCGTGACCAGCCACACCGCGCTGACGGCCTGAAAAACCGCCACAGCCAAAAAGGGAAACACGCGGCACGCGCGCCGTGGAAAACGCCGGCCCGCCCACACGGCGCCTTCGGCCGTGTAAACCAGCCAGATCGGCAAGAGCCACGCCAAATAGCGGTCCATGTTCAAGTCCTGCCACCCGCTCGACGCCACCACGCCCAGCGCCGCCACGCTTGCGGCCAGCCACCACACCTCTTTCCACGACCCTTCTCTCTTCCACGAGCGCGCCATCACCCCTAGCCACGCGAACAGCGCGCCCAGCAAAGGCATAAAGTAGCACGAGCGCGGCAGGTCGGACGGCAGACCCAGAAACAGCTCCCGCCCCATCCGCACCGCGTCACCGAGCGTCAAGTTGACGGCCGCGAAAAACCCGTAATTGATAAAGTATCCCTTGCAGTATACCGATTGAAACTGCGCATACCCCGTAAGCCCGTAATTGAACGCGAACACGCCGACTGTAGAGAGTGCCGCCAGCGCCGCCGCCGCCCACTCCATACGGGAAACCCGTTGCCGCAACGCCATCCGACGGACCACCAGCGCACCCGCAAAAAGAACGGCGAACACACCCCCCTCTGGCCTGCACCACGGCGCCAGCACCAGCAACGCCGCCAACCATTCGATCCGTCCGGCCAAGAGGGCCGCAAAAACACCGGAACTCACGGCCATGAACAGCCCCACATCCGATTGGGACAATGCGCAATACACCGCATGCCCGTTCAAAACGAGCAGTGCGCACGCCGCGTTTTTCACCCGAGGAGAAGTTGCGAGACGGCACACGATCAAGCCCCAATTCGCCAGGAACATGAGGTAGAACAACGCGTTTAAGACAAATCCGGCCGTCAATAACGCATCCCCGGTCGCGCCGGCCTTGTATAAGGCGGCCAGCAAAAAAGGATACAGGTGCGACGTGCTGCCCGTCGACGGCTTGTCCCCCGGCGTGTAAATATAGGGCATCCCCTCTGCAATCTGCCTCGCCGACTGACAGTAGAGCAACGTGTCAGGCTGTGGCACAGCCACATGGCTGTCCGGGCTGGCCCACGTCCCCACAAAGTAATAAGCGGCGATTTGCAGCACGCCACAGGCCAGCATGATCTTGATGCGTCCGCCTGTTGAAAAAGAAAACCATCGGTCCATGAATGTCATCCCCTACCGGTACGAGTCGGCGATCAGGCCGGCGTCCGGCGTGAAGGTCTCGGGCAACCCCGAGATACGGTTCATATACGCCACCAACTGATTCACCCGCTGCACGCTCTCATTCGCCATTTTCAGCAGATCGTTCTGAGATTCGGTCAGCGTTCCGGCAAGCCCTGAACTGAGCATGCCGATCACCCCGGTGGAGACCGTCAGCGGCTGCACGATCTCTTGGTTGAGCTCGGCATACCGCTTAATCAAATCGCCGCGGGTCAGCTTCAAGCCGATGCCCCGCCGCCGCGCCGCCGCCTCGATGCTGGCGATGGTCAGGCTGTCTTCGTCCAACTCACTCGCCAAATCCGTGATGCGGGTTTCCGAGCCGACCGTCATCCGGGTCATCAGGCCGCGGACTTTTTCAAGAGCGGTCAACACGGCCTGGTTCGTGACGACAGACGAGGCCGTGGCTTTCCCACCTTCCAGCAACGTAGCGGTCTCGCGCAAGAGCGAGGCCAGCGACGAAACCTGCTCTTGGCGCTCCGATCCCTGCTGGCTCCGCACCGCGCCATCTGGTTGCCGGGCTTCTCGGCTCACCTGCTCTTCGGCCCATTCGCTCCCGGAGAACGCGGCGGAAAGATCCAACACCACCGAACCGGTGCCGGGCCTTCTCGCGGCCCGCCGCTGGGTGGCGTCAGAATCAGGCTGCGAGAGAACCTGTCCGGAGGCGGGGGGGCGCGGGGAGGCGTCAGGCGCAGGCTGCGGAGGGACCGGTCCGTAGACCGGGAGGGGGGCGGGCACGTCAGGCGAAGACTGCGGAGGGACCGGTTCGGAGACCGGGGGTTGCGGCACGTTCGCGAGCACACGCTGGTAGACTGAAGTGACCACACGCACATTACGCAGCCCCAGCTTTTTCAACGCCGCCTCGAAGCCGCCCGCCTCGGCCAACGCCTGCGGCGCTGTCCCGAACAGGGTGATGCACTCCGAAAACTCTCCCAGTTCGAGCGGCGCCTGAAACAGGAGACCGCCGATCTTATGCAGTCGCATGCGGTCGGAAAGATTCTTCCCCGTCGACACGTCGAGCCCGTCGCTGTAGCCGTTCACCAGCACCTGCGCGTCTTTCAGGGCAATCTCGACCCAACCGTAGGTTTTGACCACCTTTTCCACTTCGGTGAAAACGCTGCGCAGGGTCAGCCGGGTCACGTTGTGCGAGGCTCCGTAGACACCCGCCTGATTGACCAGCAGACCCAAAACCCGGATGAGCGACATCGCCTCTTTCTCTGGAATCTTAGCGTATGCCATTCCCTCTTCCCCCCCTGTTTATCCTCGTTGCGCGACTGTCAGAAGGTCGCCGCTCCAACAACTCAGGCGCCCGCGACACGCCGTTCATCCTCCCGGTCCTCCAAGCGCAAGATCACCTTGGAATCGGCATGGGAGGGCAGGTACGGTTCAGCCGCGTAAAGTCTTTTGGCGTTCATTTTCTTCAACAGGTCGCGCAACTGGATAACGGCGCCGTAACACAGCTCGATGATCTCGCTCCGCGTCTTATCGTCCGTCAGCCCTTCCAACTTCAAGATCTCGATGCTGGTCAGCAGGACGGTGGCCGGCTGCCCCAGCGCGTGGCACGCCCCGGCCAGACTTTCCATCATGATCCGGTTGCGCTCCACCTGATACTCGGCGATCTCCGCCCGCCAACGCTCCGACGTGTCGCGTATGGAAAACACCAGTCCGCACAGTTCGTTCGCAATGTTGAGGTCCGGCACCGCGGAGACCAACAGCCACTTGGAACGATCACTCGAGAGCATCCGTTGCTCACCCGACCAGCCCAAGCCTTGGCGAATGTTATTCAGCATCGGCTCGAAAACGTGCTCCCGGTCAAACCACGTTTCAAGATGTTTCCCGATAACCTCAGACTCCTCCCCTCGGGCAAGCAGTTCGGTCATCATGCGGTTGGCGTAGGTGACTTTGCCGTCCATGTCGGCGATGCCGATACCGGAGTCGGCATGGTCCATGGCGTGGTATGTGGAAAGCAGCTTCTCCTCGGCACACCTCTGCTGCGGGATGTCGCTCTTGATGGCTCTCGCTTTGTCGTTCACGTTCATGTCGCTTTCGTTAACAATAAGCAGAATTCATGCCGACTACAGACCCGCCGTCCCGCACGCACCAGCGCGTTCCTTATGCGGCCCGGTCCCTTTCCGGCGCCTTTTTTTCTCTCTTATGCAAATGCGCGTTGCAAAAACGAGAACCCGGCGCAGCAACTCAACAGCAATTCTAAATTTGGCAAGGAAGCGCCTCACGGCGCCACTGCGAACGCAAGAAAGTTTAGGGAAATCCGTTTGTAGTGTGCCCGTAAGGGCATTCTTTCATGGCGGCCTAAACCAAATTTAGTGCCTTACGGCTTCGTAACAGTGATAAAAAGAACGTTGTTGCCCACTCCCTCGCCCTCTGGGAGAGGGTCGGGGTGAGGGTTGCGGGCTCCGCCCGCGTTAGAATTGCTGGCAACTCAATCGGGGCAATTGACACATCGCCGTGAATTAATTATACTATAAAAAATAAAGGGGTTGGAATAGATTATGCTATCAAATATAATAGAAACTGGGCAGTTTTCAATCCTGCCTCACCGTTTGTGCAGGGTGTCCTTTGTGGCACATGTTCCAGAGCATTCCAAAACCGCAAGGAGGCCTTAGGTGCTTAGCCGTTCCCACCGCCGTGGCTCCCGTAATCGGGGGGGGTTCACGCTGATCGAAGTCGTGGTTGCCTCGGCGATCATGATGTTGGTGTTCGCAGCGATGTTGGGCATCGTTTCGTACGCGCGCAGGACCGCCTCGTTAACGGAGAATCGGTTGGCCTGCCTCCACATTGCGCGGCAGACCATGGAGCATTTGATCGCCCAGTCCTATACCGCGACAGACAATGCCGTAGGGACGACGCAGCTTCCGAACAGCCGGGGCAGCTACACCATCACCCAAGACAGCGACGGCAAGACGAAGAACATCACGGTGGTCATCAACTGGGTCGAGCCCACGGGCGGTCAGCAGTCGGTTTCCCTGACAACATCCTTAAGCAAGAGTTTGCACAAATGAAACACACGCCACATAGTCTCACTCCGGGTTGCGGCGGTTTCACGCTCATGGAGCTGGTGGTCGCGTCTGCGACTTCGCTGACGGTGATGTCCGTCACGTTGCTGGTGTTCGTCAACCTGCTGCGCTCATGGAACGGGATCGAACTGCGGATGCAGGCGGACCGCGACGTGAACATGGCGATGAGCCGCATCGTTTACGGGATGGGCGACCGGTATGGCCTGCGCGCCGCGTCAAACGTATCGCTCACCAGCAACACCGGCGGCTGGACACTGTCGTACAACACCGGCGGGACGACGCCGCAAACCAACAGTTTCACCTATTCCTCGTCCACCAGCAATCTGGTGTTCAATCCGGGCTCGAAGCTCGCCGGAAAGAACCTTTCCTACGCCTTGGCCGTCGCGGGTGTCCAATCGCTCGTGGTCACGCTGCGCGTGGACCGGGCGAGCAGTGCCGCGAAAGTCCGGCGAGAGATCGGGACAGAGATCTTTTACCGCAATATGTGACGTGTAGGGAGGTTGAACGTATGAACAGAATACCGAAGGTTATGAACAGACGCAGCGGTTCGACGCTCGTGGTGGTGATGATGCTGACGGCGCTCGGCACGTTGGCTGCCGGCTCCGTCGCGTTCTGCATCGGCTCGCGGGTGCAGCAGACCTACAAACAGGTTTTCCTTGAGCAGGCCTTCTATCTGGCGGAAGCGGGAGCCGAGCGCGCCGCGTCCGATGTGGCAGGCGGCAACGAGTCGACCAAGACGCTGACGGGAACCCTTGGCGGCGGAAGCTATGTGACGGACATCCAGTGCACCCTCGTGACGGGCGGGGAGGTTCAGATCGACGTCGTTTCGGTCGGCACCGTCAAAAACGTCAGCCGCACGATCACCATGCACGGCCTGCGTAGCGTCAGTTGGGCACGCTACGCGCTCTGGTACGACTCTCAGTCGGTTGCTCTCTCGATCGCCGCTGGCGACAGTTTCCGCGGCCGGTTCTACGCCAAACCCCAGCTCTCGTTTCTCGGAGCTTCCCACTTCTATGACAAGGCATGGACCGGCGCAGCCTCCTATACTTCAAGCGGAGACGCACCCATTTTCGACTTCGGCCTCGTCGTCAACGCTCCGGTGGAAACGATGGCCTCGGTCGACTTCGCGGCTCTGCAGGCAGCGTCCGGATTGGTATTGGAGGGTCCAACAACGATCACGATCAACAACGCGACGCTGTCGATCACCAATGCCCGCAAAGGATGGACCACGCCCACATCGCAGCCGATTCCCGCCGGCGGCGTGGTCTACGTCAAGAACTACACGAGCGGCACAACCACCACACTCGGAGACATCACGGTGTCGGGACCCAACGGACTGGGAGGCCGGTTGACGCTGGTGTCGGAAAACACGATCAAGGTCGTCGATAATATTGTATATAAGAATAACCCGACAAACAACCCCAGCTCCACTGACGCGCTGGGGTTGATCGCGAAGCAAGACGTTGCCGTACAAACCACCGCACCTAAGAACTTACAAATTTACGCTCACCTCATGTGCGTGAACGGCGGTTATACCGTCATCGATTACGACAAGACGGTGGCGTCAGGAAATCGCGGGACAATGACCGTCTACGGCGGCATCGTCAACCTCATACGCAAACCCGTCGCCACGAGTAGTGATGGCTACAAAACCTGGACTGGGTATATGAAGAACTACGTCTTCGACACACGGTTCAGCCTAAACCCGCCGCCGAGTTATCCGAGGTTGGTCGACGAACTCGAATGGACGGCGTGGGAAGGATGAAAACGTTCTGCACCTTCTTGGGCCTGTTGCTTCTCGCGGGGTGCGGAGAGGACACTGGCGGATTAACCGGTCGGCGCGCTGTCTATCCGGCCCTGGACGAGTCGCCGCCGCCGCCAGCGCCCGCCTCTCCGCCTGGGGAGACTCCCGCGGCCATGAAGCCCGACACCCCTACCGTAGAGGTTGTCGAGGACAGTTGGATGCAGCGGCAACTCCAGATGGCGGAACAGATCAAGCGTATGCGGGAATACGCCGCCCAAGCCAGCCCCGGCGACCCCGCTGCTATGACGGAGAAGGAGATCGAGGCGTTTTCGAAGCGAGGCGACCCTGTGATCTATTAGCTCCAGATGCTTTGCTTGACTCGTTCCCCATTGTTTGGCAATCTATATAAAAAGTAAGCACTGTTTCTGGTCGGTCCCAATGGGTGTGTGCCCGTGCTGCCTGAAAAGTGATTTCACATCAATGGACGGGAATGCGAGATGGGCTTGATGGATCTCTTCAGCAAAAAGAAGCCGGCCGGCGACAAGCCCGGTGCCAGCGAACAGCCGACGGCCATCGATTACGTCGAATGGTTGTTGAAATACATGTTGAGCACCTCGCGCACCGAGCTGACCATTGACACCAGCCGCGCGTTGCCCGGAAGTTTTCAGGCCTCGAACACGGCATCCCCCCCGTGCATTCCCGACGCGCAGGCCGTGGTCAACAGGCTAAAGATACTCTCCGGCGTCAACCCGGTAAGGCAGTCGAAGATCATCGAGGGGAGTTTTGAGCGCCCCCGAACGCATGATGCCATTCTGGTCTCCACCCAATTCCAAGACACTGACGAGAAGTCCATTTGTTCCATCCGGTTGCGCATCCGTTTCGAAAAAGCCTGACCGCCGTTTGCTTCTTTTTTTCTCTCTTATGCAAATATGTTTTGCAAGAACGAGAGCCGCTGTTGCCGAAAGCTCACGCTGTTGCGGCGTCAACAGCCGTCATTACCCGTGGCATAATAAATGCTTTAACCTCTATGATGAAATCTGCACCCATTACGGCTAAACTCACATCGCAGCGCAAACCGTTCACGGATGTCGTGGGGTTGGAGCTGGGGGCCGGTTTTGCGGAAGGCGTGCCGGCCGTCCGCCTGTGTAAGCGCGAGGGTAAAACCGAGGTGCTGGCGGTCGGTTTTCTGCGGTTGCCGGACACCGTGCCGGACACCGCCGCCGCGGCTGACGCGGCGCACGCACAGTGGCAGTTGCCGCGCCCGTTCCAAGCTCCCTTTGCCGCGCTGGCGGTAACCTCGAAGCTTGCCTTCCTGCGGAATGCGACCGGGCCGGACGACGAGAAGTCCGAAAGGAAACCCACCGATTTCCGCAGCGTGTCGCGCATCAGCGCGCCTGATCTGCCCGCGATCACTGCGGGCCTGCCGGAGTTTCAAGCCGCTTGGGCCGCCCGGTTGTTGGTGGAAGGCCATCGCCCGACCGCCTGTTCGCTTCAAGTCTCCTCGGCTGCCGCCATCAACTGTTTCACGTGCGCGCCGGCATTCAACTCGGTCTCGGGCACAGCGGTGTCTCTGTTTGTTTTTGCCGACCACACGGCATTGGCCGCCTTCCACGACTCGCGTCTCGTGCTCTATCGCGAACACCCGGTCGGCTACAACCACCTTCGTGTTGCCGTCAGCGCGCAGATGCACATTGAGCCTGAGCTTGCCGATGCCGTTCTGGAGGACACGCTCATCGACCCGACGCCCATGCTTGAGCCGGTCCTGCGCCCGCTGTTCCGGCAAGTCGAGATCTCCTCCGATTACCTGCAGCGCCGCCGCAACTGCCAATCGAAGAATTTCTTCGTGTGCGGTCTGCCCGCCGGAGCCAAGTACTGGTCCACCGTCTTTTTCCACATGATGAACCTTCCGCTGACGGTCTTCTCGCCGTTCGACGGCATCGCGAAATCGGCAACTGCCGACCCCGGCACGGCCACTCCGTTCCTGATGGCGGCGGTCGGCGCCGCCCGTGCGGTTTTGGAGGATGTATGACCCCGTCTTTACACCTTGACCTCTTGAAAGACGAAGAGCGTTACAGCTCCAGTCCCATCCGAATGCGGGTGTTGTTTCCGCTGTTCGCCGTGTCTGCCGCTTTGGGCTTGTCGCTCTGGTGGGGACTGCTCGCCTTCCGCGTCCACAACCAGATGGTGTTGAAGGTTGCTCTGGAAAAAAGCGCGGCCGAACTGAAGCCCGCCCATAACGCGCTTCTCGGCCTGCGCGCCCAGGAGCGCGACACCTCGGCCGCGATCCGTCAAATCCAGTTCTATCAGAACTCCCGTCTCAGGTTCGGCGAAACCTTTCTTAAACTGGCATCCTGCGTGCCGGAGAACATGCAACTCACCGAGATGCGCATCAATCCCCCCGCCCCGATTACCATAGACCCCCAGAGCCCAACGCCGGGGCCGACCAACACCGTCGAACAGGTCACGCTGCGGCTCGCGGGGCGCACTTCGGGCGAACGCTCCACCGAGGTGATCAACACGTTTATCACGGCGCTTCGGACACCTGCCTTCACCAATCTTATCCGTTCCGTTGAAATCCCGAAAGGCGCGTTCCGGCAGGAGTTTGCCAAGGACCCCCAAAGCCGCGAGGCGCTCCTGTTTGAACTCATCTGCGGTTGTTCGCCAAGGAGGTTCGAGTGAAAGTCGATCAAAACCTTCTTAGAAAGATCGCGCCTTCCATGAAGCGATCGATCATGATCACGGTTGTCGCCATTGTCGTGACGGCCGCTTTGTTCTTTCTGGCCGTATTGCCGTCGCGCAAGCGCATCCAGGCGATCCGGGTTGAGATTGCCAGCCTGAACGACACGATCGCCAAAACCCAGTCGGAAATCGCCGGCACCGAACAGCAAAAAAACAGAACATCCGCTGCCACCGCCAAACTCGACACGCTGACCGCCACCGGCGTGATCGAGCCGCTTTTGGGGTCCTTCGCCATGCGGGGCAAAAACCTTCTCGCACCTCTGGCACAGGAAACCGGGTTCACCATCGACAGCGTCAGGGAACTCGCCCCACTCCCCCTCCAGGTGCCCAAGCCCGTTCCCGAACAGCTCTACGCCCGGCAGCCGATCGAGTTCACCGGGCACGGATCATACGACCAGATCACCGCCTTCATCACACAGGTTGAAGCCGCCCATACCTTGACGACCCTCTCTGGCCTGCTCATTTTAAGTCAGCCTCTAAAACCTGAAACGCATCTGGCGCAGATCACGTTCGAGTGGCCGACCAAAGGTGAAAAACGAGTCCCTCCAGCAAAACCCGGCAAATAACCCCCTGACCTTGCCATGAAAACACGTCACGTCTTCTTCGCACCCCTTCTGTTCGGCATATTCGCCGCGCTTCCGGCCGTTGCCGCGCGTGACCCGTTCTGGCCCATCGGCTACGAACCGCCGAAACCTGAGCCGGCCGCGGCCGCGGGCGAACCGGTTGTCAAAAACACAGAGCCGCCCCCCCCCCCGAAACCCGTGGAGAAAGCGATCACCGAGGCTGACTGGGCCGTTGCCCGAAAAGCACTGGTCATCAGCGGGTTTACCCAAACGGTCATGCCCGATACCCAGGAGAAGCGCGTCCTTGCGATGGTCAATCGGCACATGGTCGCTGTCGGCGACACCGTCACGTTTGACCATAAGGACGTACGCTACATTTGGCGTGTCGAAAGCATGACCGACAACCGCATTCAACTGGAGCCGCTTAAAGCGGAACGCGTAGCCTTAAAACCGACCGATCTCATTCAATAAAACGAACCTTTCTTGACCAGTCAAACCCCAACCAGGAGCCCAAGATGAAAACCCTCCCCCTCGTCTGTTCATTCGCTTCCGTCGCCCTGATGTCAGCGACAACGATGCGGACGTTTGCCCAAGTCGAAGCACCTGTGAAACCGGTGATTGCCATCGAAGCGCCACGGCCTGCACAGCCGGCTGTCATCCAACCGGTCTCGGCACCCGCATCGGTGAAACCGGTGATTGCCATCGAAGCGCCACAATCTGCACAGCCGATTCCGGCACCCGCACCTATCGTCCGCATCGTCGACTCGGCCAACGGCAGCGAGCCGGTGGTCTCCATGGTGTTCGACGAGACCCCCATCTCGGACGTCATCAAGGCGTTCCGTGACGCGACCGGCGCCAATATCATCTCGGGCGGCACCAATCTCCAAGGACTTGTCAGCGTCAGGCTCGAAAAGGTGCCGTGGCGCAAGGGGCTCTCTTCCATTCTCGATCCGCAGGGTCTTCAGTTGCTGGAGCAGCCCGTAGGTTCAGGCATCTACGTGGTCATCTCCAAAACCTTCGATATCCCGAAAGTCACCCGGACCTTTGAACTCGACTTCGCCAAGGCCACCGATGTCGCGAAACTGTTCACCTCAACCTTGGGGAACTTCGGCTCCGCCACGGCTTTCGGTTCGGCCAACGTCGTGATCGTCACCGCCTCCGAACAGCAGCTTAACGAGTGCGAAAAAATCGTCAAATCTATCGACAAGCAACGTTCACAAGTCTATATCGAAGCCCGATTCGTCGAACTGTCCGCTGCCGCCAGCAGGAAACTCGGCCTTAAGTGGGATGCTTTCGGCGGTGACGGCGTGGGCGTGAACTTCGACGGTGCCTCGCTGGGCTTTAAAGACGATATGGCCAACGGCAATGTTAAAAAGAACGGGAACACCAGCTCCTCCAGCTCCTCCCAAAACTCCACCCTGCAAGACAACGTCAACAACGCCACTCACGACATCATCAGCGACCTCACGACCGAGACCGTTCTCGGCAGCGGAACCACCCACAGTTACGACTCGACGAAGACTCACAACAATTCACGCGCGTTCACGGGCTCAATGTCCATTGACAATTTCAGCATGGCGATTAACGCGTTCGAGCAGATGGACGGCGTCTCCGTCTTCTCCAACCCCAAGATCATTGTCGCAAACGAAGAGACCGCGATGGTCGACATGACCACAAAAGAGCCGAACATCACCGTCCGTTCATCCCGCAGCGGCACTAGCGGCGACCAGTTGGACATCACCACGGAACTCGCCATCATCCCCGGAAAAGCCGAACCCTTTGTGGGAGAGGCGTTTTTCAGTTACGGCATCAGCCTCAAGGTCACGCCGCGCATCAGTCCGTCCGGCCTGATCACGGTGGACATTATGCCGTCGATCAGCGAGCGCCAAGGCTATTTGGAAATCAGCGGTGTCAGCGCGACGACCCCGGTCGCTAAATACCCGATCATCAACATGCGCCGCATCCAGACCGTTTTCACCATGGAGAGCGGCAAGACCGCCGTCATCGGCGGACTGTCAAAAACCACCGAGTCCAGCATCGACTCGGGCCTTCCGTTCCTGCGCGAACTGCCGTGGATCGGCCCGCGTCTCTTCGGCTGGAAGAGCCGCGAGAAGGGCCAAAAGGAAATCGTCATTTTCGTCACCGTGGGGATCGCCGATCCAACCGCTCTTAAGGAGGATGTCGGCATGCCTAAGAACGCCGTCCTCAGCCGCGATCTCATGGCTGGCAAGACCAAAGAGCCCGGCGACCAGACCCGCGAGGAGCTCATGAGTATCAAAGATCCGCAAAGCCCCAGAGCAAACCACGACAAGGTTGTGACCGAACGGGAAGCCGGAGAGGTCACTCCAGTCGCCGTCGAGGCTCCGGTCGACGTGGTCGTGCCGCCGACGACCACCAATTAATTCAGTCGTAGTCCCTACACGAAGGCCTGCCTGCGGATAGCCCCGCGTATCCGCAGGACGGGCTGATCGGAGATGCCATGAAAACAAATCCCGCCGTACGTTTCTTTTTAGCCGGCGCGTTGGTCTGGGCGGCGACCGCCCTCCAGGCTGCAACCACCTATTATGTCGCGCCGACCGGTAGCGACTCGCACACCGGTTCAACCAACTCACCGTTCCTCACCATCCAGAAAGGCGTCGACCAAGCCGGCGCCGGCGACCTCGTCCTCGTCGCGCCCGGAACCTATGCCTCCGGAGGTAAACAGCCCTCGGGGTCTTGCATTTCCCGTGTCGTCATCGAAAAGAACGTCACGGTGCGCAGCACCCAAGGTGCCGCCGTGACGTTCATTGAGGGGCAGCCCGACTCGACCACAAGCGTCTTTGGCCCCAACTCCACCCGATGCGTATACATGACCGCCGGCACATTGGACGGCTTCACGCTGCGAAAAGGGTTTGCGTATGCCACAGACCAGACTGTTCCCTTTAACCCCGACAGCTCCAAGAAAAACGGCGGCGGTGTTTACGCGCCGGTCAACAACCGCGTTCCCCAAGTCAACAACTGCATCATCGCCTCATGCGCGGCCTACCGCGGCGGCGGCGCCTACTGGGCCACGCTGAACAACTGCACGGTCGTCAGCAACTACGTCGACAGCACCAGTTCCAACGGTGACGGCGTGTGGGGCAGCCTAGTCCGCAACTCGATCGTCATGTTCAACCGTACCGAGAATTATTCCTCGGGAACATCCAGCGAAGATGCGACGGTGTTTATCAACTCGTGTACCACACCCGCTCCCGGGCTCAACCATAACGGCATCAACCGCGATGGCGGTAACAACGTCACCAATGATCCCCGCTTCATAACGGGAACGTTGCAGCTCGGCACGAACTCGCCCTGCGTCAATGCCGGCAACAACGCCTATGCCTCCGGCAGCCGGGATGCCGCAGGCAACGCGCGTATCATCAACGGGACCGTCGATATCGGCGCGTTTGAGAGTTCTTTCGTCTTCTACCCGCTGACGGTCAACAACGGCTCAGGCGACGGTAGCTATCTGGCGGCAACAGCCGTGCCGATCGTGGCCGACCCCGCTGCAATGTGGACGCACTTCACCGGCTGGACGGGTGACACCGCAACTGTCGCAGACCCCAACTCAAACTCCACGACCCTGGTCATGCAGCCGAGAGCCATGACGGTCACCGCGTCCTACTCGCTCGTGAACCTGCCGGAAATCATCGGTGGCATACTCGGACTTCCCCCGCCCGTTTCGGTCTCGAACATCACCGCAGCCGGCATCAGCACCCTGCCGCCTGAGGTCCGCCTCGGCCCTATCGCGGACAACGACATCGCTTTTTTCAGCACCGTCTACACCAACGCGGGCACCCTGATTTTCCCCTGGCGTGTGAGCAGCGAGGCCGGGTACGACAAGCTCGCACTCGTGGTCGATGGCTCAGAAATGGCAGCCATTTCCGGCGAAGTTTCCGGAGTGGTCACACAGTTCGTCGCCGGCGCGGGCGCCCACCTCATTAAATGGGTTTACAGCAAAGACGGTTCGTATTTCGACGGGCAAGACTCGGGCTGGGTCGGCGCACCGACCTGGATCCCCGCTGCGCTAGCTATCGAACTTGGCGTGCCGGGAAAACCGATTGCGTTTCCTTATGGTCAGCCAGGCGCCGCACTGCCCTTCCCTTACGGGTTCCAGGCCTGTTTCGTCGATACGACCACCAACCTGCCATCCGGTGCGATCGGCAATGCCGCAGTCAGGCTGGGCGGCCTGACCAACGGCGTGCCGCTCGTTGGAGACGGTCAGACCAACGGTGCGGAAGTCGTCTTTCATGGTGCCGGCAACCTGTCTTTCCGGTGGCGCACGTCCTGCCAGGCGTCGGACTATCTGCTCTGTTACATCGACGGTGTTGAAGCGACCCGCGTCAGCAACGCCAAAGCCGGCGTTTGGGCGACCTTCACGACCGACCTCCTCACCGTAGGGGCGCACACGGTGCGGTGGGCTTATGCGAAAAACGCATCCGGCTTCGACGGTCTGGATTGCGGCTGGGTCGACAGCGTCACGTGGACGCAGTTCAAATATAACCTGACGGTCAACGCCGGTACCGGCGGAGGCCTCTACGCCGTTGGAGACTCGGTTGCCATCACAGCGGCTCCGGCCCCTGCCGGGCAGGAGTTTGATGTCTGGGACGGAGATACCGCAACGCTTGCCAGCCTGACCTCCCCGTCAACGACACTGGTGATGCCCGCACGGGACATCACAGTCAGAGCGCTCTATCGGACGAAGGTCCTGTCCGTCACCGTTATCAACGGCCGTGATGCGGGAGCTTGGCCCAATGCCGTCCACGAAAGCACCGGCGAGCCGGAAGGCGTGTATCCGGCCGGTTCGCTCGTGCGGATTGTCGCCGATCCGGCCCCGCTGTGGCAGACGTTTGACCGGTGGGTCTCCGCTGACGGAGCGCTCTTCGCCGACGACCTGGCCGACGTGTCCATGTTCGTCATGCCGCCCAACGCCGTCACGGTCACCGCGACCTACCGGCCCCAGACCGAAGCCGAGAAGCTGGCGGGCGCACTCACAATCCGCGGCCAACCGCTGGTGATCACCTCTTTCTCGTCCAACGGGGTCATCGCCGAAGCCACAGGCGGTCTGCGTTACAATGACCCGGTCGTCAAGCTGGGAGGCCCTTCGGTCGGCCCCAACCAGAGCGTGAGCCTCACCACCACCAACTTCACGGGCACCGGCTATCTGCTCTTCTCATGGCGCGGTGATACCGAGGCCGACGTTGACGGCATCCAACTGTTCGTGAACGGGAGCGCCCGGTCGCTCGTCCATTCGGAGAAAAACACCAACACCGTCGATCACCTCCTTTGGAACCTCTACATCTACCAGCTAGCCAATGTCTCCAACGTGACTTGGCGCTTTACCCGGGACGGCACGTACTACGTGCGCAACAACATGGTGCTGCTCGACCGCGTCACCTGGATACCTGAAGGTCTGGTCAACGCGCTCGCCGCCGGCGAGTGTGTCCCCAATATCAACAACGAATACGACCCGCTGTTCGAGGGCCGCCTTCACACCAAAGACGACTACGAAGGCGAGGACGGTGGCGTGACTTGGGTACATGACGCCCCGGGCGGCGGCGACGCCATCAAGTTCGGCGCCTTCGGGTATGTCACCAATAATCTTTTGGCGCAGGTCGCTGTGACCAACTACAGCACCGGTATTCTGACTTGGGAATGGACGTCCAGAAGCGAGGGCGTCTATGACACGCTCAGCTTCTATTTTGACGGAATCCGCACGAACTGGATCAGCGGAAAAGGCGACGGAACCTGGCACACCTCCTCTTTCGTCGTAAAGAACGCTCCGGACAAGTCACGCGACGACAACCGTGCCATCAAGCATTTCTTCAAGTACCGTTACGCGAAAGACTCCGATGTCAGCATGTTCGAGGATTGCGCCTGGCTGCGGAGTGCCGTATGGAGCCCGACGTATATGCTGCAGGTCCTTCAGGGCACCAATTCCGCGTATGTTCTGCCGGCCCCGTACAATTCGATCGGGGACGCGGTGAGCGAAGCCAAAAAGGGGCTGTTCCCTGCCAATACGCAGGTCACCATCCTTGCAGACCCCGCGCCGGAAGGGCTGTTTTTCGACCGCTGGACCGGCAACGATGTTTCGGCGCTCGGTCCTTTGGTCACCGACCGGAATCCGACTTTCCTGATGCCGCCGACCGACCTGTTCCTGACGGCAACCTACACAACCAATGCGCCGACGGTTCCGCGTTATGCGCTGACCGTGCTCAACGGTTCGGGAGGTGGCTCGTACACCAACGGAACCGTAGTCCCCCTCCAAGCGGATGCGATCCCCTTGTGGCACACCTTTGGCGGATGGACGGGAGATGTCGCGACCGTCGTCAGTCCTGCCGCGACATCGACCACCCTGCGCATGCAAACCAACAATCTCATCGTCGCCGCAACGTATACCGCGCTGCCGCTTGAGACCATCATCCCGCTCCTTATTGGCGTGCCCTCCCCGGTCAGCACAGGCAACCTGACGGTCGACAATTTGAGGCTCACTCCGCCGGCCGTGCGTCTCGGCCCCATTGGAGACAATCAGACGGCGTTCTTCCAGACCGTCTACACCAATGCCGGAACCGTGATCTTCCCATGGTCGGTCGATTGCGAAGATCAATACGACTTCCTCGTCTTCTCGGTTGACGGGGTTCCGATCGCGTCCCTCACGGGACAGCAGTCGGGGGTCATCACGAACTTCGTCGCCGGCGCAGGGCCCCATATTCTGCGCTGGGCCTACACCAAGGACAGCTCCGATGCCGCAGGCGAGGATGCCGGCTATGTGGGTCCCGTCACTTGGATATCCGATGCGCTCGCCGCCGAATTCGGTGTGCCGGGAAAACCGCTCTTCCTCCCGAACGGGGCCGGTTCGATTCAGCTCGACTTAGCTCCTCCGTCAGGAGCGGTCAGCAACATCGCGGCCAAGCTCGGCGGACCGATAGCCGTGTCAAACAATGCGGAAACCGCCGTGGAAGCGGCATTCTCTGGTTCCGGCAAACTCGCCTTCCACTGGCGAACCTCTTCCGAGCTGAACCGCGATTTCCTGATTCTCTTGATCGACGGCCAAGAAGCCGCCCGGATCAGCGGCACCAAAACAGGATGGCTGCTCTTCGAAACCAACCTCCTCACCGGCGCCAATCATACGGTGCGGTGGGTCTATTCGAAAAACGAATCCGGCACGGCCGGTTCCGATTGCGGTTGGGTCGACAGTGTCACATGGACGCAGTTCGCGAACGTCCTGACGGTTGAAAACGGCAGCGGCAGCGGAACCTATGCGGTCGGCGCTACCGTCGCGATCATGGCGGCCGCCGCGCCCTTGGGCCTTGAGTTCAACACCTGGGACGGCGATATCGAAAGCCTCGCCAACCCGGCGGTTCCGGCCACCACTCTGGTCATGCCCGCACGCGCAATCACGGTTCGGGCCCTCTACCGGCAGAAGGTTCTCTCTGTCACCGTGATCAACGGGCGAGACGCCGGAGCCATGCCCAATGCTGTACACGAGAGCACTGGCGAGCCAGAAGGCGCGTATCCGGCAGGCGCGTTCGTACGCATCGTAGCTGCCCCGGCTCCGCAGTGGCAGACCTTCGACCGCTGGGCGTCGACCAACGGTGCCGTTTTCGCTGACAGCCATGCACCCATAACCCAATTCACCATGCCTTCGAATTCCGTCCTGGTGGAAGCGAATTTCCGGATGATGACCGCCAACGAGAAGTTGGCGGACGCGTTGACCATCGCCGGACAGGCTCTGACCGTAACCACTTTCTCGCCAACGGGCGTTGTCGCAAGCAGCTCGGGCGGCGTCCGTTTTAACGATCCCGTCGTCAAATTCGGCGGCGCGTCAGTCGGCCCGGACCAGAGTGTCAGCCTCACCACCACCAACTTCACAGGCGACGGCGTGTTGTTGTTCTGGTGGCGCGCGACGGCCGAATCGCGGTATGACAGACTCGAACTCGTGGCGAACGGAACAACCGTCTGCGGTACCGCATCAGGAAAGGGTACCGCTTGGCAGCTCTCGAATTACATGGTGACCGGAGCGACTTCCCTCAGCTTCCGGTTTAAGCGTGACGGAACCTATTATGTCCGCGACAACACCATCCTCGTCGACCGTGTGACGTGGATACCCCAAGCGATGATCGATACACTCGGCATGGACTGCATACCCGAAATCAACGGCGAGTATTCCGGCCCGTCAAGTTTTTCGGGAGAAGACGGCGGTGTGGCCTGGGTCAACGACGCGCCGAGTGACGCAGGCGACAGCGATGCCATCCAGCTAGGGCGTTTCGGATATGTCAACAACAACCAGCACGCGAAGCTCTCCGTCGTTAAAAAAGGTACAGGGGTTTACTATTGGAGCTGGGCATCCAACAGCGAAGCCGACTATGACACGCTCGACTTCTTCGCGGACAGTCTCTACAAACGCTGGATTTCGGGCAAAGAACGGGCTTGGGAGACCTCTTCGCATGTCGTGGTCAATAATTTCGATAGCCCACGCAAGGCGAACCTTGCGACAAGTCATGAGTTCCTGTTCAAATACAACAAGGACAGCGATGTCAGCGTATTCGGGGACTGTGCCTGGCTGCACAATGCCACATGGACTCCCACCTTCTTGCTCTCCCTCGCTAATGCCAAGGTTGCTGACTTCATGCCACCGGCCCCTCTCAACACGATCCCGGAGGTTTGGCAAGAAGGTTATAACAACATGTTCGCTGTCGGCACGCTTGTTACGATTAATGCTGTCGATCCTGAAGAACCTAACTATTACTTCTGGAAGTGGTTAGGGAATACGGCTGTATTGAACCCCGCTGACATTTTCAATCCCAATCCAGCCTCATTCTATATGCCAGGCTACGATATTTCCCTGACTGCAAAATACACCACCAACGCGCCGTCGCCTGGTCCGACACCTCCGTCACCGGCCCCGCAAGCGCGTATCACCGGGTTTGCCATGCAGCCGGTCATTGTGTCAGCGCAGCCCGTTCAAGGCATACAGGCGCTCGCGGAACCCGCCCAGATCAACCAGATTGTTGTCGATTTCGAAGGTTCTTCGACAACCGATTATGTGTTGACGTGGAGCCCCGATCTGGCCAGCCCGGCCAGTCAGTGGCAACCCCTCGACATCTTGAACATCGAGATTATTGGCAACTCGCAAAATGGTTTAAGTCTGATGCGTCTTTATGTTGATCTCCCGGCGTCCTCGCCGCGGGGATTCTTCCGTATCCAAACCCGCTGAGCCTTATCTAAGCCGGAGAACTTTACTATGGCCGCCATTGACCGTCTCCTTCGACCGCTGGTTGCGGGAGAAGGCAGTGACTTGCATCTTTACGCGGGCCGTCCCCCCTACATGCGCATCCATGGCGTCATCAGCCCTGTCGCCGGCGAGCCTTCGCTTGCCAGCGATGATGTTTTCGAACTCATCAAAGAGATCATGCCCGAAGAAAACATCGCGCAGCTCGAGAGCGAATGGGATACCGACTGCGCCTATGAAATCCGCGGCACGGCGCGTTTCCGCGTCAACGGGTTCCGCGACATGTCCGGTTACGGGTCGGTCATGCGTGTCATTCCCGAGCGCATCCCGACCTTCGATGAACTCAACCTGCCGGATATCATGCATGAATTCTGCATGCTTTCGAAAGGACTCGTCGTCGTGACAGGGCCAACCGGCAGCGGCAAATCCACCACGCTCGCCGCTCTGGTCAATTACATCAACCAGAACCGCAACGAGCATCTGATCACCATCGAAGACCCGATCGAATTCGTTCACACGCCAAACAGGTGTATCATCAACCAGCGCGAGGTTCACCGCGACACCAAAAGTTTCGCACGCGCCCTGCGTGCCGCGTTGCGCGAGGATCCTGACATTGTGCTTGTCGGCGAAATCCGCGACCTTGAAACCATGGAGATCGCGATCGAGACGGCCGAGACGGGCCATCTGGTTTTCGCCACGCTCCACACGAACACCGCAGCCTCCACCGTGGAACGCATGGTCGACAAGTTTCCGGCCAATCGGCAGAATCAGGTCCGTTCCATGTTGGCGGACACGCTCAAGGGAGTGGTCGCCCAAACGCTCTGCAAAAAGACCGAGGGCGGACGCATCGCGGCCTTCGAGGTTCTGGTCGTCACGACGGCGGTGGCGTCCCTCATTCGCGACTCGAAAACCCACATGATCCCATCGGTCATGCAGACGGGCAAAAACGCGGGTATGCAGACCTTCGGCGATGAACTGACGCGTCTGGCCGCCAAGGGCATCATCTCGGCCGAGGACGCTTACATCAAAGCCGTGGATAAAGCGGACATCGAAACCAAATTCGTGCTTGCGGGATTAAGTCTCGACTTCAAGAAGAAGGCCGAGGAGGCCATGCGGCAGGCGCGTATGGCCAAAGCCAAGGACACACTGCAACTGGCTCGCGAGGCACTGATCTGCGATCCGAACAACATCCAGGCGCTCTGTAACGCGGCATGGATACAAGCCGCTTCTCCCTATAGTGAACTGCGCGACGGCAAAGAGTCTCTTAAGCTGGCTGAAAAGGCCTGTTCGCTGCTGCACGACAAAGACCCGCATGCGCTGGCGGTGCTCGGGGTTGCGCATGCCGAGAACGGTTCGTTCCGCCGAGCGCTCGACGCCACACGTCGAGCCGCCGCGCTCTACACTCAGACGGGGGACAACGTCAAGGCGAATGCCCTGAAGAGCCGTCTGTCGCTGTTCGAACTGAACAAGCCCTATCGCGACGAATAAGAAGGCCGGACGCCAAATCAAATATGCCGACGGACTCGGCTCCTGTGCCCGCAGGTCTCTCCTTCTGTCTTCCGGTTCGTCCTACATCTGCAGGATCGACCCTGCAACAGAAGTGACGTTTTGTCCACTCTGTACCGGCATCAACGCCAGTTGGAGTTTGATCGGCACACCGCCCGGCGTCGGCACGCGCAGCGTCTCGCGCAGTTTCTCGCCGCAGGACGCACGCAAGAACAGACGCGCCGCATCGGGCAGGAGGTCCATAAAGCGCACCCCTTTCGCCTGATCCTCGTCCGGTATTCCGAACGCGTCGAGCATGGCTTGGTTTACAACCAAAAAGAACCCGTCGGTGTCACAAACGAACGATGGTGCCAACGAGATATTCAAGGCGGCGTGGCTCCTGCGTAATTCATCCATCGCACTCTTGCGCCGCTCCACGTTACGCAGCGTAAAGACCAAGTTGGTGCCGCGCGTCAAGGAGAGCGTGCTGACCCCAACCTCTCCCGAAAACGACGTCCCGTCCTGTCGGAAACAACGCGCATCGATCAAGATGTGATGGTTATCCGCCAAGCTGCGTTTGAGATGCTCGAACATCTGATTCGACATGCCGGTGATCACTTTATCAATCGGCAAGTCCCACGCATCCTCACGCGAATACCCCAACATCTCCGTGACCCGCGAATTACAGTCCACAACATGTCCCTGATCGTCAAGGATCAGCACCGCGTCATACAACCCGTTCATCAACTGGTAATAGAGTGCCCGCTGATCCACTTTCGGACGGACCGCCACATCGTCGGCATTCCGCTCAATTGCGCTTTTCTCCGCCACCGGAGAAGGAGACCCCGCATCCTCCCTCGGACGCAAACCATAAGCCTGGCGGCCGGCCCCAAGTCCCGTCAGGGGCGCGGCAGCGGCGGTATCGCCCGTCGGACGCGCCGACATCCGCAGCGGACTGCCCACCGGCTTGAGCACCGCTTTCTGAACCTCGGACGGTCCCGTCGCACCTCCAGCAGCAGTTCCAGCTACAACCGTTACGCCAGCCTCGTCCGCAACACCCGCAATCGGTTTAACCAAAATAGTCGAAACCTCAGCCTGCGCGTCCGGCATCGTGAAAGGAGCCTGAGCCGACGACGGCTGCACCCCCTGCTCACCACCCTCTGAATCAGAAGACGACCGTGTCCTCTGTTGCACAACCCCAACCGTAAAAACCTGCTGAGGCGCGAGCACCTTTTGTTCCGCCACGGTCTCAGTTCGCTGCGGCTCAACATATAAAGGTGTCGGAGCAGATAACGACGCAACGCCGTTTTTTGAGGAGTCGGGCATCGTTAAAACATCACAGGATGCACCTGCGGCCCCGTCCTGCTCTGCCTCTTTTTTCCCAAACCAGAATTTCATCGCCATGGTTCAATTCCTAATCATAAGATCGTTAGACAGAAAAGCAAATTCGATGCCAAAGCCAAAAAGCACGCATTAATCAAAAAGTGGCATGTTAGTTGCTTTTAAGCTATGTATTACTCATTTTTTTGGAGACTTTGCGATGAAGAAAGCGTCCTACAACAAAAGCCATCTGGTTCGGGAATTGGGATTCAGTGTTGGAGTTTCCCAAGTAAAAGCACGTCTTTTGCTAGAGGCACTGAAGCAAATCGCCTATCGGGAATCCTGTAGCGAGGGGTTCACTCTGCCCGGCCTCTGCCGTTTCGACGTTATCCGGCGCAAAGAGCGCAAGGTCAGAAATCCTCAAACCGGAGAAAGAATTCTCATTGCTGAACATGACACATTGCGTGTCCGCGTGCTGAAAAAGGCACGTAATGCCGTCACACCGGCACCGGAAAACCTGATCACCGTGATTCCGGCGGCACCTGCCCCTCAGATTCTAGAAGATTTTTCAGAAGCCATATCCTTCTGCTGCAAGAAATGCAAGCAGGAGATCGAGGCGCCGCATTCAGCCGCAGGACTGTTGGCCGACTGCCCCGCTTGTGGCGCATCCATTACGGTGCCCTCCGCCTCCGAACCCGGCACGCTCCATGGTCCTGCGTTGCCGGAACCTGCCGCGGCAGCTGCACCGATTATGCCCAGCACGGCCACCGCTGAAACCGCACCTCCGGCTACAGCGCCTTCCTCCGGACAGAAATCGAAGGGGGGCCAGACCATCCGCATCGACTTGGCCGCCCTGGGGTTGGATACCGCAGGGACACCCTCTCCCCAAAAGCCACTGCCGAAGAAGCGCATGCTTTCTTTCTATTGCAAGAATGCAAACTGTCGCCAGGAAATCGAAGCCCCTGCCGATATGGCCGGCACTGCTGCGGAGTGCCCCTCTTGCGGCGCCAGTTTCGAAGTGCCATTCTTCTCCGATCCCGGAACTCTGCACGGCAGCGATCTCGACCACAAGAAGATCGATCCCGGGACTCTGAAGGACATTAAGATCCGCACCATCCGCATCGAAGTCCCCGACGATGTCTAATTCGTTTCAGGACTGCTTAACGATTAAAGCTGGGACGCTTTAGACGGGCGCAGCACGATGTTGATGATCTTGTTCGCCGTGTCCTTGTATTGCGGATCGGCCTTCAGTTTCTGCCAGTCGGGATGCTCGCCGAAACGTTTCCACGAGGCGTCTTTCTCCGCCTTGTTGGCGAAGCCCACCATATAGGTCAGGTTGGAAAGCTTGTCGCCTGCCAACGCGTGGCCGAAAAACACCGGCTGCAGTCCACAGGCGCGGAAAACTCCGAGTTCGCCGCCCTGCTCGAACATCGAAATCTTCTTGGCATTGCGCTCGATCGTGTAGCTGTTGTAGATGCGGAGCTGCAACAGCCGGTCCGCGGACTGCGTCACCTGCTTCACCTGCGGGAGCGTGGCAAAGGTATACAGCAGCGAACTGGAACACGCGTCGTAGAGCGGATCGTTCATGGGCGCCTCAAACATCGGCGCGGCGTCCTTCATGAATTGCGCATCCGCGAGCAGGCGCTGCTCGTTCGCGACGAGCGAGTCGGCGGACGGATGTGGTATCACGACGAACACGTTGGTCGCATACGCCGCGTTCCCGTCGTTCACCTCTCCGTTGGTCCAAAAAACGCCGACGCTCTTGACCCCCTGCCGGTTCAATGCGGGAATCAACGCGGCGTCGAAGATCTCGATCAGCTTGTCCCTCTTCTCCATGCTGGAGCAGGTGTAGGTGCGGATCTCGACGAACTCCCGTTTGCCCGCTGCCGAAGCCTCCTGCGCGGACACATTCGATAGAGGGACAAGCGCTGCGCCAACGGAACAGAGGGATACGATGAAACTTCTACGGTTCATAAAGACTCCTAAGTTTAAAAAAAGGGTTCCCTCGAATCAGTGAGGGAACCCTATGCGTTACCGCATGTGCTATCGTTGCTCAGATAACCCATCCTTTCACTTTGTCTTTCGTCTCAGCCGGTCCGCCTTTTCCGACGTTCCGGGACTCAGGCACCTGCGCATTACCTTTTCTCGTGTACCGGTGAAAATTTCCCGATTTATTAACAATCAGCGAAGAGCGATTCATTGCCGGACGTTCGTACTGGAAACCGCTGTGCAACCTTTGTCTCTTTTTATTGGCGTAAGCCGCCGGACGTGTTGCGTGGTCTCTTCCTCGGTCTGGCAAGCTCCTCATCGTCTGTGTAGGCGTCTTGCGCCTGATCAGTCGATCTTCACACGCCCATGGCCATTATCAAGACTAACGTCTGACGGCCTGCATCTGGACTACGGAGCTTCGAAAAGATAAATCCTTAAATGGCCTCCTTTCTCCTTCGCGTCCCTCGACTAGATCGGGTTACGTTAACCCCTTTCTTAATCGTCATATGGAGTTTAACCGATGGCTTGTGATCTGTCAACACCCCATTAAAAAAATCCAGCAATTCCAGCAATTCGCAATTCTAAATTTGGCTTGGGCCGCCATGAAAGAATGCCCTTACGGGCACACAAACGGAGTTTATCAAGCTTACTTGCGTTCGTAGCCGTGAGGCTTTAGAATTGCTGCCCGTTGCGTGCGTGTGATCGTGATTGCGTTTCCGGCGCTGTTCTGGCACATTTCAATCCGTGAAAATTCTCCAGGTTATACCGGCGTTGAACAGCGGCGGCGTGGAACGCGGCCTCGTCGAGTTCGCCCGCGAGATCGTCAAGCGCGGGCATGAGTCGATCGTGCTGTCATCCGGCGGGCGCCTGGTCAAGGAGCTCGAGGCGCAGGGCACGCGGCACATCGAGATGCCGGTTCACCTGAAGGCCCTGCGGACGCTCAAGCTCGTCGGCCCGGTCAGAAAGCTGCTGAAGGAGCTGCGTCCCGACGTGGTGCATGTGCGCTCGCGCGTGCCGGCCTGGATCGTCTGGCTGGCGTGGCGCGGGATGCCCCGCGATCAGCGGCCGCATCTGGTCAGCACGTTCCACGGCCTTTACTCGATCAATTTCTACAGCGCCGTCATGGCGCGGGCCGAGCACATGATCGCGATCTCGCAGTGTGTTCAAGATTACATCATCAAGAACTACCGTGTCGACCCCCGCAAGATCACCCTCATCCACCGCGGCGTGGACGTGGGCGTGTTCAAGCCGGGCGTCCCTGATCCGGCGTGGCTGAGCACGCTGCTGCAAACCTATCCGGCCTTGGCCGGCAAGCAGGTCATCCTCATGCCGGGACGCCTTTCGCGCTGGAAGGGGCAGGAGGCCTTTCTCGACCTGATGGTCGCCCTGATCAAACAGCGCCCCGACTGTCACGGCGTGGTGGTCGGCGATGCCGACCCCGAAAAAGCCCACTACCGCGAAGAGCTCAAGCAGAAGGCCATCGACCTCGGGTTGGCCGACCATGTGACCTTCGTGGGACACCGTTCGGACATCCTGCAGTTCTACAGGCTGGCCGAGATCGTCTGCCACATGTCGAACAGGCCCGAGCCGTTCGGGCGCACCCTGACCGAGGCGTTGGCCTGCGACACCAAAGTGGTCGCCTTTGACCGCGGCGGCGCCGCCGAATCCTTGTCGGCCTGCTTCCCGGACGGCTTGGTGCCGCAGGACGATCTCGCCGCCTTTCTCCGTCGCGCGCTCGACCTCCTGGGCCAGCATAAGGCCATCGACGTGAAGCCCGAATTCTTGCTGGAACACCAGGTCGAGGCCACGCTCGACGTCTACCGTCGCCTGCTTTAGCTTGAGGCCGAACCCAAGCGCTTACTGCGCGAAGACCCTGTAAAAGCGCTGGCCCGCAGGCGGCGCGGCATCGCGCAACGTCTTGATCGTCCCGTCGCCGGCAACGGCTGCCGCCGCGCCGCTGACGTTCTGCCAACTTCCCGATGTGAGGCTGGCTCGGCACTGGAGCCGGTAGCTCCACCCGTAGCGCGTCTGCACGCTGACGTCGAAGGCCGACGCGCCGAGCAGCGGCGATTCCGGCAGTTGCGTAAAGGCGGGGTGCGTCGCCTGAAGCTCGTAGGCTCCCATGTCCGGCGCGGTTCCAGACAAGCGGCTGTCGCCGAAGTAGTCTTGCGCGCCCGCCATCCACGCTCGTGAAATCCCCGCGTTCTTGCAGGGCGAGTTGGTCGCGATCATGAAGTTGCCTGCGGCCGCGTTCACAAACAGCGGCGCGGCGGTGATGTTGCCGGTCCCGGACCAACCGGGCGTCGTGCAGGTGTAGCCGACGCCGTCTGGATAAAGATTGCCTGCGCCCAAGTTGTAATAGACGATGCAATTGGTCGTATAGCCACCGTAAACAGCCGCATTTAATGCGGTGTTGTTGCTGATTACCGTGCAGTTCTCAAGGAGGCATTCGAAAGCCGCACCGCCGAATTCGGCCACATTCTGGCGCAGCAGGGAGTTTCGCGCAAGACAGCGGAAAAGGCCACCGCCGAGGCCGTCTCCCGGTCCGCCTTGGTCGTTGTTCGCGCGATTGCCGGTGACGATGCAGTGATCCACCACGAACGAGGCGCTCTCGGTGGTGGGGTAGTCCCAGATGAAGACGCCGCCGCCGAAACCGCGGGCGAGTTCGTCTATCGTGGCGTATGTTTCCGCATAGCTCGCGTTGCCGCCGGTGATGGTGAAGCCGTCGACCCGCGCGCCCGCCGCGCCGCGCACCACGGTGTAGCAGTTGTCGGTGACGGTGTTGAGGCTGCCGATCTCGCCGCTGAGCACGGTGGGGTTGGTCCGCCAATTGCGCTGCTCGCGCCGCGTCTCCGTGCCTGCGAAACCGCCGTACGCGGACTGTCCGGCGCTGAAGAAAAAGGCGTTGTCGCGCGACCAGTCGCCGGGCTTGTAGGTGCCGGTCGCGACCCAGATCTCCTTGTCTGCTGGCGTGGTGTCGAGCGCGGTGGCCAGATTCGTGTAGGCGTTCGCCCATGAGCCGCCGTTGTTCGCGCCCGTCGCGTTCGACTTGACGAAGCACATGAGCGCGCCGAGGAAATCGAGGCCGGCCGTGTCGCTCTGCAGGTTCGCGATCGCGTAGGCCGCCGGTTCGAAGTAGGCCGCCGACTGGGTCGGGGTGACGGAGCCGGACCAGCCGATGGGCAGCGCCTGCGCGAAGTCGCCGCTGCCGTCGGTGAGCGCGTTGCCGCCGCCGTTGCTGAAGACGACCGCGATGTTGGCGAGCCCGTTGCCCGCGCTGTTGACGATGCGGCCGGAGGCCAGACGGTAGGAGCCGCTGAGCGCGCCCGTGAAATCGTTGCCCCAGCGGTTGCCGCAGGTGGCCGTGTAGCTGGCCGAGGTGCCGAGCGTGACGTTCTTGGCGACGAACGAGTAGCCTGCCTTGGCGGCGGTGAGCGTGACCGAGGAGCCGGAGGCCACGCCGTGGAAGCCGTAGATGCCGGCGCCGTCGGTGACATCCGTGCGTCCGCCCGGCGCGAGGGTGACCGTGGCTCCGGAGAGGGGGTTGCCGCTGCCGTCCAGCACGCGCCCCGAGACGACCTCGCCCGTGGAACTTGGGAAAATGTTGCCGTAAATGTACTGCAGTCCCGTGAAGCGGTAGCCGCCGGCCTGAATGTCGCCGAGCGTATACCAGGCGTCGTCCAATCCGTCCCAGCCCATGTTGAGGTGGTGATAGGCGGTGCCGCTCTGGAAGCCGTAGCCGTCGCAGACCACGGCATGGCCCGGGAGCGCCACGATCACGGGGAATCCCGCGTCGAGGTTGGCGTTGATGGCGTTCGGGCGGTCAACCGTGTTCTCGAAGCGGATCGTGTTGGCGTAACCGTAGGTGCCGGTGATGACGAAAGGCGGAACATAGGAGACTGTGCCGGTGGGCGAATAGGAACTGATCGTGCCGCTGGCGTTGGTGCTGATCGCGACGACGATGTCGTAGGTGAGCGCGCCGATGGCCTGGCGCTGCGCGGCGGTCATCGAGGCGTCCGGCAACAAGGGCATCGACGACCATGCGTAGGGTCCGCCCGTGCCGTTGCCGCCGCGCGTGGCGGCCGAGCGCGAAACGCCATCAACGAGGATGGTGCGCGTGCGCTGGCCGATCCCGTTGGTCGGATACTGGTGGTAGCGCATGAGCTGGCCCCACGAGGTGCCGTTGCAGCCGCAGACGTAGTTGCTGGGCGTGTAATAGTTGTAGCAGTTCTGACCGGCGACTTTCCCCTGCCCCCAGCGCGAACCCACGAACGGGGCGACGCGCAGGTCGGCAGGCGGAGTGGCGAGGCCGTTGTTGGCGAGCGCGGAAATCCCGTCGGCGTCTGCCGCATCCGCGAAGGCGTCCCATTTCTGTGTTTTCACCGACGCCTCTAGCGCCAACGCGCCGATCCCTGCGGCAGGCGGCACAAGCCGCTGAGGCAAGTCGCTGGCGAGCAGGGTCGCGAGCGGACTGCCTTCGGCCGTCGCGCCGTGCCCGGTCCGCGAGAAGGCGATGACAGGCTCGACCGTATCGTCGGCGGAGGTGACGATGAAACCTTTCGGACGCAGGGCGAACACATAGCCCACAATCCTTCCGTCAACCGTGAACGGTTCGGCCTCTCCCAAGTCCGGTCCGAGCCGCTCGTGCAGCGGAGCGCTCTGCGCCACGCGCAGCCAGCCCTGCGCCATGCGCCACGCCTCCTCCGCGCTGCGCGGCGCGGCCAACAGGAGCGTCGCGTTCAAGGAGAGGGCCAGAGCCCATCCGAAACGGAACTTGCTTAACACGCTGTTCAACGAAACCTCCTCCCGTTACTACAGGAGCCGTCGCTTATGTCCCTTTGATGAGCAGTCCGGGATTGTTCTCGCACTCGGCCAGCCGGTTGTAGCGTGCGATCAGGTCCTGCACAGTGACCTTCCGCCCCGCTGCCTTGAATTTAGACAACTCCAGAATGTTGGAGGCGACGAACTGCTCGACGTCGAAGACCTCGACACGTCCAGCGACGCCCGCGTTCTCGGCCATAGTTTCCGCGACCGGCACGTTCTTGAAGGTGGTGATGATCAGCGGCCTTAGACCCTGATCCAAGTTATCCGAGCACTTGCGCAGCAAGGCCTCACCCGGACTGGGCGTCACATGGATAACCACATCCTCGATTCGATAATCGCCCGCCCGCCCCGTCACACCATCCGCCACAAACGCTCCGTGCGCCTCCACTTCATGGCCCAGCACCAATTCCAGCTTCGCCCCGACGAGGTGTTGCAATACCGCACCCAAAAACATCGTGCCTGTGTCTTGTTTCTGACGCTCCTCAGCCTGTTTCAACAAATCCCGCACCACAGCTCGCAAGGACGACTTAGTATCAAGCTGGAAGAGCATCGGCTTTGCCTCGAAGAACTTCTTAACCCGCTCGACCCACCAGTTCTCAATTGCATCAAGATCAGGCTTATCTATCTTAGCCTTCTTATTCAGAAACTCGACATAAGCCGGCATGTTTCCGATACTTCCACGACTGGCTCGCCCACCTTCCTCAGCCAACACGCGCACAATTTTGTGATCGCGAAGAATGGTTTGAACCGCTCCTTTCCCTAATCCCAAAACCTGACCGTTTTTTATCATCTTCCGCTTTTCTCCATTACCGGTCAATAGCCGATTGTCGTTATTGCGGCCCGAAGAGGCTCATTTCGCGAATGGTCGGGGTGTTGCCGGCCGTGCTCTTGACCAGCAGCCGCACGCGGCTCGCTGAAACCGGTTTGAAGCGGCACACCACGCCATCGGGCATATCCTTGCCCTCGTAGACATCCTGCCAGTGATCCCGCACCCACGCCTGAATGCTGTAGGCCGTGATCCGCGTCCATTGGGTTTCCTGGAACAGCTGCACGGCGGCCACCGCGGCTTCGCGGCCCAGGTCCACTTCGAGCCATTCGTTTTGCGTCTTTCCGGCGGCGCTGTTCCAGCGCGTGCGAAGATCGCCGTCAAGGGCCTTGTCGGGCGTGTATTCCCCGCCTTCCCAGACCGACGAAGCGGAGGCCTTGGCGCCTTGGGCGAGGTTCGGCAGCCGGCTCCCGCCCGGCGCGATGATCGCCACTTCGGGCGACGGCTCGGACGCTCCCGACTCGTTGAAGGCTTGGAGCCGGTACGCGGACGACGACAACGGCTTGAACGTCGTGTCCCGGTAGCTCGTGACGCCCGGCGCCAGCGTCGCGACCGTTTCGAACGCGCCCTCGCCCTCGGCGCGCCGCTGAACCCGGATGCGGGCGGCTCCGTCCTGCTCGTCGAGCCAGCGCAACTCCACCTGGTTGTCGCGGCTGAGCGCGACCGACAGGGGGCCGGGCCGGATCAGAGGCGGCGGAGCCAGAGGTGTTTTGCCGTAGCAGTAGACCCAGTAGTAGTACTCGTTGTCGCTGTCGTCGGGCAGCCCGCGGACATGCTCGAGCCGGATGACGACCTGGCCCTTGCCCCGGGTGTATCGGGCGGGGATCTCGTAGTCCGTGTCGCGAAAGGCGGTGTCGGCCGACACCGGCAGATCGCACACCAGCCACGGCGCGTCCGGGATCAACTCGCCGTCCACACGCACCTTGGCCTGCTGCACGTTCGCCAGGTGCCGGTTGACCCGTCGGCGCAGCTTCACGCCTTCGTTGGCCGGATCGAGCTTCACCCTGAACTCGCTGGTCCCGGTGAAGGCCCGTCCGTTATCGGTTGTGGTTGGAACGCGCGGCTGCTGCTCATAGCGGTCGTACGAGCTTGCGGTCGAGCCCGACCCTTTCACCCCCGTGGCAACGCACTGGTGCGCCTGCTCGCTGGACGGGTCGCCGACATCCACTTCGTCCGTGAGTTTCAGGTTCGCGAAGCCGGGCTCGCCGAGGTAATACCACACGACAAAATCGGTCTTCTGCCCATAGGCGGGACCGAGATTGCTGTGCTCGTACGTGATGCGGATCGATGAATCGAAGATGTAGGCTTCGCCGGTGTAAAGCCGATAGCCTCCCTGAAAGCCATTGACCAGCCCGCCCCAAAGCGGCTTCTGGATGGCATACCCGCCCCACCCTTGGTTATGGTCGTCCTCCGTGCCGTCGCCATGAATCTGCGGCGTGAGTGAGCCATCGATGAACGTGAACTCGTCGCCGTCCATGTTGTAGCCGGTGCTGAACATGGTCAGCCCCACGACCTTGCCCCGCCCGCGCTCGCGGAAAGCGCGGGAGCAGACCGCCTGGTCCGGGGAGCTGTCGAGCGTGCGCCGGGCATGGAAATAGCCGCATGCTCCGGCCGGATAGCGGATCGCTTCAGGCGGCAGGCAGGCGATCTCGGACTCCAGGCGGGCGATGGGAGTCGGGCCGTCGTTGACGATCTCCACCTGCGCCCGCGACCAGTAGGGCATCGGCCAATAGCAGTGGAACTGACCGGCCTTGGCGTCAAAGCCGAAAAAGAGAGTATTGAGCGTCATCCCCGAAACGTCCTCGGCCCCGATGGTGTCTCCGCCGGCGCCGAAGAATGAGCTGAGCGGCATGTCCACCGCCGGCGCCGGCTGATTGTCCCAGGTGATGCGGATGCGGGTGTGAAAGAACGTCTCCCGCGTCCAAGGCGCCAAGCCCAGTCTGATCGCGCCTATTGCGCCCGGGCCCGGCTCATCCAGCACCCGCACGGCCCCGCCCGGCGGCACGGCGTTGGTGAGCCTCACCGCGTTCCCGGGGGGCGTCGCCTTGGGGTCGCCGCCGAGCCGGTCCCACTGGCCGCGCGTCACCTGTGAATCCGCCTCGCGCCCCAGCCAGGATTGCACCGGGGTGCCGGGCGGGTACTTCAGATAGGTGTATTGGAACCATGTCGCGTCATACGGCTTCATTCCGGCGGAGTGATAAGCCGACACCTTGAGCCGTTTCGCGAACGGCAGGGGATAGTACAGCACCGCGAAGGCGCCCGGCCCCTGGCTCCACTGCGAGCCCTGCGTGTCGAAATAGGCCAGCGGCGGCGTAAACGGCGCGGTGTACTTGCCGCCCTTGCCAAAAAACTCGGCGAACGTCATGTCGATCCGCGGCTGGGGCTCGTCGTCGAAGGTGTACCGGATGCGGATCTCCTCGTTCGGGAACGCGGTCATCTTCGAAAACACATTCATCTGCTGGCGGTAGAGGCAGCCGGGGCCGATCTCGTCGAAGAACACATACTCACCGTTTTCCTCGTAGCGCTTGAAGAAGCCGGAGCGGTTCTCGCCCGCCGGGTCGTAGGTGATGAACTGTTTTGTCTGGGTGCCGTTCGGCAGGAAAAAGGGCAGCAGCTCCGGATGCTCCATGCCCGCGAACCCGTACGCCAACGGCCGCGCCGATGTCGGGTTGCTTTCCGCCGCCTGACCCCACGCGAAGCCGAAAGCCGTCGTCAGGGCGAGAAACGTGGCGAACCGCTCGCGTTTCAGGGTCATGATTGCACCAACACCTTTTCTCATAGCCCTCCCCGAAGCAGAAAATCTTCAAACCAGAATGCCGATGTCAGTCGGCCTGCACCAGCACCGGCGGCTGCAGCAGCCCGAACGGAATCATGTAGTAATCGTCGCGCCAGACCTTGGCCTTGCCGCCGAGGCGCGCGTCGTACCAGTTGACCTCGCCCGCCTCGGGGTTGGGCCAGTCCTGGTTGGCGCGGAAGGTGGCCGGGCCGACGGCGGTATGCTCGCCGCCCTTGTGGTGGTGCGGCCCCATCAGGTTGCGCAGCCCGTTGGTGAGCGAGACGCGCACCGTGTTCTTGCCCGCCTTAAGCGCGGCGGTCACGTCGGTCTCCCACGGGCTGGCCACGAGCGGCGGACAGGGCTGGCCGTTGACCGTCACGTTGACCACCACCGCTTCGAACGAAGGGAAGGCGAGCAGGTACTTCTTGCCCGCCGCGAGGTCGCCCACCTCGACTGTGCTGTCGAGCTGGAACTCGCCCGCGTAGAAGGGGTAGCCCTGCGGCGCGAGGTCGCCGTTGAAGGTGCCCGCCTCCTGCGTGATGGCGAAGCTCTTGAAGCTGTGGACCGGCTTGGGCACCAGCGCCCCCTCCCTGTTGCGGTCGGTGGTTGCGAGCGGCTTGTCCGAAGGGGCCGGCTTCACGGCGAAGTCGCCGACCAGGTACACGCTCTCGATCTCCGTGCCGTAGCGCGTGCGGGCGTTGAGGCTCGCGGGAACGCCGGAGACATAGTTCAGCGTGAGGATGATTTCGTTGCGGCCGGGCTTGAGCAGCCCGTCGACCGACTGGGCGCGGAAGGTGAAGCAGGTGTAGAAATCCTTGGAGTCGAAGGTCACCTGCTTGCCGTTGACCGTGATCGAGGTGTACATCTCCGGCTGCTCGACGACGAGCTTGCAGGCCGTGGGCACATCGGTGATCTGGGGCTCGAACTTGAGCTTCAGCTCGCCCTTGTAAGGCGTGCTCAGCGCGAACCGGTCATAGAGGGCGAGCACCGGCTCGGGCTCGCTCCACGTCGTCCCGCCGTCCTTCGAACAGCGGGCGTAGTCGAGCGTGAGCGCGTTGGGATCGATGCGCTTGCCCTGCCACGGGCCGCTCAGCTTCGCGATCTCGCGGCGCTCGCCGGGCAGCGCGTAGACGCCGTCGAAGCGCGCCGAAGAAGAAGCGGCGCCGAGCGTGACGATCCAAGTCTGCGCGGGCGCGAAGTCGAGGGCGTAGGCGCCGTCGGCCTCGGGCTTCAGGCGCAGGCATTGGCCGTTGACCGGATTCCAAAGCGCGACTGCGGCGTCGCGGTCGGCGAACCGCAGCGCGAGCGTGCGGCCCGCGAGGCGGGAGGTGTTCGAAAGCTGGAGCGTGAAGCCGTTCTTGACGGTGCGCAGGTGCGTCCAGACCTCTTCGCACTTGTCGCCGTTCAGCGTGAACACCGGCGGGGCCTTCTTCTTCAGCGCGTCGAGCCAGCCGTCGGCCTTGACGAGCGCGGCGTAGGACTTGAGCGCCGGAATCTCGGCCGAGTTCTCGGCGCCGTCCACGAGCGCGGGGTACTCTTCCGCGACCAGCACGGTGCCGCCCTGGGCGGCGAAGGCCTTGAGCAGCGCGAGAGTGGAGGCGCGGACGGTCTGCAGCTGCGGCACCACCACGACGCGGTAGGCCATCTTGCCGATCACGAAGCGGCCGCTCTCGGCCTTGCCGATCTCGGAGATGATCTGCTCGTCGCCCAGATCGAAGTTGCGGTGACAGCGCATCAGGACGTTGAGCAGCTCGGAGAGGGCCGCGTCGCGCTTCCAGGAGAGGGCCTGTGTCGGCGCGATGTAGTCCGACTCGATGGGGCTGAGCACGCAGATCTCGGGCGCGGTCTGGCCCACGGTCGCGAAGTAGCAGAGCCGCGCGGAGAAATCCTCGAAGAGGCGGTTGTAGCGCCAATACGGCTGCTGGTAGCTGATGGTGGGCGGGTAGTCGCGCTTGCGCTCGCCCTTCATGCTGTAGAGGGAGAGGTGCGGGCACATGAAGTTCACGCCCATCAGCGTGTGCCAGCCCGTGATCCACATGCGGTCCTCGAAGGTCATGTTGTGGCCGCTGATGCCGAAGAGCTCGCTCAGGCGGCGCGTCCGGCCGTACTGGTTGGCGACGGAGGTCATGACCTTGCCGCAGTGCAGCGTGTTGTAGCGCAGCCCGAGCGCGTCGATGCCCGGCATCTGCATGTGGCGGAGCTGCTGCATGAGGGCGCCCTCGTTCAGCATGTTTCCCGTGGGCGCGTCCTCGCTGTTGTAGTGGCCGGTCCAGACGAGGTTGTTGGCGGCGCAGTAGTCGCCGATCTGCTTGCTGAAAGCCTGCTCGAAACACGCGGCGACCGTGCGGTAATAGTCCAGTCGCACCTTGCGCCAATCGCCGACCTCGGCGAAGAGCGACGGCAGGCTGGGGGCGAGGTCGTAGCCGGCGCGCGCCTTGAAGGCGGCGGGAAGGACCGGCGAGAAACTCACGGCGCCCTGGTTCTCAATCTTCGGGCGCGGGCTGATCTGCGGCTCGTCGGTGAAGATGCCGCGCACGTGCGGCTTGCCGCCGAACCGCTGCGCGTAGGGCACGTAGCTGCACTCGATGAAGGCCTTGACCATGTCGGGGTTCATCAGGTCCACCCACGAGGTGCCGTTGAACCAGGCGTCGCCCAGCGGGTCGACGTGGCAGACGTATTTGAAATTCCCGTCCTCGAAAAGCACCGTGTCCGGCGCGTTGACCGGCTGGTCTTTCTTGACGCGCACGAGCGACCGCGCCTGGAAGGCGGGATCTTTGAGCGGAACGACTCCGCCCGCGAAGCCGCTGGGCCACTTGTCCTCGTCGTAGAACCATGCGTCAATGCCGAGGTCCTGCGAGCTTTTCACGCCGGCGGCCATGACGTTGAACCAGTTCGTGCTCAGGTACTCGGTGAGCAGGCCGATCCGGCTGTGGAGGAAGGTGCCGCCGAAGCCGCCCTCTTTGAAGAGGTGAAGCTGGCGGTCCACCTCGGCCGGGTCAAGGTCGTCGTTCAGCGAGTAGAAAGGCACCGAGCGGTAGGCGTTGGCGGGTGCCCGGAACGCGGCTTGCTCGAACTGTTCGATATCCTCTTTGACCACTTTGGGCGCGGACCGGGCGTCTTGCGGCGGCTGCGCGGTCTTCTGACCCGCATGCTTATCCGCGGTGTTGTCGGCATCCTGAGCCAAGAACGTGCAACCGGACAAAACCAGCAGCAGACAGGTGGAGAGCGATTTTTTCAACATCATGTTTATTCCCATTCCGTTTGTGAAGGGAGAATAACAAAGCAGGGAAACTTGATCAAGCATGTGCGCATTTTGTGCTCTTGCTTTAGGACCGCACCCGTTATACTGTTTCCGTGTCTTGACTGATAAGCTTCGGCATGAAAAAACTGCTCCTCATACAGACCGCCGGTTTGGGATACGACTTTGCGACGCATCACGGCGCGCGCGAAATCGGCGGTCTTGAGCTGCGCCCCCTGCGGAGCGTTTTTCCTGCCCTGACCTGCACCGCACAGGCCACGCTCCGCACAGGCCTGCCCCCTTCGCGGCACGGGATGCCCGCCAACGGTTTCTTTGACGCCACCTTGCGAAAGCCCTGGTTCTGGGAGCAGTCTGCCGCACTTGTTCAAGGCCCGCGCATCTGGGACGCGTTCCGCGCCGGCGGCGGCACGGTGGCGCTCGCGTTCTTCCAGCAGAGTCTGGGCGAGGCCGTCGACCAACTCATCTCGCCCGCGCCGGTCCACACGCACGGCGGCGGCATGCTCATGGGCTGCTATAGCCAGCCGGACGACTTCGCCGAGCGCCTGACGGGCTTCGCGGACCGCCCTTTCCGCCTGCGCCACTACTGGGGTCCGCTCGCGTCTGTTAAAAGCTCGGAGTGGATCGCCGACGCCGTGTCCGGCCTGCTGGCCGCGCCCGACGCGCCGGACCTCTGCATCGCCTATTTGCCCGGCCTCGACTACGACCTTCAACGCTTCGGCCCCAAACACCTGAAGAGCGTAAAGGCGCTGGCCGTTGTCCGCAATGAACTGGAACGCCTCTTCGCCGCCGCCCGCTCGAACGGGTACGAGGCCGTCGCGTTCGGCGATTACGCGATCACCGAGGTCACCGGCGGGGCGGTCTTCCCTAACCGCGCCCTGTGCGACGCGGGCCTCTTCGCCGTGCGCGCCGTCGGCCAAATGAGCTATCCGGATTTTTATCAGAGCCGCGCCTACGCGCTGCCCGACCATCAGATCGCGATGGTCACCTGTTTCGACCCCGCCGCGTTGCCGCGCGTGGCCGACACGCTGCGGACGCTCGATGGCGTGGCGCAGGTCCTGGACCGGACGAGACAGGCCGCAGTCGGCGTGGACCATCCGCGCACCGGCGACCTCCTGCTGGTGGCGCAGCCGGGCCGCTGGTTCGCCTATCCCTGGTGGCGGGACGCGCGCGAAGCGCCCGACTACGCGCGCCACGTCGACATCCACAACAAGCCGGGCTATGACCCGTGCGAGCTGTTTTTCGGCCGCACCCCGCTCAGCGTCAGCCTCGACACCGCCAGAATCAAAGGCACTCACGGCCTCGCCGACGCGGGGTGCGAAACCGCGCTCGTCTCCACGCTGCCGCTCAAGGCCGAGTCGCTGCTCGACCTCGCCCAAGAGCTGCGTGCCTGGCTGGCGTAATCATCAATCCGTCGGTTATCGCGTTGCAGATGCGTTCAAGACGCACTTGCTTTCGTCGAGTATATTCGATAATATCCTGATGTTTCATCGAATATGAAAGACAAGTGACATGGACAAGGACGCCCTCAAACTCATGATCGCCGAGTATCAGCGCTACGCCGCGCAGGTGGAGCTGACACCGCGCCCGTATGCGTTTGAGGACGCCCTGAATTATGTTTTCGTCGGCTTGCGGCGTGCGGGCAAGTCATACCTGATGTTCCAGCGGATGAAGCAGTTATTGAGTGCGGGGCACGCAACCGAGGAGATCCTCTATTTCAACTTCGAGGACGACCGATTGCCGAGTTTGGAGACGGAATTGCTGGAGCGCGTTAAAACGTGTTACGAAGAAATGTTCGACTGCCGGCCGATCTTCTTCCTGGACGAGGTCCAGCTCGTGCCCGGCTGGGAGAAGTTCGTTCGGAGACTGGCCGATCAGAAATACCGCGTCTATGTCACGGGCAGCAACGCGAAGATGCTGAGCGCGGAAATCGCCACCACCTTGGGCGGACGGTTTATGGTGCATCCGGTCTATCCGTGTTCGTTCCCGGAATATCTGACGTTATCTGGGATCGATGCGGCTGAAAAAAACGCGCGGTACCGGGAACGCGGCCGGCTGGTGAAAGCGTTTGAAACCTATCTCAGGGCGGGTGGGCTGCCGGAGCTGGTCCAGGTGTCGGGAAAACGCGAATGGCTCAGCAACCTATATCAGAAGATTTTTTTCGGCGATCTGGTTAGCCGTTATCAGATCAGGAATGATTACGCCTTGCGCGTTCTGGTGCGCAAACTGGCCGAGAGCGTGAAGCAGCCGTCTTCGTTCAACAGGCTGGCGCATGTCGTTTCGGCGTCCGGGAAACGCATCAGCACGGATACGGTGATCGATTACTTGGGGTATCTGAAAGAATCCTGGCTGATTTTCCCGCTGGAGAACTACTCCGCCAAACTGGCTGACCGGGAAAGCAACAAGAAGCATTACTTCGTGGACAACGGGATCCTCAACTTGTTCCTTTTGGATCCGGTCGCCTCGCTGCTCGAGAATCTGGTGGCGATTCAACTCAGACAACGCTACGGGGACGGTGTGTTTTACTACCACAACGGAACCGAGGTCGACTTTGTCGTGCCTGACTGTCAGTTGGCGGTTCAGGTCTGTACCAGCCTGACCGATCCCGAGACAAAAGAGCGAGAAACGGATGCGCTGCTGAAACTGTCCAAGCGATGTCCGCTAACAAGGAGGCTCATCGTGACCCAAGACGAGGAGGCCCGGATCCAGACACCGGCGGGGGATATTGAAGTGGTCCCCGCCTGGAAATGGCTGCTCAAGGCCGAAGAGAGCGCCAGGTAATGAAAACCATCCTTCAAAAATTCTCTGTTCCTTTCCGCTATCCGGTCTGTTTCACGCACGACGTGTTCGCGCCGAAAAACGCCGCGCTGTCCTCTGTCCTCCGTCCGCCAGCCTCCGGCCCCGCCCGCGTGCTGCTGGTGGTGGACGCGGGCCTAGCCGAGGCGACGCCCGGGCTGACCCGTCAGATCGAGGCCTATTTCCACGCGCACCGCGCCACCCTCACGCTTGTGCGCCCCCCCCTGCTCGTGCCCGGCGGCGAGAACGCCAAAAACGGCTGGGGCAATGTCCGCGAAATCATGACCGCCGCAGGCATGGAGCATCTCGACCGCCACAGCTATGTTCTGGCGGTCGGCGGCGGCGGCGTGCTCGACATGGCGGGGTTCGCCGCCGCGCTCGTCCACCGCGGGCTCCGCTTCGTGCGCATCCCCACCACCGTGCTTGGGCAGAACGATGCGGGCGTGGGCGTGAAGAACGGCATGAACGAGGGCGGCGCAAAAAATTTCGCGGGCACTTTCGCCCCGCCGTTCGCGGTGATCAACGACTTCAACTTCCTGAACTCCCTGCCGCAAGGCGAGTGGATCGGCGGCGTGTCCGAAGCCTTCAAGGTCGCCATCATCAAGGACAAGCCCTTCTTCCGCTACCTTTGTAAAAACGCCGCGGCCCTGCGCAACCGCGATCAGGCGGTGATGGAAAAGGTGGTTGAAAAGACCGCCCGCCTGCACCTGCGCCACATCGCGTCGTCGGGCGACCCCTTCGAGTTCGGCAGCGCGCGTCCGCTCGACTTCGGCCACTGGGCCGCGCACCGGCTCGAACTCATGTCGAACTTCACGCTCGGGCACGGTCCAGCGGTCGCTGTCGGCATCGTGCTCGACAGCACCTACGCCATGCTCAAGGGGCTCATCAGCCACAACGAGCGCGCACAGATCGTGAAAGGACTTTCCGACTGCGGCCTGCCCGTATGGTCGCCCCTGCTGGAGCGCGCCGGGGCCCACGGCGAACCGGACGTGCTCGAAGGCCTTGAGCAGTTCCGCGAGCATCTGGGCGGCCAGCTCTGCATCACCTTGCCCTGCCCCCTCGGCAAGAAGCGCGAAGTCCGCCGGATGAACCTCGCGCTCATCAGGGAGGCCATCGCCTTGATGAAAGAGGAGGGCATGATTTAGCCCTTGAAACGGACTTCAAACGCTGCGCCCCCGCCTTCGTGATCAGGCTTCAGACCGCGCTATAAAACCACTACCCAAAAGCGCCCGATTCCGCTATGGTATTGTAACTTTTTCAACCGTGAGTCATGTAACGCCCTTTTGACTTAAAAGGAATCCGCCACGTGAAAGACATCCATGTTCATGCCCAGAAGGACCACATCTTCTCGCTCTGCACCGCCTCGCCGATTCAGGCGATGACTGAACTGATCTGGAACGCGCTGGATGCCGATGCCTTTGACGTCCAGGTCGATGTGATCCAGAACCCCTTGGGCGGAATCGACAAGATCCGCGTGGCCGATGACGGGCTGGGCGTGAACGCCTTGCAGGCGGACAACCATTTCGGCAACCTCGGCGGCTCGTGGAAGCGCGACGCGGACAAGACCCCGCTTTCGGGCCGCGTACTGCACGGCAGCAAGGGCAAGGGGCGCTTCAAGGCCTTCGCGCTCGGCAACCACATCGAGTGGCGCACCACCATGCAGACCGACGCGGGGCTGCGCTCGTTCGTGCTGACCGGCACCGCCGAGGACCCGAGCCTCTTCACCCTCGCCGACGTGGCCACGCCCGGTCCGGGGACCGGCACGGAGGTGATGATCACCGATATCCGCAACGCTCTCGGCTCGCTGCTCGACACAACCTGGGTGGTGCAGCAGCTGGCGTCGCACTTCGCGCTGTACCTCAAGGCCTACCCCAACGTGCGCATCTACTTTCAGGGCCTGCTGGTCAACCCGGTCATCGTCCAGCACGCCACCCAGACGTATCACCTCAAATCGTCGGAGGGCTCCAAGGCCGAGCTGCAGGTGATCGAGTGGAAGACCAAGCAGAGCCGCGGCAAGATCGTCTTCTGCAACACCGACGGCTTCGCGCTCCACGAGGTGGACGCGGCGGTGCGCCCCGGCAGCGGCTTCAACTACACCGCCTACCTGGTCTCCTCGCGCTTCGCCGCGCTGCACAGCGAGAACCTCCTGATCCTCGACGAGATGCATCCGGAGATCAAGGCCTTCCTCGATGCGGCGCGCGACATCCTGCGCCGCCACTTCCGCGAACGCCGCGAGGCGCTCACGGCCGAGCTGCTGCAGCAGTGGCAGGCGGACGGCGTGTACCCGTATGCGGGGGAAGCCGCCGGCGAGGCCGAAGCCGCCGCCCGCAAGCGGTTCGAAGCCTGCGCGCTCGCGGTGCGCGCCTGCTCGGACAACTTCGACATCTTCTCAATCGTCGAAAAAAAACTGCTCTTCCGGCTGCTCCGTGAACTGCTGGATTCCAAGCCCGACTCTGCGGCAACCGTGTTGAACGAGGTGCTGGGCCTGCCCGCCAAGAAGCTCCGCGAGCTGCAGAAGGCTTAAAAGCACCAACTCGCCCTGCATGCCGCGCTGACGATGACGGACATGGACAGCGTGCTAGACGGCTCGCGAGGACGCTCGCCCTCCATGGGTACCTGTCCTTACGTTGGGCGTGAACAGCTCCTGCGGCGCGCGAGGACGCTCGCCCTCCA